>JBCDAG010000614.1:0-3252 GCA_039186165.1 Cyanobacteria bacterium P01_F01_bin.53
CGTCACATCTTCAATCGGATTGTTATACTGCACTGCATCTCAGATAGTTCCATACCCAAGGAGACTGCACTAAAATAACATCCCATCCATTCCCGTTTGTTTGCCCCATCCCCATTCCGTTTACTAACGCAACCCATGACGGCCCCTAACGCATATCCCTCCATTCAAATTGTCAAGCACCGCAACGATGACAATCAACCCGTGACCGCCGTTATCTCCCAGCGCGTATCCCGTCAGCACCAGGCCGACTATGAACGCTGGGTGCAGGGTATTTCCGAGGCGGCCCGACAGTTTCCCGGCCATAACGGTCTCACGGTCATTCGTCCTGAAGCGGGCATCTGTCTTAACTTTGTGATTATTCTCAGGTTTGACTGCTACAGCAACCTCAAACGTTGGCTGGATTCAGACGAGCGACAACGGTGGTTAGACAAGGCTAAACCCTTTATTGCCAAGCAAAATAAAATTCAGATTCTCACCGGTTTTGAGACCTGGTTTACCCTGCCCGTTAAGGCCGTACAGGGCACGCCTGCGCGTTATAAAATGGCGATCTTAACAACCTTTGCAGTGTTTGTTGCTGTGAACCTGTTGAATCCTGTACTCATGCCGCTGCTGACTCGATTTTTGCCGCAGTTACTGGCCTCTTTGGTGGCGACCTACCTAGTGGTGTTAGTGCTGACCTACGGGGTAATGCCTCGGTTAACCAAGCTATTTCGTCGCTGGCTTTATCCGCAATAAAAAACCATTGGCAGACCTTGTTTAAGCTTCACTAAACAATGCGTCAAGACGCGATCCCGTCATGCTCTGCAGCAAACTTCGCAGCAGAAAACTTGTCCGACAGCTCGCAGGATTATCGTAATCAACACAGTTGTTTGTATTAGTGTGACCATCGTCTCGACGTTTTTGCCGCGCCCTGAATACACCCTCATTGGCATCACGCTGGGACTCTTTTTCTACGTCTACTCCAATTTTCGTTGGACGTTAACGAAGGATTTCTCCGACTTTTTGACAGAGCCAGAACACTCATCTCAAAGCCTGCCAGCTTAGGTTTGCCTGCTATTCGCCGCACTTACACTACAAGATATATGTGAGTTTTCTGAGCTGTCTAACGTTCCAGTTCATCCGTGTCAGATACCTTTACTCTAACCAGCACTACGGTTTCATCGGGTGCAATAAGAAATCTGGTTCCATGGGGTGGTCTCAAAGTTTTTCCTATACCCCCTTGACCTTCAAGTTACTTGAAACTTTAGACTGCAATCATCAGCCTAGAGGACGCAAGAATGTTTCGCATTGGTGAGTTTTCCAAAATTGCCCAGGTGCCAGCGAGTCAGTTGCGCTACTACGACGATATTGGCCTGTTTGCCCCTATCCATAGCGATCGGGAGACGGGCTATCGTTACTACAGTGTGCAGCAACTTGCCCAGCTCAATCGCATTCTTGCCCTCAAAGACTTGGGACTCTCGCTCGATCAGGTCAAACGCCTGGTGGAAGATGAGGTAGCCGCAGATGAAATTCGTGGCATGCTCACTCTTCGCAGAGCACAGATTGAGCAAACCCTTCAGGCTGAAGCGGTTCGACTTCAAGCTGTGGAGTCTCGCCTGCGACAGCTTGAGCGTAAAGGCCAACTTCAAGACGACGAAGTCATTTTGAAAAGCCTTCCTGCCCAGTCATTTCTGGCATTACGGCATCGGTGTCAAAGCATTTCGGAGACGTTTGCGATTGTCAATGAAATAAGTCAAACCGTATCGAAACAGTTCAAGTCCAAGACTCTTGGGCGTTTTGCCGCCATCATCCATAGTGAGCGGTTTGAGCCCGATGACTTGGACCTGGAGCTGGGCTTTTTGCTCAAGCAGGATTTGGACATCAAGGTGCCCTTATCCGGTGGCCTGGAGATGACTGTGCGAGAGTTGCCCCCAATTCCGACAGCGTTGACAGCGATGCGGTTTGGCGGACCTGAGAAAGGCATTCCCTGCTACAGCGCTATTGGCACCTGGGCTGAAGCTCACCAATATCAACTCATTGGCCCAGGCCGGGAGGTCTTTTTAGTCCCTCCCAAACCCGGTCATGAATCAGAAATGGTGGTAGAAATTCAGTACCCGGTCACTGCCATAGCAGCCTGACACAGCGGTTTTACTTTAGGTTTTCACCCCATTTTGCAAAACAACCACAGACTGGCTGATGGCTTATCCATTGGTTACAGATTGTGTTGGCCAATTTTAACCTAGTTAACTGACTCAAATTTAGGAGATAGTCCCATGCAAATTAAGCGACAATTTACTGTTAACGCCTCTGCTGATAGACTTTGGGAAATTATGGGTCTTCAGTTTGCCCATGTATCTCAATGGGCTAGCAGCATATATTCTTCTCAGGAACGAAATAACGATACTGTTCCCCTAGATGCACCTTGCTCAGGACGAACCTGCGAAACCGCTATGGGTAGCTTCAAGGAAAAGATTCTCACCTATGACGAACAAAAAAAACTTATTTCCTATGATGCTAAAGGTGAAAAAATGCCCTTCTTTGTAAGGCAACTAGTAAATAACTGGACATTTATCCCCATCGCAGGCGGCAAATGCAAGGTGGATATGTGTATGGAGATTTCGCTTTTGCCAGTGTTCAATCTCCTCATGGGGCCCATGATGCGTATGCAGATGGGCGGGGTTATTGACCAAATTACCGAAGAGCTGACCTACTTTGCTGAAAACGGTACTCCCCATCCCCGTAAGCTAGAAGCGCAAGAAAAGCTGCAGTTAAAAGGCGCTTAATAAGATTTGAAAGTACCTGTGTTTGAAGACTTGGAAGCTGGTTAATTATTCAGCTTCCCTCCACTATTCATCTCTAATGCCATCTCTCTTGCCACTATCATCTGTTACCACCATCAAACCTGAGCGTGGCTTTGTGACGCTTCCCTAGCAGGAAGTATCACAACATTCTGAACTTATAACACTCTGGAGTTATCCCATGAAATACCTAAGCGTTCTCGTATTAGGAACCACTTTGCTGGCTACTGCTACTGCGACCATGGCCCAGGAAATGCCCCCTCGACAAATCGGCTCACTTGATGTGAATGCTTTAACCACTGCCCCCCTTTGGACAATTAGAACTGCAGAGATCGATCTGACTTTTCCTGCTAAGTCTGGTTGGCTAGTTGCCAGCCTTCAACGAGGTCGTGTAACTTTGCCCATCCTTTCCAAAGCACTTGAATGCCGATAGGTGTTTTGCGTCGATGCTCTAAATAGCCTCCCAACCGCGCAA
>JBCDAG010000615.1:0-3239 GCA_039186165.1 Cyanobacteria bacterium P01_F01_bin.53
CCATCCAATATTTCAAGATATGGAGTGGTTTATTAGCAGAGGTGTTTTTAATAGAAATCACTGCATTAATTCGTTTATTGTCATTTGAAGTAATACTGGTCGCGGTAACCTCGAAGGGAAGCTCACCGATAGTGCTATCAGCTTCTATCGGCGCATAAGTCATATTTTGTTGAGATTCAGCAGGTGGATTTGGCGACGATGATGAAAGGTCTTCTGATATGCAAGCAGGTAGAACGATGGACATCAGAGTTAGTAGAAAAATGCTTAATAATCTACTCATGGTGCACCCCAGGTCAAAGCACGATTACTCCAGCAAGAGTTTTTCGTAATTCAGTAGTCCTTATAAGCTAAGGATAGCTAAGCCTTCACCAGATATTCCATTCCAATATTCAACCGACCTTGCAAGTGGACCTTAGCTGGGATATGGCGTGGTTGCCCATCTCATCCTTGTGTGGATACCTTTGATTACTTCTGGATGAATAAATACTTCTTGTACCTGATTATTCGGCTGTCGAATGACTTCAAACTGCAGGGCCTGGGTCGGTTCACTATCTTTAATGATGGTTTCTACTTGCTTGGCAGATATGATGTCTTTTCCCTCAATTTGAGTAATGATGTCAAAAGCCTTTAACCCGCCTTTATCCGCTGGACTGTCATCATCTACATCGACGATCACAACGGAAGCCTTTTTAGGGAGGTCATACTGCATATCTGGGGACGCATTTAAGTCCTCTATCTCTTGAGGTGAGGCTGTTATTACCCGAATGCCAATAGACGGTCTACCAACTGAGGATGTAGTTGATGAAAAATTAGGTGTAACGTGATCGGGCTTAATGGATAAATCGGGCGTGCGTGAAGCTTTGCGCCAGCGTGATATATCGATATCCGCGCTAAAAGTAAGTATGGCCGCTATCCCCATCAAGATAGTGCCCCACCCAACTAAAGTCCCAAAATTCGACTCTAGAGAATTGTTACTTTTCATGATTTGCTCAATTGCGGTAAGTAGCCCTTTCTATGATTTTAAGCACGCGTCAACCGCCCTTAGCGCCTTGGGTTACTACCGTTTCTGACTCAATGCGTTGACAGTATTGAAAAGACCCTAAGGTAAGTTGCTGGCCCACTTCAGAATCCAGCAACTATCTGGCCGATTCCGGAGAGGACTCTATGTAAGCCCTGTGAGCCTGATGCGGTACATACATCCCAGAGTCGCGTAATTCTCCTCACCGGACTGAAATGCCCACTCCATCGTTATCATTTAGCTTAAGAACAGTCTAAGAGTATGCGCGTTAGTCTGTTCTTACATCCCTGTGACAGCAAAGCCTACAGCGAGATGTGACGGTTTGCATATATCTTGATTTGGCATAAAAAGCGCCCGTCCTAACAAGAGAGCCCAGAAGACCGGTCTGCGTAAGATGGATTCCGGCGGTCGCCGTTACCCCTTTTGAAAATCAGTGCACATGTATTATCAACGCACTTCGACCACCTTTGCCGAGCTGCAAAAAAGTTTTGCAGCCATCACAAGCACTTAGCGAATGTATCGTGCATTGCGCCAAATTTACTCTTGCAAATTGCAATGAATTTGGCTTTTGTTTGTTTCAAATTACAGACATAAAGGGGAGATTCATATGGCTGTATTTGCAACGGAGGTGCAGCAACCAGCCTCTAATGTGGTTGACCTGCAAAACTTTGCCGATGAGCAGCTTAGAGCCGCCCGTCAGCAATGTGACGATTGCATGGAGGCGATTCGCCATAGTCCACTTTGGTATGACGAAGATATATTGCTTACGTTTCTTCCGTGGCTTAAAGGTTGGGTAGAGCGTGCTAAAAAACTTGAACAAGAGACATTAGCAACACCCTGCAGCCTTCTTGCCTTTGAGAAAGACCTCTCCGATGCAGCATGACCCATCAAGCCCTGCACAAAAACCAGACCTGGCCATGTATCCAGAAGGCACCAAAATTGTGCCTTTGGCTCATGTCAGATTGAAGTCTAAAGCCCTGCGGAATAATCTGTGTTTGGATGACCTTAAACAGCTCATTCAGAAAAATGGGATGTTAACACCGATTACCGTGAGTGCGATCGGCTCGTGCTCGCAGGGTAAGACCATCTATGAGGTGTTAGAAGGGCTAGGCCGTCGCCGTTATGTTGCTGCCCAACAGCTAGGGTTATTGGAGATTCCAGTCACTGTTATTAAATCCATGTCGGAGGTAGCGCAACTGCAGCGGCAGTTGATTGATAATCGCACCCAGAAAAACCTTAGTATCCTTGATGAGGCCCAGGCTATTTTAGAAATCTTATGTGGACAGTTGCAGTTACCACCCCATGCGGTGACCCCACTGCTGCATCAATTGGGCCATCCAGAAAGAGAAAGTGGGTGTAATGTTAATCCCCAGCAAAAAGCCGTTATTGAAGAAGTTCTAAATGCAGCGGGGCGCAGCTTAAGCAATTTCAGAACCAATATGCTCAAACTGGTCAATTATCCTGAGGCACTCAAAAGGGCCTTTCATTCAGGATTGATAGGCCGCTCCAAAATGGAAGTGTTGGGCAAGATTAAAGATGATCACCTGCGTCAATACTTCCTTAAGCAGACTATTGACCACAAACTAACCAAAGGCCAACTGCTGGCGCAAATGGGCGCGACAAATGATCCCGCACTCCATCCAAGAGACAAAGACCTGGAAGAAATACACAAGCACTGTAAGTTTGATTTAGAGGTTATTGAGAATAGTGGCCTATGGCTCAATATTCGCGTAGTTGCTGACTTCCAAAAAGAAATCCACAAGTGGGCTAAGTATGCCAAAACCGAGTTCGGTGGACTTCAGGGCACTTAAAGAACGCCACCAGCGCCCTGCCCTACCCCATGGCCAGCGATCGCAGCGTGGTGCCTCCAGACAACTATTCCCTATCCCTACCGCTGAGGAGGCAGAGGAGAGTGCCCGCTATGTGCTCGCAAGCCTTCGCCAGAGCGTGATTGGCAAAACAGCCGATCAGCAACGGCAATTTGTCTTCGGTGCTCTGCGGACGATTTCACCGTTTAGCTTCGAGCAAATCATCATTAACTGCTTTGCTGAAATGGGCTTTCAGACCGAAGCCCCACAGTTCAAACATGATGGCGGGATAGATGGTGCCATCTACTACGAGGGCGCTAAAATTCTGCTGCAAACCAAGCGGTATGGCTCCGGTGAGTCACGTTACCTCTCCAAGTGCTGATTCACACAACTTCGGCAGGCATTCACACCAA
>JBCDAG010000616.1:0-3238 GCA_039186165.1 Cyanobacteria bacterium P01_F01_bin.53
ACCAAATTGCAAGCGGTGAGTTTGGAGTGGGCGCTTTCGGTAGCGCAGCCCTACAGGTTCATCCATCTACTAACCTGATTACCGAATGGACAGGGCAAGATTTGGCCGTCGGGGTCTCAGTCGCACCCTTTCCTAATTTCCCCTTAGTTTTTACGCCCGCTATTCGAGATATTCTAGGCGAAGGAGATGGCGACCCTCGATTCGTATTAGGTGTTGGCATCTCGCTTAGGGACGTTTTTTCCGTGCTGGGCTTGTAGGGCCATCCTCTTTAAGTCTGGCGCAAATCCGAGTGCATCCTAGTCATTTTTTCAGCCCTCAATAACTCAGGAGTTTTCTCAATGACATTCACCTGCTGGAGCAGCCACACACTGGCAGCAGCCTTGGTACTAACGACAGCTTTACCCGCTGTCGCTCAGTCTAACCTTTCTGACATCACAGGTCCTAATGTCTCCGACATCACAGGTACTAATGTCTCCGACATCACAGGTACTAATGCAGAAGCCCAACAGCGAGCAATCGCGGCAGGCCTCACACAGGCAGATCTCGATCAGCTGGCTGATGATATCGCCGCGGAGAATGAAGTTTGCAGTGGTGGTGGCGATTGTTCCACCCTGCAAACTCTACTTGAACAGGCTAAGAGCATTATTTCCGACAACGACTAGTTCTTTAAATAAGCATCTTCAAAAACAGAAAACCTTAAAAGGAGTAAAGTAAAAAGGAGTAGCCATAATGGCTACTCCTTTTTGTTGAAAACCTAACAAAACTTTGGCTATACCAACACTAACGCGATGCTGGCTTGCCAACACAAGCGCGATACTATCAAAATCAGCACTAGCGTGAACGCACATCCAAAGCATCTCTTAACCCATCGCCCACATAGTTCACACTAAGCACCGTCAGAAAAATCGCCAGCCCTGGAAAAAGGACTAAATAGGGAGCAGTTGTAATGTAGTTTTGTGCATCGAATAGCATGCGGCCCCAGGTCGGCACATCGGGCGGAAAGCCAATGCCCAAAAAGCTCAAAGTTGATTCGGTAATGATGGCATTGCCCACACCTAAGGTTGCCGCCACAATTACCGGGCCAATCACGTTCGGTAAGATATGCCGCCAGGCAATTCGAATGGGGGATGCACCGAGCGATCGCGCTGATTGCACAAAGGTTTGCTCTTTCATGGCCAAAAAGCCCGCCCGCACAAGTCGAGCTGTCGCCATCCAGGTCAACCCGCCAATCACCACAATGATCAATAGGAAAATTCCTAGTTCAGGCCCTGCCAGGTCTCGCACGCGATCGCGAAATAGGTAAATAATCAAAAGCAACAGCGGCAGTTGGGGTAATGACAAAAACAAGTCTGTCAGTCGCATCAAAATATTGTCGATCAGGCCGCCGCAAAATCCGGCTACGGTACCGATGAGTGTGCCTAGGGTGATAGAGACTAACATCGCCGTAATACCCACAGAGAGGCTGACCCGTCCGCCCCATAGCATTCTGGCTAACTGGTCTTGGCCCCGGTCATTGGTGCCGAAGGGATGTTGCAAACTAGGCGAGAGCATTGCTTGGGCGTAGTCAATTGTGCTGTAGGAGGCGGTATATACCAACGGTCCAACAATCACTGCCGTCACCAGGAGAAATAGCGCGATCGCACCAAGCACCGCCATCCGATCACGCGTAAACCGACGCCAGGCCGTCGGCCTAGGCATAGTCGCTAATCCGGTGCTTGTAAGCGGGGGCTCTGAATTACGGTTATCCGCAGAAAGGATAGTCAAGTGTAGAAAGAACAGCTGCAACGACGACCAACACTATATAGCAAGAGCGCATACTCGTTTGGTTCACCACTGCTGTTTGTCTCACAGCGACTAATCGAATGTCCGGACCATGGTGAAAGAAGTTCCCCCTGTGCGATTTTTTACCTCGCTGCCTGTTACGGATTGAAACCCAAAGCGTTGATATAAATGGACCGCAGGATTATTGCCCCGAACGCTTAGGGAAACAGCGGGAAATTGCTTTTGAGCCAGCGCTAAAATATCGACTAGCAAATTTGTGCCAACGCCGTGGGAGCGAGCCTCGGGGACCACTGCGATCGCCAACTCTGGAATGTTCTCATCCACATAGCCATACCCTTTATTATCCGCAGCATCTTCTACGCTGAGCCGTAGCCAAGCCGCGCCAATAGCGGTATCTGACTGAACAGCAATCACACCCACATCACCCGCTCTTCCCCAATTTTGAACATAACGGGCGAGGGCCGGAGAGGTCTGTAACGGCTCCAAGGACATCTCATGGGCGGCATGCATCAGCATGGTCCATAAAATAGACTCATCCTCGGGGGCTGCGGTGCGAAGGGTATAGTTAGGCTCATCCATAGCCCGATGATCCATAGCTCGATGATAGATGCGCTTGTACCAAATGGCTTGAGAATTGGCACTGATGCTACCGCGCGGCTCAAACGCAGAATACTTTAGCCGCCGATCAAAGCGAACATGTAGCCACGGCACCCCGTGGCCATGGGTATTGCACCACACCGCCTTTTCAGCAGAAATCGCTGCACGGCAGAGCTTTCCGGCCTGCCACCATAGCGCCCGCTGTGCCTCTGGGCTCGCCCGCCGACAAAAGGCCGCAATATGTCCATAGTCTCCGGTGTTGGCCGGTACCAGTAAGCGAGCATCCCCTGAAAAATTATCAAACTCCACCGTCAGCGAACCCGGCAACCGTCTGTCTAAGTGGTCTGCAAAATCACTCGGGTCTGCCGGTCGAAACTTAGCCGGAAACACGACGACAAAAAAGGGTTGACTCTTCGCCGTATAGGGATGAATTGGCACGGGCTTCCATTCAAAGTCAAAGGGAAGATCCGCCCAGGTTTGATTCCATTGCTGGCAAAAATCGGCGTCTTCAGCGAGGCCATAAGCCACTTGCTCCCAGCTCAAGGGATCGCCGCGATCATCTACAAAAACAATCAGTTGAGCGCCCCGATGGGCCACATCAACGGGCATCCGCCGAACCGACACCGCTTTGCTAGCCTGCTGTATCGAGCGCTGAGATATCTGAATTGCTGCCATCCGTGCGCGTTGTCGTCCGTGCAATTTGGGGTCTGTGCGACTTGATTGTACAGGAAGCAAGAAAGAAAAACAGGCCACACTCAGACTGCGCACCCACTATTTTTGAATTGAAACTATCCCATTAGCACCGTTCCTGAAGAACGCAGACTTCGGCCTTTTTCCAAACCTGAACCTAACGACCATA
>JBCDAG010000617.1:0-3235 GCA_039186165.1 Cyanobacteria bacterium P01_F01_bin.53
CCACAAAAAGGTTAATGCGTCTGCTGGCTCCAGGGTTTCCATCTCCACTGGACGGGTGATGCCTAACGCCTGAAAATCCTGAGACCGTGACGTGACGAGAAAATGGCCTTGGGTATCTGTTGGCTCAGATGTCGGCTCAAATGTCGGTTCAAAGCGGGGCTTAAAAGGTTGGACTAATTCTGGTTGGTCAGCGTTGTCAAAAATCAGTAGCCAGTTCGGGTGTCGCGTTAGCCACAGCTTCACGGCTTGCACCACATTATCCGGGGCTGGGTCATCCTTTTGAGGCAGATCTAGTAGCTGCGCGATCGCCACAAACCCACTGCTCAACTCCACTGTCGTATCTGCCCTGACCCAAAAGACCACATCGTAATCTTCTCGATAGCGATAGGCATATTCCACGGCAGTTTGGGTCTTACCAATGCCACCCAAACCACTAATTGCTTGAATCTGAGATATCGCAACGGCACGATCTTGATTCAGGTGTTGATGTAAGGCTGTTAAAACCTCCTCACGTCCTGTGAAAAAGGGATTCCGCTCGTAAGGGACATTCCAAGGCTTTGGCTTATTAGGAAAGGCAGGTTGATCAGGCATCGAAGCGTCATGATCAGCCTTGGGAAAAGCGGGCTCAGTCTCCGGCTTTAATCGCTCTGGCAACGCATTCAAGATCGCTTGTCGGGCATCGTCAACCTCAAGCGCTACCAAATCCACATAGACAATCGACCGCAGCAATCCACTCGGTTGGCATTCTCGCACTTTGATGGGAATAATCT
Source organism: Cyanobacteria bacterium P01_F01_bin.53 (assembly GCA_039186165.1). Lineage (GTDB taxonomy): Bacteria > Cyanobacteriota > Cyanobacteriia > Phormidesmidales > Phormidesmidaceae > Phormidesmis. The sequence continues at coordinate 771 of JBCDAG010000617.1, forward strand.
TACGCTGCAAGCTGGTAGGATCGCCCGCAAAGGCAGCGGCCCATTCAGGCTGGGTGAAATCAGCATTCAGATAGTCCTCGGATAGCACCACTAGGGTCTTATCGGTTTCGGCGGCGGCTCGCTGCATGTCGAGCACGAAGTTTCCCCCCGGTCGGAAATCCCACGCTTGGATAACGACTTTATGACCTTCTGCTTCCAGCATCCAAGCAATCCATTCGGCCCAGGCTTTATCGGCTTTGTTGTAACTGACAAAGAAGCTAGGCATTATCGGCTTTAGGGAGGATAAGTAGGAATTAATCTAGGAGTATCGCCACGATTATAAGCGAGAACACCTAAGGGTCCGATTTATCTGGTCCAATTTTCCGAATGGATTAGTTCGTCATAGCAAGCTGCCAAACCTCATAGCCATAACGGTTCAAATGCAGCCCATCAGTGGTGAGTTCCGCCCGCAAATTGCCAGCATCATCGCTAAAGGCCGGATATAAATCAACATAGGTGACCTGCTGTTCCCGTGCGATCGCTTCAATCTGAGCATTCAAAGCACGGATGCGATCGCCCGGCAAATTATCTCGCCGCGTCGGCAAAATAGACTGCACAATCACATGGGCCTCAGGATGCTGCGCACGCAACCGTCGCATAATCTCCGCCAAGTTCAGCAACACATCCACATCACTGGCACCATTTTTCAAATCATTAATGCCCGCCATCAAATGAATCGTGTCTGGCCGAGTCTGAGCAAAGCTAGAGAGCCGACTTAAAATGCCCGCTGTCGTATCCCCTGAAATTCCTTGATTCAGCCAGTAACGGTCCTGTGGGAGCAAGTCAGCAGGCCACCACTGGCTAATAGAATCACCCACAACAATACTCAAAGGAGCCTCCTCCGGCAGCTGTGCCATGGCAGCGGCCTCCTCTGCCAACAACGCCACCCACTGCTCAGAACTACGGATCCCAGTTGCATTCACCCAATGGTCAGAAAAGCTATCCGGAGAGATTCGGGTATGGACATAGCCCTCAGCCAAAGCAACCTGTCGCTGAGAATATAACTGACTCCCTGTTCCAGGGCGAATGCCTTGAGGAACACTTGCCAACAAACTGTCATCAGGTACGGCTGACGCCTGAACCGGCGTATCATATTGTTGTTGTATTACAGTGTAATCACTCATCTGCAAATCAAGGTGGCTCCTAATTTCCGTAGCCGTAGACGTATTAGCCCCTGTGGTTAAGAGTAAAAATCCTGCCAGCAGATTAGCTCGACTATGGAAAAGGGAAGATAGAAATTGCATGAAAAGCCCCTTTAAGTGGAGAAATATCAGAGGAAAAAGAACAATAAATACGCTCTAAAAAGTAACCGCAGAGATAGTCAGCAGCATTTCAACATAAAAGACAACAGCCTTCATGAAAGCGATCTCTTAGGAAGCTCACTTCAAATTAAAAAATCTTCGATTATCTCTCTAGCTACATCGCTCTATTTCGCAGACACAGCAGTGATTCGAGCACACTATGTTGTGTGCTCTAGTGCCTTGACAAAGAGCTTGCAAGATGGGGCAAAAGGTAAAAGTGTTTATTTGGGATAAAAGTCTCCTAAATCAGTCTTAAGTATTTAAGAGACTTAATATCTCTCATCGTTCAGCCACAAAAATCAAAATAGGAAATCAAAATAATTTTAGCCGGCAACAGAAAGGCCTATCGATTAAGCAAACCTTCCTGCCGTCGGCCCTGACACACAGGTAATGACACACGGGCACTGGCACATCCCTACACTTCAGCAGAGTCATGAAGCCGCCGCGCCATCAACCTACCTACACCGTTTCTAGCAAAGCCGAACAAGTTGGGGCCATTAGCCGTAATGGCATGATGTGTCCCCACGTTTTTGCCCCAACAATGCCATCAGGGAGCAAATTGAAACGGCGCTGAAAGATTTTCACAGCCTGTTGGGTTTGTTGGCGATACAAGCCATCCAGTACGAGTTCCCTGCCTTTCAGGGGTGAGCCCGGCATGGACCCTTCTTGATTCAGCACTTGCTGAACAACAACTACCGCTGGCCCGGTACTGCCTAAAGACAACACAGGCAAGGCATCCACACCCCATTCCAGAAACGCCTGGGTGCGATCGCCCACAACACCATCCATCGAGAGGCCCACAACGCATTGCATATACTTCACAGCCGCGAGCGTTTGAGGACCAAAATGTCCATCTTCCACCAAATCAATGGCAGGATGGAACTTCATCGTGAGCGCGTGCTGAAGCACCTTAACCGCTTCCCCTTGGGAGCCTAAGGAAAGCACAGAAGAACGGCCCAAAGAACGGCCCAAAGAAGGTGTGTTAGAACGTCTAGAAGTGGTAGCAAACATGTAAAATACCCTGATAGTAGATGACTAACCGCGCCAGTTAGAACCTGCACAGTTTTATAAAAAAGCATCTATAGAAGACGCTGCTTAAGCCTGATTTTCAGTCTTTTGTGCAGC
>JBCDAG010000618.1:0-3224 GCA_039186165.1 Cyanobacteria bacterium P01_F01_bin.53
GTTCCCGGCGTCAACCCACTCGGCAATCTCAAACCGGTTTTGTCCCGGTTCATAGGTTATTTCGTCAATTGCACCTTTTGGATACATGTCTAGCAGCAGTGTTCCGAACGACCGGATGCCAGATTGATCCAGCCAGTCGCAAAGAGCAGGCAGTGGACGTGTGTCGCTATAAGGGTAAAGCAGGAACTCGTCTGCATCGACCGTCAAAGTCCAGTGACCATGGCCATAGCGCATCTTGAGCCAGTTCATCCAATCGGTGCCAAATCTACTTTTTCGATAGCTGGCCTTGGTTGACCAAAGCGACACATCAGGTTCGCCGGCCAATAAATCAGCTCCGCCATCGTCGGAGTCGTTATCAACAATCAAGAAATGGTCGATGCCAAGGTCTCGATAATATTTCAAAAAATACGGAAGGCGTTTTGCTTCGTTTCTGACTGTTGCAAAAGCAAGCACGGCACCTGGTTGGATCATGGCGAACCGATTTGTGACAGTGCTTAGGTCTTGTCGTTTTCGCACAGCACGGATTTGCCAGCGTCGCCGCTCCATCCGTAGTCTGAATGCCGACATGGCGCCCAATCTCTGTCCCCCAGATCAGGGACCCGAGACCCGTTGGTTTCTTTTCTCCCAATGGAGCCTACTATCTGAGACAGGTCTTTGTGCCGGAAAGGCCCTCATTAACCACAGCAAAAATTATTGAGGTGCAAACAGGTGAAGAACTGCACACGATTGAATACAACGGTTGGTTTACGGCGATGGCATTTACCAATGATGGTCAGTCTTTGGCCGTTGTTGTAGATAGCAGTGTCAGGGTTGTTGATGTTGCCAAAGGTCAGGACCTGGCTATGGTGCAACACGAAGGTCTAATCCGAACCACCTGCTTTTCACCCGATGGTACCCATCTGGCGATGGTCTCGGTTGATCAGGTGATCAAAATTGTTGAAGTGGGCACAGGAATAACCCTGCGCACTTTGGACCAGAGTAATGGTAAGGCTCCCTACTTTTCACCCAAAGGGACCTATCTGGCGGTGCCCAGCGATCAAACGGTGAAGATACTGGCGGTGGCCACAGGCCATGAGGTGACGGCATTTCCCCATGATGGCTCAGTCGATGTGCTGGGCTTTTCGGCGGATGAGGCTTACATCGCCACGACAACGGGGGCAAATACGCAAATCACTAAGGTGTCTACCGGTAAGAATATCACCTCCATACTGCATCAGGGTAAGCTGTGGGCCATTTGTTCTTCTCCCTTTGGCACCTATCTCGCCATTGGGCTATGGGATCACACCATTAAGCTGATCAAGGTGATGACTGAGACCGGTGGTAGAAATGTGTATACCATTCACCATGGGGAACCGGTTAATGGGGTGGCGTTTTCTGAAGATGGTGGGTACTTGGCGACAGTATCCGCAGATGGCACGGCTAATATTATCAAAGTGGCCACGGGTAGACGGGTAACGACAATTACCCATAAGGCGGAGGCTGTGGCGCTATCTTTTGCGGCAAACCGCTCCTATTTGGCAACGGCATCGTTGGACGGCATGGTAAAGCTGCTGGAGTTGCCAAAGCTGACGGATGCCACAGATGAAGAGGGCGACTCTTCGGCAAATCCTCAGGTAGAAGAATCTGCCCTGGTACAGATGAATAAAGCAGAGGTGTTTTTCAAAGCCTGGCGGATAGAACAGGCCAATGCCACTAGTTTCTATGAGTTTATGCTGGCTCAGGCGGAGCAGGGCGGGCTGTCGGTGAAATATAACGGACCGATTTTAGACACCAATCTGTTGTTAGAAGCCTTATTTTTCTTAATAGCCAGTGCTGAGAAGAACTATCAAACCATTAGTCCCTATCTGGGGGATATGGCTGGCGAGCTGTATCTGCCTGCCCTGCAGGATCTCAGAGATAATGTGTCGGCGGCGCTATCGTCTCTCTATGAGTTTATCCACAGCCGCATGCGGTTGGATGATGACAGCTATCCCCAGGCATTGGAGCGGTTTCAGCGGGATATTGAGGTGGATGTATACACCAGTCAGCTAATTCTCACTATCTATGAGAAGACTCTGGTATTTTTGCGGTATGGGGGAATTAAGGGACAAAGTGAGTTTCATACTGTAAAGGAAATGCTAAATGAGATTTTTGGCATTCTTGACTCGCTGTTGCCGGATGAGATACGACGGCAGCGCAACCGGGCGGTCAATGGAGCCGCCAATAGTATTTCCATTACGGAAGCGCTGCAGGTGATTGAGGCATTTGACCTGCAGGAGAATGAACTGGTTCCCCTACTGTCAAAGCTAAAGCACAGCGGTGTAATGAATTCGGCCATTGCCATGGCGGCGATTTCAAAGGTGACGTCGGCAACGGTGGTGGACCTATGTCGGGGGTTGCCAAATGAGGCGATCAGTAAACGCGTGGCGGTGTTAGCGCTAAAGAAACGGCGGCAGACGCACTATATTGGCACGCCGATGCCGTGGGTGAAGATTGCCCAGAGGGATGTTTTGTTGCGTAAGTTGGAAGCGGCACCGGTAAAGACCTGGTGGCGGCGATAGCCTCTCTGAGACCAAGGAACCGTGAGGGTGTGTTGCTCCCAAGCAGACGCGCCAATCGTTAACGGTGCGTTGAAACGGCACCCTACAGTACTACATCCAGCCGGTCGGCGTAGCCCGTCATCTCTACATAGCCCTTGGCTCCTATGGAATGCTCCCCTTTAGTTCCCGTAAAGCCAACTGCGCCTTCCCAATAGCGTGTTGTAGACAAATCCAACTCCTGATTTGGCATTAGCGATTTCCCATCCAACACCAGCTCCAACTTAGGAATCTCTATGTGCCACTGGGACGGATATTCCGTCTTACTGGTGGGACTGCGCCAGGCGTCCAGCAAATCGATTTGCCAATCCGTATGCTTAATGGGCTGAGTTTTGCCATCGGCACTGATATATTTACCGCTGGAAACATCGGCAATATCTCCATTTTCCAGACGCAGGCCATACAGCATCAATGCAGAACCATCGTCCAGCTGTAGGGAGAACCAATCCCAGCCAACGGTGCCTGGGCTCAAGGCACTGGTGGAATACTCGTGGTCTTTCCAGGTCAAACCGCTGACGTCATAGGACTCATCCCCGACGGTGATAGTGCCCGCTGCCTGTTGCTGCACTATGGAGTAATAGTAGGATGCATTTCCCGGTTCGGGTCCTTTTTTGCTGTAGCCTCGATCTCCCTGTAAAACTGGCGGCA
>JBCDAG010000619.1:0-3224 GCA_039186165.1 Cyanobacteria bacterium P01_F01_bin.53
CTGAGCGATACGTCGCGTAGACCTTAGCGGCTCCTTTTTCTAGTAACTTTTCGACTAAAGCGAGACCGATACCGCGATTGGCACCCGTAACAAGAACTGTGCTACCTGAGATTTTCATTGGTTCTTTCCTTTTTACTGACTGTTAGTGAATCATCGAAACATTGAAGCTACTTGTTGTTGAGAAGAACCCCAAGTACGTCTTGAGTTCTAAGGGTTCTGCTTGAAGGAATGTGAGTTCCTCTTTTCGGATGCAAATAGAATGGCCTGCATCTCTACCCAAAGATGACAACGTTCTTCCTCGGCCAGAACGAACCATTTCACAAAGGTAAAGACTGATGCAGTGTTTCAAAAATCTGTTAGGCTTCTCGGCTTATGGACTTAAGCTCTAGATTTAAGCCAAATCCGCAGATCGTTAAAGTCGAATGCTAGAGATATCAGATTGGTCACCAGTAGTATAGTTAAAAACGTCTGATAGATTGCGGTGCCATCCGGCCTGGCAAACATAAGCATCCAAACAAGCGGTGTCCAGGGGAGGACATGCCCCGCTGCCGCTAGTTTGGAAAAACCTCCAGCAGCAATCACAATAGATACTGTGAGGATCATTCCGCCCAACGCTAGCACTGCAATCAGAACACCGGACGGTTGGTTGAGAAACCCAAGTGTGGCCAGATTTACGGGTCCCAGGATAAACATCATCCAGATTTGCACCCAAGCTGGCAGTGCAAAAAACGATTGTTGAATACGTGCCAACCTACTAGCGGATCGTTGACGTGACATAAGGTTCTCCTTTTAGTTTGAAATAAAGTTGTGTTGTAGAGTTCTAGAATTTGTTGCGATGCAGGAAATCACGCATCTTCTCAATGACCTGCGCAGCATCTTCTTCCAGCACAAAGTGCCCAGTGTTGAACAGGTGGAAATCTATGTCGTCAAGGTGCTCTCGATACGCATGAGCACCAGCGACTACGAAAATCGGATCGTTTACACCCCAGGCAATTAATGTTGGTGGCTGATACTTGCGAAGATAAGCATGCCACTCCGGATAAAGCTTGATGTTGTTCTGGTAGTCGTAAAATAAGTCCAACTGCACTTTCTGCTGGCCAGGTCGAACAATTCGGGAGAAGTCGAGAATCCAGTTATCTGGATTAATGCTCTCAGGGTTCCGCGTGCCTTCGGTATACATCCATTTAATACCGTCGAGACTCATAAGCTGGTTGACAATTATGGTTTCAGTTTCAGCTGTGCGGTTTTCCCAGTAAGCACTAACGGGTGCTGAGTTCTCTGGATGAAACCCCTCCTCGTAGGCATTGCCGTTCATGACAATTAGGCCTTTGACCCGATCGGGATACTTCGTCGCCAGTCGATAGCCCACTGGCGCTCCGTAGTCCTGCATCACCAGCACAAATTCCGTGATTCCCTTCTGCTCAAGGAAGGTATCAATCGTTGTGGCTAGATTCTCAAACGTGTATTCATAATCTTTAGAATCTGGAAAGTCACTGTGACCAAAGCCTGGATAGTCAGGGGCGATCAAGTAAAATTCGGCACCCAGTGCAGCTAGAACATCACGATACATGTGGGAGGAGGCCGGATAGCCATGCAATAATACGACTGCTCGTTGCTGAGCACGTCCTGATTCTCGATAAAAGACATTAATTCCATCGACCCGTTTGGTAGAGTATCGGACTGGTGTCAAGTTATTCGCTAATTGAGTTGCCATAATTCTTCTTTTGTTGCATTGAACTCACATCAACTACGTCCAAAAATATCCATTAGAGGTATCTCTAAGAACCCGCATCGGATTCATAAAGCTAATAATCTTTAATGACAATGGCAAGTGGGCTTTGATTTTGCCGTATTTGGCTTGAACTAAAGCCATCGCATCCTCAGCATTAGTGCAGCAGTATACAAGTAGTAAAATAGGCCGTCTTTTGTTATAAGAATCTGTTAGGAATTGGAGATATACCTAAGATATCGATACTTTTTAAGGCGTCATTATGCTCAATTTCCATTAATATTTTTGCTGTTCACTGAGCTACTATAAGCTCCATCAGATAATGGGAGAGCGAGGATTAAGATTGCTAATATGACTATTTTCTGCTGGATGAAGATTATATATCTAAAATCTGGACAAATACATTCCTCCTCACCTGCTGGCGAAGAACTATTTGTGAAAAAATGTTGCAATATGAAAGGAAGTAATGCTGGCTTTACCGTACTGTAATCTCAGACATAAACATCACAAATATGTTGGACTCAATGCTCATTTCTAAGTGAGACGAGAAAACCACTAAATACTTTTTGAAAAGATTTTTAATAGCCCATATAGGATCGCTCCTGAAGTGAGCGAAAGCTGATAAAAAAGCCATATGGCAGATATTTTGATATTGGCACGATAATGAAGTTTGACAGTATTTGTCAAATGAATATCGTAGATAACTGATATCGATGAAACTAATTCCAGAAGATGTCCCTGTGACTCTTGACTACAACAGTCTCCGCCAGCTTGATCTCAATTTGCTTCTTGCGCTTGACATCTTAGTTAAAGAAGCTAGTGTCACTCAGGCTGCGGAGAAATTAAATATGAGTCAATCCAGCATGAGTCATGCCCTCAAGCGCTTGCGGTCAGTGCTTAACGATCCAATATTAATCCGGACTTCGCAGCGGCACATGGAGGTGACTCCTTACGCTCGGGAAATTAGCTTTAAAGTTCGGCAAGTCCTCACCGATATTCAAGAAACTCTTTTAGCAAAGAATACTTTTAATCCAGAAACAGCTCAAGAAGATTTTCGTATTGCAACAAACGACTATGTTGAAGCCACACTCACCGTTAATCTACTTCGGGTACTGACGCAACAAGCACCAAATATCAGAATTCGTATCGACGGAATAAGGAAAGATGCTGTCCCAGCAGCTTTAGATGATAACAGCCTTGATTTATTTATTGGAGCAGATTTAGAACTCAAACGCTGGCATCTTAAAGAAGATCTTTATCAAGAAAAAAAGCCTGAAATTCAGAGCAGACTGGCTCGGCAAGCCTATAGAAAACAGATCGCACTGTGGATAGATCGTCAGAGGCAAAAGTCGTTCATACATTATGCTGGCCAACGATCCATTCCAGGGCGACCGAAAGGTAAGAAGTAGTTTAGGGAAATGGCGAAGGTGTCTCATCGAATCGTTGTTACCGCAGGGGACCGAGACGGAATTGGTCCAGAGGTAACCATTCGAGC
>JBCDAG010000620.1:0-3211 GCA_039186165.1 Cyanobacteria bacterium P01_F01_bin.53
AGTCGTTTTCTTCTAGTTGGGCGGCGGTGTCTGTGAGTAAGTTTAAAACGGCCTGCTGACAGATATGGCAGTAGTTGAGCGTGGCGATTTGCTTGTGGTTTTCTAAAACCTTTGTGTAGGCGTCGATGTTTTTCTCCAGGCCGACTAACTCATTTCCCATGAGGTAGGAGTCATAGCAAATGTGGAAAATGGCATAGCCCATATATTCTAGGTTGCCGCTCTCCAAGGCCATTTGATAGCTCTTGAACAAAATCTCTAGGGCGTCTTTGAGATGGTTTGTGTGGTGCTTAATGCAGGCGGCGACAACAAAATAGGTTTTCGCTTGAATATCTTTAGACGGGAGAGACAAGCTTAGATCCAGCGCTAGCTGACCAAACTTATCGGCAGCTTCGATGTCGTTTAAAGCAACATTTAACAGCAGTCCGTAGGAAGCGTAGCTATAGGGCGCTTGAGGCGCATTACCATGCTCGACGATGGTTTGTATTTGGATAAGCACCAACAGCGGATAGAGCGCTGGCATACCCAGAAATGCTGCGGGGACGACGGCTGATGTCAGTTGGATAATAGCTAATTGATTAACATCGCTCATGCGTGGCAAGTCAGCCAGTTTGGCGATGTTATCTTCAGCATTGCCCTGGCCGCTCTTGTTCTGGCTGCTATTGTCTTGATTATCTTCTTGACTGCTCGCTTGATTAGCAAAGCCTTTACTGCTCAGGAGGGCGATGGTTTCACCAAACGCCTGTTGAATGTTGGCGGGTTCAGGGGCGCTCGGCAAGTCGATGCCAAAGTGTTTTAGGGCCTTGGTGGCCAGGGAGATCGCTTCTGCAAATTGATAGCGAGAGGCATAGGCCTGAATTTGAATTTCGTACACTTTGACGCGATCGCTCAGCGTCGCCGCTTCGGCTAAAACAACCTCGGCCCGTTGTTGCATTTGCTCATAATCGCCGCAGAGTAAGGCGGTTTCGGCGGCAACCTCATGGAGGGTGAGCGCGAGTATGTACTGACTTTGCCAGCAGTCAGGTTTTAGCAGGTCAATCCCTGTGGTGAGATACTCAATTGCTGTTTGATAGGCCGTGGAAGCTTTTGCTTTTTGGCCCGCTCTAAGGTTTAGCTGGCTGAGACTATGGCGCTGAGTTTGTTCTGTAATCAGTGAAACGCCAATATTCAGATGATTGACAATCTCAAACAGTTTTTCTTCACGGGTGGTTTCGCTGACATTGTCTAGCAGCCGTTGGCCAATCTTGAGGTGGGTGGTTTGTTTTTGTTTCTCGTCAATCAGGGTGTAAGCCGCTTGCTGCACCCGGTCATGCAGAAATTTGTAGGTGATTTTTTCGCTCTGGCTATGATTGGCCGCTTGGCTTTCTGCAGAATCGTTGTCCAGGTAAAACTTATAGATGTCGCTCTGGGGAATAATCAGACCTTCTTGTAGGCTTTGCCAGAGCGCCTCTGCGGTGTCTGTGTAGGATTTATCCGCGGCAATGGCAAGCGTCTCTAGGTCAAATCGGTTACCAATGCAGGCCGCTAATTGGAGGATGTGTTGTGTGGGTGTCGGCAGCTTTTGTAGCTGCTGTGCCATAAAGGCGACCACATCGTCGGTGCAGGCGAGGGCGTTAATTTGGGTAATGTCGCATTCCCAATGGCGATCGCACTGATTAAAGCGGATGTGCCCGTCTTCATAGAGCGATTTTAAAAACTGAGTGGTGAAAAAGGGATTGCCTTCGGTTTTCTTGAGTATGACTTCTGTGAGTGGCTGGGCCCTCTCCGATGGGCAGTGAAGGGTATCAGCAACCAGCTGATTGGTATCCTCAAAGGCCAACGGACTCAGGGTGAGGGTGTTGATGGTGGCGTGGCGTTGTTTTAAGGTGTCCAACGTGAGTATGAGCGGATGGGCTGGGGAGACTTCATTATCTCGATAGGCCCCTATAAAAAGTAAATTCTCCTGTTCCACCATGAGCTGTGTGATCACCTGAAGCGAGGCCGTATCCGCCCATTGCAGGTCATCGATGAAGAAAACCAATGGCTTTTGAGGGCTCGTAAACACCGAAATGAACGTTTGCAGGAGGCGATAGAATTGATTTTGAGCAGCACTGCCTGAGAGTTCTGGAACGCTAGGCTGTTCTCCAATAATCGTTTTCAGGGTCGGGATAACATCGATCAGCACCTGGCCATGGTCTCCGAGCGCTTCGAGAATGTTGGTACGCCAATGGACTAACTTGGTATCCGACTCAGAGAGGATCTGCCCGACTAAATCCTCCAGAGCTTGTAAGAGTGCCGATAGGGGGAGGTTCCGATTGAGCTGGTCAAACTTTCCCTTGATGAAGTAGCCCTGCTGACGGGTGATGGGCTTATGGACCTCGTTGACAACGGCTGTTTTCCCGATGCCTGACAACCCAGCGATGAGTATCATCTCAGTGTTTTTTGAGGCTGTACTGTTAGACGCTGTGCTGTTAGATGCTGTGTTGCTAGGCTCTGGTTTTTTTGAGTCTGGACGTTTTGAGTCTGGCTGTTTTGAGATCGGCTGTTTTGAGACCGGCTGTTTTAAGACGGTGCGGTGCTGCACCGCAGTCACACGGGAGAATGCGTTGAGGAGACTCTGAATTTCGGTTTCACGACCATAGAGTTTTTCGCTAATGACAAAGCGATCACTTAAATCTCTTTCGCCTAAGTCAAAGGGCACAATCTCACCGGTCTCTTGCCACTGGGTGAGGCATCGGTTGAGATCGTATTGGAGTCCCAAGGCGCTCTGGTAGCGATTCTCAGCATTTTTGGCCATCAGCTTCATGACGATGGCTGATACGGTCTTTGGAATGCTTGGATTCACTTGATGGGGCGCTATGGGTGCTTTGGCTATATGGCAGTGCACCAAATCCAGCGGATCGTCGGATTGGAACGGGAGTGTGCCCGTGAGCAGCTCGTAGAGTGTCACCCCGAGGGCGTAGAAATCGGTACGGTAGTCGATGCCTCGATTCATCCGACCGGTTTGTTCAGGGGCTAGGTAGGCGAGGGTGCCTTCCAACCCATTGGGGTTTTGGATGGCTTGGGTCTCTTTAGGCAGCAGAGAGGCGATAGAAAAATCAATCAGCTCGATACGTTTGCTCTCCGGCTGAATCAGGATGTTAGCTGGCTTAATGTCTTTGTGCACTATCTGATGCTGGGCAAGTTCGTGGAGAATGGTGGTGAGGAGATCGTACTTACTGCTTGCATCTGAGCC
>JBCDAG010000621.1:0-3192 GCA_039186165.1 Cyanobacteria bacterium P01_F01_bin.53
ATCCGGATTGCCTTACATTACCGAGGGTAGCGCTGAGGCAAATCTACAGATTACTGTTGAATGTTCGTTTAAGGATTGAGCGGCACGACTTTGATCCGTTGCAGTAAGTTATCTCCATGGCGATAGCCTACATGGCTGATACGTACCATATCTCCAGGGTTAGCTGTACCTCGGGCTAACTGATGCTGTGGCGGGTCATAGGCTAGCTGTTCACCTACTATACCAATAGCAGTCACTCCCCAATTAGTCACCAGCCGCTCCACTGGTTTTACCAAGGGTATTAACTTCTTGGCATCAAAGTCGTCACGCTCCATGGCGGCTTTTGCTGCCGTTGGCCAATAGGTAAGCCAAGACTCTAGTACCTGCAGCGCATCCGTTTGGAACTGGTACTGCAGGCTTTCAGACTGTTGTTCTAAACGCTTTTCTAGACGGGCATATTCCTGACGTAGGAGAGTTGCTTCATCGCTATTATTACCCTCAGCAGGCTGCATCATTGGGTCAGACTGCTCTGGAGCAAAAATCTGCAAAAGATCAGTTAGGGAACAATCCAGGGCCACCGCCAGTTTTTTAAGCACAGATAGGCGCATCGTCTCAATGTTACCCTGATGCAGTTGTTGAACCTGCCAGCGCGAGACATTTGCCTTTTCAGCCAAAGCCCGCTGACTGGAGATCTTTGCCCGCTGCATGACCCGCTGCAAAGACTCTGCACTGGGAGATATAGGTTTTGAAGTGGATGTTGCCATTGGCGCGACACGCTCTATAACTTCATCTGATTGTACTGTTTGGGCTGAAGTAACTGTTATCGACGCCAACCAGCAAATTTTGAACCTAAATTTTGAATCTATATATTTGCTAAATCCTACTGATCACCCTTAATAGCAATAACCCCTGCAAATAGAGCTCACTAGGATTTTATGCAAGATGACGGCAAAAAATAAAGATTGCACAATTGACATGGGATCTTGTTAACTATAGGCTCAATATTGCCCTTGGAGATAATTAAGATTCATTTTTAGTGAAGGTGAGTTATGAAGAAGCAATTGAAGCCCATAGAGCTATTTCTATCTGTCGGAATGATCGCTGCGCTTGGCGCTTGTGGTGGCGACGGCGCTGAAGTTAGCGAAGCTCCGGAACCAGCCACTGAAGAGGTTACCTCTGAAGGCGGCGAAGGCGGTGAAGGTGGCGAAGGCGGTGAAGGCGGCGAAGGTGCCGAGTATAGTGCAGGAGAGCAAGCTAATGCTGACTTTCAGGATCAGGTAAGCGGGGCTGAACTTTTAACTGCTCTAAAAGAGGGCGGCCATGTAATTTATTTCCGTCATGCTCAAACTGTAAGGGACTATGCTGATCAAGCGGACCCTAACCTGAATCTTGACGACTGCGAAACCCAGCGTAAGCTTAGCGATGTCGGCATACAGCAATCTAAAGATATCGGTGCGGCTTTTGCCGATAAAGAAATACCAGTAGATGATGTCATCAGTAGCGATTACTGTCGCTCATGGCAAACAGCCGACCTGGCCTTTGGTCGCCATGAGAAGAACTCTAAGCTAAATTTCCTACCTTTTGAAGAATATACCGATGCTCAGGTAGAGGAAATGAAAGCGAACGTGATGCCTTTACTAACAGCTGTCCCCGAAAGCGGACAAAATACTGTTATTGTTGGCCACGACGATATCTTTGAAGCTGCAACTGGTATATATCCTGACCCTCAGGGTTTAGCTTATATTCTGACACCAGATGGTGCAGGTGGCTTTGAACTCGTTGCCAACATGTTGCCTGAAGAGTGGGCTGAGCTATAAATAAAATCCCTCAGCTGTAACAGTTGATGGCAATGTTTTGTTCAGAGTTTTGACAATACGGAGCTATCAGCTTTATTCTGATGAACTTTTTACCTCTGGTAGGGTTGCCCCTACTGGGGGTTTTGCTCTGAAGAGGCTATCTCTACAAAGGCACTCAACGAAGACACATTGTAAGCAATACTCAAAAATAAGCTGGGGTTTTCAATAATTTTTTGCAAGGAATGATTGCATGAGCAATTCATTAGCGCCTTAGGTTACCGGACAAATTAGGAACCCTTCTTAAGAAGTACCCTTTGTCTATGCCCTATCAGTCCCCTAATCAGTTTTGGCTAAGAAAAATGTACGTGATTTTGAACTGACGGCCGATAGCTTTCTGCTGGTGCTAAACATTATCATTGCTCTGTCCAGTTGGAATTTCGACCGAGTGCTAGCTTCTAACTCTACGGACTAGGGTAGGACGTCTACGCATCATTTCACCTTGAGTTTGATCCAAGCCGTTCCGCATCACATTTATGACAGCTTATTTCAGATTTTTCCAACTGGGCATATCCTAACTCCAACAGAAAAGTCTGATGTGGTCACCATGGTCACCACAGAGCGAGCCGTCCTGGAATTTTTCTATCCGCATCCAGGTAAGTGCATGTTTCATCCTTATAAAGAGGACATCGCTTTAAAGGTGCTATCGCCGATTTTTTATATATGATCTTTTCGACTTTATCCTGCTGTTTTCAAAGGTAAACACATCACAGCCATCAACTTCAATTTTGGTACCGTCTTTTGTTGTACCAACGATTGTCCATTCTGAGCAGCCATAGTTGTTTTGCGAAAAATGGATAACATTTTCGAATCTTACATCTGGAATGTCTGTCCATACTTCTATAAATCTCTCCCTCACAGCATCGCAGCCTTCATATCGAGTGCCAAATCTCTCTGGACCGCCTCCGGGTTCAAAAACACAATCCTCTGTCATGAATGCCATGATTTTGTCGATGTCGTGTTCATTCCATGCATCACTGTATTCTTGCAACTCTTTTTTATTCATGATTTTTTATAAGCCCTCATAACGGTTCAAATCAACGGAGGTGAATTTTCATAACCGACTCAAGAAATGAGAATACTTCATTCCCCCAAATCTGTTCTCCTCGTGCACAAAAACTATGGCCTTCAGCCTGGGTCTTGCCAAATTTAGGAAAGATTATTAGCTTATGCGGTTTATTTCTCTTTTTAAGTTCTTTTGCCATTAGTCTTGTAGCGCTCAGATCGTAATCGTTCCTCGCTTGAATAAGAAGAATTGGCACCGTCGCTGATTGGACGGCCTGGATTAGGCGAGATCGCAGCTCAGGGACTTTCGACCAACTCATTGCTGCCGGGGAAAACGCGATGGCTCCCTTCAAGC
>JBCDAG010000622.1:0-3190 GCA_039186165.1 Cyanobacteria bacterium P01_F01_bin.53
CCCGTCGGCGATCACCGTCCGCGCGATGCGCGAGCGCGGGATCAGGACCCGTTCGCCGGGCGCTCCTCGCGCGCTTGTTGCCCGCGCTCGAAGGGCCCGGTACTTTGATTACCGACGGAGCAAGCAACACTATCGATGTAGCTGAAGATGATTACATTCTAGATGTAGCTGAAGAGCAGGGTCTTGACCTTCCCTACTCTTGCCGCGCAGGCGCTTGCTCTACTTGTGCCGGTAAGCTTACAACTGGCTCCATTGATCAGTCTGACCAGTCTTTCCTAGATGACGATCAGATTGAAGCTGGATTTGTACTAACTTGTGTGGCTTACCCTACGTCTGATTGCACTATCGAAACTCATCAGGAAGAAGCGCTTTACTAAGCTTTTTCTTGCAATCTAATCGCTGGTTAACGCCCAGATGTGAAGCTGTTAACTAGTTGAAAAAAGGCTCCTCACAATATGAGGAGCCTTTTTTTATGGCAAACAATGCATTTTATGGCAGCGTAAAGGCTGGATCTTCGGATAGTTCTGCTTCTACGGGCAGATCCGGCTCGGGACTAGCCTCAGGATCACGCCAAAAGACAATGTCGTTGCTAATGGGTAGCAGCTGAGTATTGGGATAGTAAAACTGGAGAATTCTCTGGTACGGCCAGCCATTCTCTCCTAGGCGATAGGAGCCGGTTTGGCTCATGCCCACACCGTGACCAAAGCCACCGCCGACAAATGTATAGCCCTTGAGGACGGGAGGGGCTTGTTTAACAGCTGGTGTGCTAGGAACAGTTTCCGCGCCTTCAGCGCCTTCAGGTTTATCATCTTCCTTGACTGGCTCGTATGTGGGTTCTAAATAGAAGAGCTGACTGCGGGGTGGGAGCAGCGCGCTGACCACTTCATTTTTATGGAGTTCAAAGTCACCTACATCTGTATTGACAAGCACGGTCTGTACCCGTCCCGTATTTGAGCGTTCGGTGACAGTAAGTCCGGTAACGGCTTTAAGGCTGGCCAACGGGTTTTGGCGATTGGTCAAGTACTCTTTTACACCTGCAGTAATTTCGGTCAGGGTGCCGGAGCGTCGCCAGCGAAATGTGGGCCAATCGTCTTCGTTAAACCGATTTTGCAGGTTAATAAATGCGCGAAAGTTGTTTTCGTCGGAGAGGGGACGTGCTGCCAGATCCCAACTAATGGCCAGGGAGTCGATGACGGGTTGTAGATAAGGACGGTCAAATCCATTCCAGACATCGCTAAAACGGGCGGTGATGCCACCTGTGGTGGATGAGTAAAGGGCATCAATTAGTTCGCCGTTGTAGGTGAGCACCTGACCCTGGGTAGCTGCGATCGCACGATCAGCCCGCTGCACCACACCGCTTAACCCTCGATATACCTGACATTGCGTATCCGCACACAGTTCATAGTTGTCAATGGCAAACCGTCGCAGATTTCGTAGAGCATAGGTTCTAGCCAGCACTGCCTGGGCTTCCACAGCTGTCTGAGGCGCACTCGGACCAATCTCATGGGGCACCACACCCCGTAGATATAGTTCTATGGGCACCTGGTTGACCAAGGTATAGTTGCCATAGGCATTGGGCTGCAGCTTGAAGTCACCGCCAAATAGCTTTTTAGATCGGCCATTTTCCGCAATCTGCACACGGCGGTTGGCGCTAGTGATTCTAAACTGGTGACGATTGTATCGATAGCCATTGGCGATAAACGCAGCCCTGGGTGCTTCGGTCAGCACCCGGCTATCGATAAACGTATTGGTGTGACCGGCCTCATGCAGACTTTCTAACAGCAGTCGGCGCAACAGCGGCGTGTTGTAATCTTCTCGTTTTGCCCAGACTTGCCAAGAACTAGGCTGCGCCACTTCAGCGGCAATCCCTTTCTCTTGCCACTGATTAGCACTTTCTTCTGCACTTTCAAAACTGCGATGGCTGCTGAGCACAACCCATTCTTGCAAAACCGGCTGCGGCAGGGCCTGTGAGCCCACTTCCAAGGTGAGCTGCTGAGTCGTGATTGTCTGAGGCTGCCCCCCGGTCTCAAAGTTAACGGTCAGGGTATCGCCAGCTAACGGCGTGAGCACCAGTTTGTCATTTTCTTCTTCCCCAAACCGCTGGATTAGACCGATCTGAATTTCAGGATTTAGCGGTGCTTGAGCCAGGCCATTGCCGGGTATAGCAGCCAATATCCCCAACGCCATCACAGCTGCCCGCTTTACTATCCAACCCTCAGCCAAAAACATATGCTCATCTACGGCGACCCCTCAAACCATAGCCCAAACCTTGATCAACTGTGTTGGTAATTTAAACCTTGTCCACGTCCAAAACTGGAGTTTTCTGTAGAGGAAACCACAGGTTTTAACTTGGACGTGGTTTATTGGACTTCGATTGTTTAAAGATGTTGCAAGTCGAAGTCGTTATGAGTATGATTAAGAAGACTACAAAATACAGCCAAGCAAGATTTTGATATCTATAATTGCTAAGCTGCACTACATTGGCATGGGTTAACCCCACCACTTAGTATCAGGAGGCTAGTCATGTCCGCGTCAACTCTCCCCATTAATATCGGTATCAGTGACGATCAGCGTAAAGCGATCGCAGAAGGTCTATCCCGTGCGTTAGCTGATACGTATACGCTTTATCTCAAGACTCATAATTTTCATTGGAATGTGACTGGCCCTATGTTCCAGACATTACATGTAATGTTTGAAGAGCAGTACAACGAGCTAGCACTGGCGGTGGATTCTATTGCTGAACGTATTCGAGCCCTCGGGTTTCCTGCTCCTGGCACCTATAGCGAATATGCAAAACTCAGTTCTATTACTGAAACTGAGGGTGTGCCTAAGGCGGAGGAGATGATTGCTTTGTTGGTTGAGGGCCAGGAGGCAGTTGCTCGTACTGCTCGTGAGGTGTTTGCGGTGGCGGATGAGGCCAATGATGAGCCGACGGCTGATTTGTTGACTCAGCGTTTGCAGATCCATGAGAAGAATGCGTGGATGTTGCGGAGTTTGTTGCAGTAGGTTGATTTGATGGTGTTTGGCGGTTAATCTGCTCTGCCTTATGGCGTCTGTCTTCCGGTAGGGGCTGCCCCTACCGGGGAAATCCATAGGGGGTATTGCGGGATTGTGAATGTCACCCCAGGATGTGTATACACCGCAGTTCCCAAGAGGGGATTAGCTTGGGATTTATATTGCCTTAAGGGAA
>JBCDAG010000623.1:0-3184 GCA_039186165.1 Cyanobacteria bacterium P01_F01_bin.53
CGGAAAAATGGCTCGCAAGTCTACTGGTTTCATCCCTTGACTGCGCAGCAGAAGACAATGGGCGCGCTGACGGACACGATTACAAATAACAACGATAGGACGGGCTTCTAGGTTCGCCTTTTTGGGACCTGAAACACTGTAAATATTTTTGCACACCCACTTATGTGTCAAAACAAAGTATTACCAGTGATGTTGTAGCTACTTGTCTGGAGACCTTTTTTCCGACGGTGACTAGACCCACCGTGATTGTGATGGATCAAGCCTCCATTCATACCAGGCAGCGGGTGAGAGAGATGAGGGATACCTGGGCCCAGCGTGGGCTCTATCTGTTTGAGCTACCGACCTACTCGCCAGAGTTAAATCTGATTGAAATCGCTTGGCGGTTTATGAAATATGAGTGGCTCGATATCAAGGCC
This sequence comes from Cyanobacteria bacterium P01_F01_bin.53, assembly GCA_039186165.1. Taxonomy (GTDB): domain Bacteria; phylum Cyanobacteriota; class Cyanobacteriia; order Phormidesmidales; family Phormidesmidaceae; genus Phormidesmis. Next base: position 417 of record JBCDAG010000623.1, read on the forward strand.
TATCAGAGTTGGCAAATTCTCGTAACTCATGTCGAAGAAATGCTCGCTGGTTTTGGAGATAAGTTCGTAATTAATTTTGCATAGGCACTTAGCAGCTGAAAAATGACAAAAGTTTTACGTGTCTCTATTCTTTCTAGCCAGAACAAAGGCGAGTTTGGGCCGAACTTAGACTTATCCTGAACCGAATCAGTTATACCTCTCCTTTATGTTGGGGACATGCGTAGGCACTACCGCTTACTGCTTGTAAATTGAGGTATTCAATGATGACAAACAACCTTTGGGTTGAGCGAATCAAACTTTTTTGCCTTGTAGTTGGTTTTCTGCTCAAGGCAGCTGGCTTTAGCATTGTTATTTATGACCGTGTCCAAAAGAATTCTCAAGCTAGCGTGCATGATTGTCAGGTAAGCATGGAATTAAGGGATTGGAACGAGTCACGGGATTGGGCAGACGAAGCCTGCTGTAATGACTTGAGTGATTTAGTGTGTGTTGGTGATCCAGAATAGGTGGTCCCTGAAAAACTACCCGAAGCCAATCCAGGTATATGTTTCAGGCCGAAAGTAGCAAGCTAAAATTACTAGAGGAAGCGCAGGTACAAACCTATGCGTATAAATTTCTACACCGTGATGCTTACACAATCTCTATCATCTCAGCCTTGGGATAACGAACCTTAGCCAAATCAGCGTACTTATCATCAGCCGCGCGATAGCCAGCGGCACAAGCCACCACTGTGGCAAAGCCATGTTCTTGCAGTGAGAGCACTTTATCGTAACCAGCCGGTTCAATCCCCTCCATTGGACAAGCATCAATCCCAAGCACCGCTGCACTCGTCATAAAATTACCCCAGCGCAATATAGGCTTGCCGGGCTGCCCATTCATTCACATTAAAGCTTCGCGGACCATATACCGTATCGCTGACAATCATGTTGCGGTAAGTGGCCAATGACTCCACAGAAACATTACGAGCTGTTGCCGTACTCTCAATAAAACGGTCTACATCTTTAGCCGTGAGATTCTTCTTAATGGTGAATACCACTAAATGAGAACAATCTGTTATTTGGCTTTGGTTCCAAGAGAGTGGCTTAAGTTGTTCTTTAACAGCTGGATCAGTTACGATGACGAACTTCCAAGGCTGCAAGCCATAGGAGGAAGGTGTGAGCACTAACATATCTTCTAGCGCTGCCCAAACGTCGCTAGGGATTTGCTTGTTAGGCTCAAATTGTTTGGTGGCGTAGCGCCATTGGTGCTGTTCTAATAACTCAGCAGGAGAAAGCGTAGCCATAAGTTATAAGGTAAAAGAACTTATCATCAGAACGATGATAGCGCTGATAATTGAACCGAGGCCTAGTGCATCGTCAAGGCTAAAAATTAGGGAAGGCAACAATGTTGTAGATTGGCGAGTCGGATAGAGAAACAGCCAAATAGGGGGATGAGATAATCTCAGGCGACTACCAAAGCATGGCAGTTGGCTCAATGTCGCAGAGAACGAACTGAGCGCCATGACACGTCAGTGCGTTGACGGTAGACGCTTTGGTGACATCGAAACGCTGCGGGCTGAAATCTCCGCCTGGTCAACCAATATCAACAACACTCAACGGGGCGTTGATTGGCAAATGAAAGTCGAGGATGCTCGCTGTAAACTGACCTCCATTTACCCTAAAATTAAGCGTTGACGGTGCACTAGTCGCGCAGCAAAAAGCGACTCAAATTGAGCTGGATGTAGCTTCTGGGAATTTTGATGCCACGCTGAAGAAGTACAAACCGCCCAAGAGTGACCAGGTTGCTACCCGTAATCAAGTGGCTGGGCTCTTTGAGCAGTTCATAATTGAGCAGACTAAGGTGAAGGGGTTACAACCGGGCAGCTTGCGTCGTTATGATGGTGCGCTAAAACACTTGCAGAAGTTCTTTAAAGAGAAGGCTTCTGAGATGTTAAATGATGCAGATGCTCAGGCATTTGTGGAATATTTGCGAGCTAAAGTCTCCGAGAGAACGGTGAAGGATTACGTGATTTTGGTGCAGTCTTGCTGGGTATGGGCTGAGAAGACTTTGCCAGAGAATACTTGGCCGAAGGTGCTAAAGCAAGTGAAGCCTGTGCCTAAGCAGAAGGTGAAGCCATTTACTAAGGATGAGGTGCAGCGGATATTGGATGGGTTTAGGGTGGATTGCTACTATCAGCATTACGCAGATTTCGTGACGTTCCTATTTGGGACAGGTTGTCGCTTTGGTGAAGCGGCAGCTTTGAAATGGAAGCACTTTGACAATGATTTTTCTACGGTGTGGATCGGGGAATCAGTATCGCGCGAGGTACGAAAGACAACAAAAACAGGAAAGGATAGAACCGTTATGCTGCCTCAGGAAGTGGTTAAGATGCTGCAATCAAGGAAGACAAAAACGTGCCAGTTGAATGATTTAGTGTTTCGAGCACCCAAAGGCGAGGAGATTAATGATAGAAACTTTAGGCGGCGAGCTTGGAAAAAAGTGCTGGAAAAGTTAGAGATTGAATATCGGAAGCCCTATGCAACCAGGCATACGGCGATTAGTCATGCCTTGGCGAATGGAGCGAATTCATTGGCCGTCGCAGAGTAGACAGGGCACGACCCACAAATTTTGTTTAGGCATTATGCTTCTGTTATACTCTAGACGCCTGATATCTGGACTTTTCTGAAGGATTGGAAATTCAAGGTCAATAAAGTCTCTAGCGATGCTTTGTGTATCGTGTTGGCTTGTTCAATCCAGGTTTCAATGGCCTCCTTGAAATCGTCAAAATCAGC
>JBCDAG010000624.1:0-3172 GCA_039186165.1 Cyanobacteria bacterium P01_F01_bin.53
CCTAAAATGCACAGAAATCGCCAAGCTAGTAAAGCCTGCGCTTGATCAGAATGCCCCAAATATAAAAAGGGCTCATCAAGCTACTGAGATATAGCTGCAGCTCACAGGCAGAAACTGTATGGGTCTTTAGCAATGTGCGATAGCGCAGTAAATGATGCACCGTCTTCCCTAAATCATTGACCACATAGGCCCAAAACATAAAAGGTCGCTGCCACGGTGGCATGTTTAACATGCGCGTCACATGACGGCTAAGACCAATACCTTGGAAAAATGAGATTAGGTAACTACGCTGCAGACGACGGGCGGGGATATGATGCCGTACTTTCATGGCAGGATTATGCCAGATTTCCCAGTTGCCACGGCGAATATGGGTAATGGCTTCTAAATCTTCGCCAGTTAGCATTTGCTCATCGTGACGACCGGTCAAAATTAGCTGCTCAGGCACGTGGTTGAGCCATGCTTTACGACGTACTACCAACCCAGCTGACGGTGGCAAGACGCGGAGTCGAGGCTTATAAGCATGAGCCGTTTCCCCTCGCTGGGTCAGGGCAAAAAATGATTTAATGCGATGAAAATCTTCCGGCAAATCTCCATCAAACTGCCCGTGTATCTGACTCCCATAGGCACCTACATGGGGATAATCCTGACCAAACTTATAGGCAGCGGCTACCCAATTATCAGCGGGCAGATTGTCATCATCCAAAAAACCCACTAGCTCACTTCTGGCTTTTTCCATTGCCAACTGTCGAGCATAGGCAGCACCCTGTCGTTTTTCAAAAAAGTATCGTAGCGGAATTTCAACGGGCCAATCCTTTTGGTATTGACGCACCACAGCTTTTGTAGAGTCGCTGCTGTTATTGTCAATCACAAAAACTTCCCATCGGACGTCGTGAACACCATGCTGTTGGAGAAGTAGATCAAGGACAGCAGGAAGGCGTTGAGCACCGTCATAGGTACAAATCACAATTGTAAAGTCACATGGCCGTTGCACTGTCTGTGTAACAGGAGAGGACAACAAGACTGAATGGCTCATGGGTAATTGGTGGATTCACGGCATTGATACAGGGAAGTAGAATCAACTTCGGCAGAATCCTTAAAGGGATTCAAGAATCTTAAGACAGGAAATCATGCCATGTTCCGAAATATACGTATGCAGAGCACTGTGGAAAGCTACAACTGATCTTATTCGTCTTTCTGAAGGATTGGGTAACTTGTAATTGGAGCTTACCGGTAAATTCACCAATTCCTTAATCTCCTTAACCACTTTTCAGATTGCACCTATCCTGTAAATTTGCAATCAGACTCAGAAAAATTACGCCCCTAGCAATTTGAGCCGAGCAATGACCTTTTACGGCTAAAGTTGCTCAACGCATCTGATTCAATTTTAGTTGTGTAGATTGACTAATTTTTAAGTAATTTGTTCTCCAGATTAAGAAATCACTACATCTAGCGTTTGTCCTAAAGGCGCAACGCTAGATTTTTTTAAGTATGGGTGTTAGTCTTTATTTCCATGTGATCTGGCATATGTAGAGTGTTAACAAATGTTAGGGCTGTCATAGGCGCTATATGTGCTGTTTTAGCTCCGGCGCGTACCCACAGTTAACGGCCACATTCCACTAAACCCACTAAATTCTAAAATTCGCAAGGAATCTCGGACGAATGGTTCAAGAGTTAGAACGGCTACGCACAAAAACGCCTTTTCCTGAGACTGCTCCAGCAGCTTATCCCGTGTTTTACCGTACCTACAGCCGCCGTTTGGACAATGGCCAAAGGGAGTCTTGGTACGATGTCTGCGATCGCACCCTGGCAGGTCTGGTGGAGCTCGGGCAGCTAACGACTGATGAAAAGGCCCTGGTACAGCGGATGCAGCGGGAGCTCAAGGCACTACCATCAGGTCGTTGGCTCTGGGTTGGTGGCACCGAGTGGAGTAAGCAGCAAAAAAATTTTTCTGGAGCCTATAACTGCACCAGTACCAACGTGTTGGACTGGCGCTCCTTTGGCTTAATGATGGACCTGGCCATGATGGGCTGTGGCACTGGGGCAGTCCTAGAGCCCAAGTATATCGATCAGCTACCCGTCATTCGTAACCGGTTGCACATCACCATGGCCGGGGATGTCGGTGGCACCCCCGCGCACCAACGCCGCGAGGAAACAGAAACCATCGTTGACGGCAATCGTGTGGAAATCCACGTGGGCGATAGCCGCAATGGCTGGGTAATGTCCTATCAGAAAATTTTGGAACTCTCCAGTGAGCAAGGGTTCTCTGGGGACATTGAAGTCATCGTTGACCTCAGCAATATTCGCCCAGCCGGAGAAAAGCTCAAGGGCTTTGGCGGCATGGCTAACCCCGTCAAGCTACCAGGACTATATGAGCGCTGCGCCACGATTCTGAATAAAGCCCTGGGGCGTAAACTCAACTCCGTAGAGTGCTGTTTATTAATCGATGAAGCAGCGGCCTGTGTAGTGGCAGGCAATATTCGCCGATCAGCAGGGATGCGGCAGTTTGATAGCCACGATCAGCTGGCGACCAACGCCAAAGATAATCTCTGGCAGCAGGATGCTGAGGGGAACTGGCGGATTGACCCGGAGCGGGATGCCCTGCGGATGGCGAACCATACTCGGGTATTTCACACCAAGCCCTCTTTGGAAGAAATGACTGAGGCAGTGCGCAAACAGTTTTACTCCGGAGAAGGGGCAATTCAATGGGCTGGTGAGGCGGAGCGTCGAGCCCAGGGTAAAGGACGCTACGGCCTCAATCCTTGCGGTGAGATTATTGGTCAGAATTTCCACTGCAACCTGGCGGAAATTCATCTGAATCAGCTTGATCCAAAAAATACTCAGGAGCAAGAGGATGCATTTCGAGCTGGTGCGATCGCAGTGGCCGTCCTCCTCAATCATCAGTTTATTGAGGAGCGCTATCAGCAATCACGTCTGGACGACCCCATCGTCGGGGTGTCCTTTACAGGGCTGTTTGACTTCTTTGTACGGACCTTTGGAGTGGACTGGCTCAACTGGTGGGAAGCCGGTCCACCCCAAAGGCCCGCACAAAGAAGTCAAATAGCCCGGTAAAGGACACCCCGACGATGGGGTCGTCTAGACGTGAACTCTGATAGCGCTCCTCAATAAACTGATGATTGAGCAGGACGGCTACTGCGATCGCACCGGCTCGAAA
>JBCDAG010000625.1:0-3171 GCA_039186165.1 Cyanobacteria bacterium P01_F01_bin.53
ATACAATTTCGACATTAACTTTCTCTCCTACGGATCGGCTTCATCTAGCCACCGTGGGAGTTACTTTACTGCCGGAACGCTCAAAGCTCGTCGAGTCACACTGGTCAAACCAGTGGCTTACCTCAGATATTTAGTTAGCGAGGCCTCTGCCATGAATTTGTTTATTGTGCGCAATGGTCAGCTCATCACGCCCAGCATTGATCAAGACATTCTCGAAGGCATTACGCGCGATAGTATTCTCATCCTAGGGCGAGAGTTAGGCATTCCTACGATAGAGCGTCCCGTCGATAAGTCGGAACTAATGATCGCGGATGAAATCTTCTTGTGTGGTACGACGGCACAGGTCGTGCCTGTTGCTAGCGTTGAAAATTATGTGCTCTCGGCGCAGCGGCCAATTACGCAACAGTTACGTCAGGCGCTAAGTGCGATCGCCCGGGGCAAAAATCCCAAATACGACAGCTGGCTAACCAGGGTTGAGCTCCCTAAAAAATAAGGCCCAGGCCGTTCGCTCCCTGGCAGGAGAGCCGATCACTGTTTCAGTAGCATTCATATATGGGTAAGAATATTGAGGAGTTTACCGAAGGGATCGCGAACATAAAAACGGCGGACACCCCAGGGTTCACTGATGGGCCCATATTCAATGGGTAAGTCTTTTGTCACCACGCGCTGATAAATCTCTTCAAAATTATCGACTTCAATGGAGATATCAGGTACAGGGGTGCCTGAGCCACCTTCGCTGGCAATCGTAATTTGGGGTGCGGCCATGCGGCTACTGGCGAAGGTTTGAACCCAGCCCTGATCCATCACGAGCTGAAGCCCAAAAATATCGGCATAGAAAGCAGCAGCAAGTTCAATATTTTCAGATTGGATGTTTGCAACGATGCGTTTTACTGCCATGTTAGGACCTGCTACGTTTTGAAATCAGTCGGCGGTAGCCAAGTACATTATGGCTCTAAATTTACGCCAAATAAACTTGCTTAGAACCAGGATTCAATCAGGCGTATGGGCACTATGGAAATAACGAGTAAATTTCTATAAGACCTCGGCTGTATATGTTCGCCCCCACAAATAATCTTACTCAAGTTGAACTAACCTCTGCGATTATCCGTGACCCATTGATTGCCTCGCCCGATACGATGGTGATGGACGCGATCGCTCAAATGAGTGGTGTGCGAACCCAATGTTCAACCACAAATAAGAGAGAACACCAACTTAACGATATTAATATTGAGGCGCGTTCAAGCTGCGTTGTTGTTATTGAAAACAACCAGCTGGTCGGCATTTTTACTGAACGCGATGTAGTACGACTCGTTACGCAAAAGCGCACCTTAGAAAAACTGCCACTTTGTGAGGTGATGACCCGCCAACTCATTACACTGCGCGAGTCTGAATTCACTGAGCTATTTTCTGCCGTAAATTTGATTCGGCAGCACAACATTCGTCACTTGCCGCTCCTCGACGATCAAGGCCACTTAGTGGGACTTTTAACCCACGAGAGCCTGCGGCAAAGCTCTCGGCCCATAGATTTGCTCCGATTGCGTTCAGTGGACGGCGTGATGTCCACTAACGTGGTGTGTGCTAAACCCAAGAGCACCATGTTAGACGTTGCTCGCCTCATGACGGAACACCAAGTTAGCTCAGTTGTCATCGTAGAAGAGCAGCTAACACAAGAGCAGCTAACACAAAAACAGCCAGTAGAAGAGCAGCCAGCACAAGAACAGTTAGACAATCAACAAAGTACTATCGCAATTCCGAAGGGCATTGTGACAGAGAGAGATGTGGTTCAATTCCAGGCCTTGGGTTTAGCCCTAGAAACCTGTGATGCGAATGCAGTCATGAGTACACCCGTTTTCTCAGTGAACCTCGAGGATTCGCTGTTGGTTGTACAGCAATTGATGGAGAAGCGTTTCATCCGACGATTGGTCGTCACCGGGTCTCAGGGCGAATTACTCGGTATCGTCACTCAGAGCAGTATTTTACAAGCGCTTAATCCGATAGAGCTCTATAAACTAGCTGAAGTATTAGAAAAACGAGTCGTGTGTTTAGAAGCAGAGAAAATGAAGCTTCTAGAAAATCGCACCATTGAATTGGAGCGTAAAGTAGAAACGCGCACGACTGAGCTAAAAGCCAAGGCAGAACAGGTGCACCTGATTGCCAGCATTTCATCACAAATTCGATCTTCTTTAGAGTTACAGGATATTCTCAATACCACCGTTGAAAAGGTTCAGACTCTTTTAAAGTGCGATCGCGTCGCCATTTGGCAACTTCAGTCCGACCACCAGATGCTGGCCGTCGCTGAAGCAAATTCCGGTACAATTCCTTCTCAACTCGGTCAAAAGGCTTACGATCCTTGCTTTAATCCAAATTGGTTGGAGTCTTATCGGCTGGGACGGGCTCGGGTTGTCTCCGATATCTACGCTACAGAGATGGCAGATTGCCATCGAGCCTTTCTCGAAAAAATGCAAACGCGGGCAAAGATTCTACTCCCCATTGTCTATGGCGATACGCTTTGGGGACTGTTAGAAACAGTCGAAAGTCATGCACCTCGACAGTGGCAACCTGAAGAAGTGGAATTGCTTAAACAACTGGCCACTCAGGTGGCGATCGCCATCCAACAAGCGAGTGCCTACCAGCAAGCACAAGCCGAATTGATTGAGCGCAGACAGACAGAAATTCGCTTACGAGAAAGTGAACAGCGGTTTGTCACACTAGCCGCATCGGCACCAGTAGGTATTTTTCGTACCGACGCAAACGGTGATTGTGTCTATGTCAATGAACACTGGTGCAACATTGCTGGACTCACCCCGGAAGCAGCCTTTGGAACAGGATGGATGAAGGGCCTACATCCTAGCGACCAAGAGCGTATTGTTGAAGAGTGGTCGCGTGCCACTCAAGAAAACCGTGACTTTCGATTAGAGTATCGATTTCAGCGGGAAAACGGGGTCGTGACTTGGGTGTTTGGACAAGCCGTGGCAGAGTATGATGCCAACGGGGAAGTGACAGGTTACATCGGAACGATCACAGACATCAGCGATCTGAAAAAAGCCAATGAACTGGGGTTGTTGCATAAAGAACATGAGTTAGCTGCGATAATAGTGTCTAGCCCCCTTCCTTTCGCGCCCATGTCAGAAAAACCCGTCAAAACCCAGTATCGAATTCGCAACTGGCGAG
>JBCDAG010000626.1:0-3150 GCA_039186165.1 Cyanobacteria bacterium P01_F01_bin.53
ATCAAGCGGTCTGGGGCGATCGCGACCAGGGTGCTCATGTTTACCTCCACCGGATCGCACGTAGTTCGTCCTGTACGTCGCGTGGTTTTCTCCATTCCGTAGTTGACTGGGCATGCACACACAGTAGAGAGCTGCAACGTGAAGGGATTCGGGTGGATACGGCAGCGGCAAGTAGTCAACTCGTTGCGTATTATAAGCAAGCGGGATTTGTTGTCGTTGGCCGACATGTGATCGGACCAAACCCTACTCTTCCAGCTCACTACCATGGGACGGAAGTCGCTCTGTTCGAAATGACTTGCCCGACGAGTGCCGTCTAACACACACCTTCTGGAGCTTTATCGTGAGTACTTTGAACGTTCAGTTACCTGACTCTTTGTATAAGAATTTACAAAAGCTTGCTGAACAAGATGGTGTTTCGTTAGATCAGTTTGTAGCACTAGCAATAGCTGAGAAGATATCGGCATTGACTACTGAGGGCTATTTACAAGAACGGGGCAGTCGAGGCAGCCGATCAAAATACGAGGATGTTTTGGCCAAAGTACCTAATGTTGAGCCAGAACCCTACGATAGGTTGACCTCAGCATAATAAGCCTAGTGCAGCGGACTATCGAAATCATCGTCATAATTGCAAGATATTGGAGCAGCTGACCAGGAACGTTCCAGCCTGTGAGTAGAATTGGTCATAATTGAGCATTTTCTTTAACCAAATCTACCAAGCGAAAGCGAGCGATTTTATAGATTTCAGAGAGCGATCGCGTGATCTCTTTTTCCCTTTCTGCACCCAGTTTCACTTCCATCGCTGCAATGATGTCTTCTACGGTTAACCCTTTCACGGCAACCACAAACGGAAAGTCAAACGTCTCTTTGTAAGCGGCATTTAAGGCTTGAATGCGATGATAATCTGTGGTGTTCAGTTGGTCTAACCCTGCGCTGGCTTGCTCTTGTACAGAAGCATCCGCCATTTGGGTCCGTGCGCCTAGTTCAGGATGGGCCCGAATGAGCACAAGCTTTTCGGTGAAGGTCATGTTATGTACGACCGTTACCATCTTCTCGTGCAGGTCAGCAATATCTTGAAACGGGCGCACTAACCAAGCTTGCTGCGCGACCATGGGCGTTTCTTCAAACACAGAGCCGAAGCATTGAACAAACTCAGCTTGGGTCATTTGGGATATTTCTTTAATGGAATGTCTCTGAGTGGAATATTGCAAGGGAATACCTCAAATACTGGGCTTTAATACTGAACTACAGGCCGCGTGTAAGTGCTATGGCCACCCCGCCCAGCAGCCCTGCAAATCCGACATAGTACAGCGTGGGCAACAGCACTAGCCTAATCAGTAACCCTTCCCGACCGACTAGCTCGACCGTAGACTCTGCTGCAACAATATTAGAAACACAAACAATATTGCCAGCAGACGCGCCCACACATTGCAGCCCTAAAATGACCGCCGTAGACACCCCAATTTTTATCGCTACCCCGAACTGAAATAGCGAAAACATGAGATTACTCACCGTCACACTCCCGGCTACAAAAGAGCCCACCATGCCCACGATCGGCGCTAACACGGGCCACGTTTGCCCAGCCAGTGCGGCCATGCCATCTGCCAGCGTTAGCGGCATGCTAGATAACTCCGCCGTATTTACCCCCGTGTTAATAAACACTCTCGCCATCAAAATCGCCGCCCCCAGCGCGAGTGCCGTTTTCTTCAACACCGGTAACGTTTGGGTCAGGGCCGTGCCTAAGTCTCTTAACGTCAGCCGATAGAAAACAGCCGTAATCGCCACCACACCCAAAAACATTGTCGGCGGCAGGTATAACGGCTGAATCGTTGCCGCTGCTTCAGTCCCTAAGATATTGCGCCAGGATAGGGTGGCCGACTGTAGCCAACCCCGAAAGGGCAAAACGCTCAATCTGGAGAGCATTAGAAAGAGTCCTAACAAGCCATAGGGTAACCAGGCTTTAAGCGCCGTCATTGACCGGGGAAAAGCGACCGTGGCCGGTGCGGCCTCAAGCTGTCCTCTCCAGCTATCCGGCCACTGTTCTGGCTGGGGAAATTCCCAACTGCTTGTCGGGCAAAACCAACCTCGACGAGCGGCTGGAACCACCAACGCCAGCCCTACTAAACCACCAACTAGCGTCGGAAATTCGGGGCCTAAGAACCAGGCAATCAGGGTATAAGGCAGCGTAAAAGCGAGCCCTGCAAATAGGGCAAACTTCCAGGCGGCAAAGCCCTCAGCTAAACTCTCTTTCAGCGGCTTACGATCGCCAAACCCGCTGGTAATCACCAACACCAACACCAGCGGCAAAAAGGAACCAATAATGCCGTGAAAGACACCTGCCCATCGCCCCACCTTATGCAAATATTCAGCTTGCGTCAGGCCTAACTGGCTCAGCTGTTGTTCAACAGAACCAATGCCCGCTAACCCCGTATTGACCCCAATCAAAATCGGCGTGCCGACCGCACCAAAGGTTGACGGTGTGCTTTGAATAATGAGTGCAGCCACGACCGCTGCCATTGCCGGGAACCCTACCGCCACCAGCAAAGGCACCGTAATCACCGCCGGGGTTCCAAAACCAGAAGCCCCTTCGATAAAGCTACCAAACAGCCAAGCAATAATAATCACCTGAATGCGGCGATCGCGCGAAACCCCGAGTAAGCTCTGTCGAATCGTTGCGATCGCACCCGACACCTTCAGCGTATTGAGCAACAAGGCCGCGCCAAACACAATATACAGAATCTCGCAGGTAGCAAATAGCCCCTGCACGCTAGCCGCCGCCACCTCCACTGCGGGAACCTGCCAAATCACCAGCGCAATACCAACGGTGATTACATAGGCAACGGGCATCACCTGCCCTGCCGGACGCTGGGCAATCACCAACAGCAGGAAAACCGAGAGAATCGGGAGGATGGCGATGAGTGAGTAAAGCGTTAATAACATAGACGGCTCTCACCGAAGGCGATGTATTGAATATTTTGGGGTCGTCGCCTATTAGGTTAGTGCCTGTTCAAGAAAGCTCCCGTGTACACATAAGTCCGAGACATCTCTAAAACCCTTGTCATATAAGGGTTTTAGGAACACGTTAAATTCTCAACAACTGCCATCTATTGAGAATTTATGACGAAGGATCAAGGGTTTCAGGGCTTGGTTCTA
>JBCDAG010000627.1:0-3105 GCA_039186165.1 Cyanobacteria bacterium P01_F01_bin.53
CGACGGCTGGTCAGCGACTCTTCACTAATCGCCCCTTGGTCAAACAGAGAGCTGTAGCGTTCAAAATTTTCTCTCGCCTCGGCCAGGGACGCTTCGGCCTGCGCCGCTTGAGCTTCCAACTGTGCAACTTGCGCCTGAGCCGAATTCACCTGAGCCTCAGCCTGCGCGATCTGGCTGCGCAGCACAGCATCGTCTAGCACGGCCAATACCTGCCCAGCAGAAACGCGATCACCATCTCGCACATTCACCACCTGAATTTGCAGCCCACTCACCCGAGGCGCCACCGACAGCAAATCAAACGCCTCTACCGTGCCATTTGTCGTAATCGTCTGGCGAATGGGCGATTCCTCGGCGCGGACTGTCGTCACCGTCGCGCTTGCCACCGCCTCCACCGCGTCACCATCAGCGGCGGGCGCTTCACCGCGCATACTTCCCACTCTGGCACCGATAAATGCCAATCCGAGGCCCAGCACTAAGCCAATCAGGAGTCCATTCGTCCCCCCTAGCCAGTTCCTTGATTTGTCCTTCAGCGAATTATCTGGCAGAAAATCGCCCGACGAGATGTTTGTCGATAGCGGAGTCTCGTCACTATTTTCAACGTTCTGGTATGTCACTGGCTGGCTATCTGCGCTTAACAAAAGAAGCGCTAGGTGAGGAAGGACTGTAGGAAAACGGGAGAAAAACTTTTATAGAGTTTTTAGGTTTACAAAAGTTTAACATCTCCATTATGCCGTCGCCGTCCACTTTCGTGTGTGACTGCTTAGCCAGCAGCAAAACAGACACACCCGACCCATCGCAATCGAAAAATTACGCACAGCTAAAGATATGAGCCGCCAATTCTAGATTTCAAGTTTGCCCATGCACGATTTAGACAAAGTACTGCTAATCTATTGTCCAAACCACAGATACAGGTCGTGAGATTACGACTCTAAACTCACTCTTTACTCATTCTTTCAATGGACAGGGCATAGGCAAGTATGGAAACCAAGTCTTGGTGGAAAAAGCTAAAGAACAACCCCTTTGCACAAATCGGCGCGACGGTGCTGATTGTCTTCTATGTCGTGGCTATTTTCGCCGACTTCGTAGCGCCCTACAACCCAATCGTGGGGCAGCCCAACGGCTCTTTGCTGCCGCCTACTCGCATCTACTTACGCGCTCAGGGAGAGCAAGGCACCAGGCAGTTCCTAGGCCCCCACGTCTATCCCACCATCCAAGGCCCGCTGGATATCGAAACAGGCAATCGCAACTTAGTTGTAGATTTTGACCGGCCCTCACCGATTAGGCTGTTTGTCAAAGGGGATGAATACCGGCTGTTTGAGCTCTCAATTCCCTACTTCACTAAGATCTCCTTCACAGAGCCCATGGAGCTTGACGAGTTTCAGCTTTTCACTGGCATCCCCATGAGCCGTCATTTGTTCGGGCCGGTTGGCAGCGCCGCCCCAGCCCCTGTGGATGCTGACGTTGAGGCCGCAGAAGGCACAGATGCAGCAGCAAACGAAAGTGACATTTTGGCTGCCGTGCCTGAAGAATCGAGTGGAGAGGAACTGACCGCAGTACAGACAACACCGGCCTACATCAACCTATTGGGAACAGACAACGCTGCCAGGGACATCTTTAGCCGGCTAGCCTTCGGTGGACGCATTAGTCTTAGCATTGGCCTCGTGGGCACCCTCATCTCCTTTCCCCTCGGCCTTCTCATCGGCGGCATCTCCGGCTACTTTGGTGGCCTTGTCGACTCTGTCCTGATGAGAGTCGTCGAAGTCATTATGATTTTCCCCACCTTTTACCTGCTGGTGTCTTTAGGTGCGGTTTTGCCCGCTAACTTTGGCAACGCTGAGCGGTTTTTGTTTATCGTTTTCATTACCTCATTTATCGGCTGGACTGGGCTAGCCCGGATTATTCGCGGTGAGGTGCTCTCACTCAAGCAGCGAAACTTTGTTCAGGCCTCAAAATCGATGGGAGGGCGATCGCTCCACATCATCACTCGCCACATCCTTCCGCAAACCGCCACCTACGTCATTATCTCAGCGACCCTGGCTATCCCTAGTTACATCGTTTACGAAGCCGTTCTTAGCTTGGTCGGCCTAGGCATTCAAGAGCCCGATCCCTCCTGGGGCAACATGCTCTCAGCCGGAACCAACGCCTCCGTCCTGGTGCTCAATCCCTGGCTAGTCTGGCCACCTGCCGCGCTCATCATGACCACTGTGCTGTGCTTCAACCTGCTGGGAGATGGCCTACGCGATGCGCTAGACCCGAGAAGCTTGGAAGAGCAATAGCCAAGGGCACTAGTGGCGTGATGAAAGTCTATTCTCCGAAGCTCTACTCCCCATGGATAGATCTTCACTCAGCTCCTGATGCACACTCGTGCCAATCTGAATTGCCTCATTCAGCAGGCGGCTATACTCACCGGCTTCATCGCTCACCCGCAGCAGCTGAAGCGTCGCCAAATTCCGCTCGATGCTAGAGAACATTTCCTGCTTACGCGCCATAAACTGCTGATGCCGCCGCATCACCTTCTCCGTCATCAGCCCGCACACCAAGCTCTCACGCGTTAGGTGCAGCGCCTCCATCACCTCTTCTCTATTTTCCAGTCTGTTGTCTAGATTGGGTCGGCTGCTCTTGGCCGCGCCCAGCTCCTCCAGTATTTCCACCGCAGAAACCATTTCATTGAAGCGGTCAATTTCATCAAGCAGATGGCTAAGCGTCATCAAACGCCTACCCTCACGCCAGCGATAGAGCGCCCAGGAGAAGGTGAGTGCGATCGCAACCAACACCCCAAACGGCAGCCATACCCACACCGCATCCGTACTGTCTCCACTCGCGGCCCGAGCAATCAGCAGCGTCACCGGCAGACAAAAGATAC
Source organism: Cyanobacteria bacterium P01_F01_bin.53 (assembly GCA_039186165.1). GTDB lineage: Bacteria > Cyanobacteriota > Cyanobacteriia > Phormidesmidales > Phormidesmidaceae > Phormidesmis. The sequence continues at coordinate 2,864 of JBCDAG010000627.1, forward strand.
AGGCCACCCCCAGCGATAGCAGCTGCTCCGTCAAAAACGGCAGTCGATGCGCAGGCGAAAACGCAGTCTGACGATAGGCCCAACCCATCGTGACATCGCCGATATCTAACCCTGTCAGTTCGTCCAGCTCATGAGCTGTGATTCTCAAATTATCTAAATTCGTCATGTTTCTCGATAATTGGTGAGAGGCAGATACGCGGCGGACCCCCCCCCACCACCCCAGCGCACCCCCCACCCCACCC
>JBCDAG010000628.1:0-3093 GCA_039186165.1 Cyanobacteria bacterium P01_F01_bin.53
ACACAAAGCATCGCTAGAGACTTTATTGACCTTGAATTTCCAATCCTTCAGAAAAGTCCAGATATCAGGCGTCTAGAGTATAGCTGTCCAAAGTAAACTTGGGTATCGTACTCAACAACCACTTGCCCATTTTGCTGATGTTGTTGAAACATTGTTTCTAATGTGTTGATCATCGGCTGATAATCAGTATGGCCAACATTCGGAACATACGATGATGATAACAACCGTCCTTTCAGGCTTTCAAAATTAAAAATCTGTTCATTGTATAGCGATCTTTGTTCTATCGCGCCACCAAAGAATCCTATAAGATCTTCCACTTTGGTATTGGTGTGGCGAATTTTGTTGTAATCAGTTCCGTATTGCTGAAGCAACGCTTCATAAGCTTTCAAGAACTCTGTGGATTCTTTTCGACGAGAGTTCCAAATTAAAACGACCCATCCTTCAGGGCGTAGAATGCGAGAGAATTCTAGCCTCGCCGTAGGCTGATCAAACCAGTGAAATGCCTGGGCTGCGATGACATAATCGATTGACTTGTCAGCCAATGTGGTTGCTTCAGCGGTGCCGGTAATGCTGTGAAAGTTCGGTTGTTGATTGAGCTGTTTTTCTGCCGTCTGACGCATTCCCAAGTTGGGTTCTATGCCAAAGACGTGGTTACCGTTGTTCAGGAAATGTTGTGCAGAAATGCCTGTGCCAGATCCAATATCCGCTATTGCATGGCTCTCACTAAGCCCTGTTTCTTTTGTCAGAAGTGATAAAACTTCCTTGGGATACGTCGGGCGATAGCGTACGTAATTATCTACTCGATCAGAAAAGCGGCTGGTGGGATCTGAGGCTGACATGACAAGTTTGCTGATAGGGTCTTTGCTGATAGGGTTCGCTGTACAAAGCAGGTCAAAACTTAAAAGCGATGAAGCATTTCCGACAAGGGTGCTTCATCGCTTTTAAGAATCCATCATGCTAGTGCAGTCTCCAGCCTAAACATTAGAGAATGGGAATTGTGGGCATTAGGGGGATTAGGGCGGTGGGGCGCACGGTTTAAATACATGGCCCTAATTACCCCAATTTCCCTAATCCCCCTACAAACCTGGCTCTCAAATTAAGCGTTGATGCTGCGCTGGGGTCTGATTAACCTTGCTGAAGTCGCTTACTGGCTGCGGCAACACCGCTACCCGGTGCCTTGTGTCCTAGCTCTACCAAAGTCGCTTCTAGTGCACCAATCGCGGTGAGGACATCGCGATCGCTCACAAAGCCCAAGTGACCCATGCGGAACATCTTGCCCTTCATGTGGTCTTGGCCGCCTGCTAAGGCAATGTCAAAACGGTTCTTCATCACCGAGCGAATCTTCTCTGCGTCGATGCCCTCAGGTACGACAGAGGTGACCGCAGGGCTGGCGTGAGTGTCAGGCGCAAAGAGCGGCAGACCCAACGCTTTCATGGCTGCACGGGAGGCTTCTTTTTGGCGGGTGTGACGTGCAAAAATGTTCTCCAGTCCTTCTTCCTTCATCATCTCCAAGGCAACCTTGAGGCCGAAGTAGAGGTTCACAGGGGGTGTGAAAGGCGTGCTGTCTTTATCAGCAGATTTGTTGTATTTACCCAAGTCTAAATAGAACTTGGGTAGGGTCGCGGTCTTATACGCTTCCCACGCTTTATCGCTAGCGGTGACAAAGCCTAATCCTGGGGGCAGCATGAAGCCCTTTTGTGAGCCAGAGCCAATCACATCAATGCCCCACTCATCGACGGGAATATTGTATGAGCCCAGGCTGGTGACCGCATCGACGATGATTAACGCTTCGCCATAGTCTTTTACCACCTTGTTAATCGCTTCTAGGTCATTTAACACACCCGTGGAGGTCTCACTGTGGGTGATGATGACGGCCTTAATTTTTTTCTCGCTGTCGGCCTTGAGTTCCTTCTCAAAGTCGTCAGGGTTTAGTGGTGTACCCCATTCAGCTTTAATCACCTGCACGTCTAGGCCGTAGGCTTTGGATATTTGGGCCCATCGGTCGCCAAATTTGCCGTTGCTGCCGACTAAGACGCGATCGCCCGCACTCAAAAAGTTAATAATGGCTGCTTCAATCGTGCCAGTACCACTGGCATTCACCGCCAGGACATTATTTTTAGTTTGAAAAAGCCACTTCAAATTGGCATTGGTTTCAGCGATAATCTGACCAAATTCGCCGCTGCGATGCCCAATCGGGTGCTTAGCCATAGCTAGCAGGACTTTTTCGGGTACCGGGGTGGGGCCCGGAATCATCAGCATTAGTTTGTCGTCCATAGATAATCGCTTGCGTGAGGAAAATATAGTTAAGTGGAAGGTATGATTGTGCGTTCTTTAGAATGATAACGATAGGCCTTGCGAAGAAAGCTTATAACTTCGTGATATTGTGCAGCCCGTTGCGTGGATAGATGCCCATGACTTCAGCTATTGCCAGAAATATTGCCAGTAACTCCGCTTCCAACGAAGTAATGACCCAGCTCATTCACGCCCTTCCTCTGACGCCGGAGGCATTCCGGCCCTTTGGACAGGTGATAATGCCCCAACCCGATGACACGCCATTTAACCCGCAAGATGCTCAGCTAGCCTTGCAGAATGGGACCCCGCGGTTTTATATCATGCAGCTGCATCAGCGGGGTAGGCGCTTTCACACCATTACTCGCCATGGGGCTTGTACCCAGTGTTTGGGTGCTTTGGAAGGTAAGGACTGGTTCTTAGGCGTGGCTCCACCGAGCGACCAGCCAAAACCTCACCCAGACGATATTCAGGTCTTTAAAATTCCAGGGAACTGCTTCGTCAAGCTAGAGGTTGGCACCTGGCACGCAGGCCCTTATTTTGACGATGACACCGTTAACTTTTACAACCTAGAACTCAGCGATACCAACGTGGTAGACCATACCACCTGCGATCTTGCTGTAACGTATGGGGTGACGTTTGAGATCGTTTAAGGGGAATTTCTGTTGGTGTCTGTAAGTTTTCGCCACCTTTTCATACAGGCAACTGAGGTATAAGCCAGAAGGAAAGCCCTTCAGGAATGGCCTCTGATGAAAAACCGCGAACGCGAAGTACAAATACTGCGAATTCAATCAGCCAGCTTCC
>JBCDAG010000629.1:0-3059 GCA_039186165.1 Cyanobacteria bacterium P01_F01_bin.53
AGCTTCTAAAATAATGGCTGGGCCACTGACAGGGTGATGGGTTGGGAGCTGGTCACGTTGAAAAACAGGGGTATCGTGCCATTCATTTGCAGAAAAGAGGGACACCCTAGCGATTTCTGAGGGTGTGGCGTTGGATGCACTAGTAAGAGGGGTATTTTTAGAGAAGGTCTGTTGCTCAGGCAAATGGGTTTTCCCAACCACTTCAGCAGTCGCGGTTGCTACCACCAGTGTTTTATCTGGCAGCGTAATACCGTACTGCTGCTGGTAGCGCTTTTCAAACTGTCGCTTCATCTGCGCTGGAGCAGAAAAGTCGACAGCGAGGGTTGAATCAGTCCCTGCGTAGCGAAGATAAAGCTGCCGAATCACGTCGATGGTGTCGATATCGCGAGCACCTTGGGCCTTCAACGCAGATGTTGCACTATTAGCCAAAGCTTCCATCTTCTCAGTGAGTTCGTCCATGATGTCTGGGGTTAACTCAAGTTCTATGGACAGCTCCTTAAGTACGCGCCTATCCGCGAGCCCCATGCCATAGGCGGAGAGCACCCCAGCATAGGGATGGATCAAAATTGTTTTCATGCCGAGTGTTTCAGCTAAACGGCAGGCATGCTGACCACCCGCAGCACCAAAACAACAAAGGGTATAGTCACCCACATCGTAACCACGTTGAACGGAGATCTTTTTGATGGCATTGGCCATGTTGTCGATGGCGATTTCTAAAAAGCCTTCTGCGATTTGTTCAGGGCTGCGACGGTTACCCGTGGCACTCGTAATTTGTTGGGCAAGCTCTGAAAATTTAGCAGTTACCGCGTCATGGTCCAAAGGCTGATCACCCGCCGGACCAAATACATTTGGGAAAAACTGGGGTTGAATTTTGCCAACCATGACATTACAGTCCGTGACGGTGAGTGCTCCACCGTTGCGATAGCAAGCAGGGCCAGGGTGGGCACCTGCTGACTCGGGGCCGACTTGGTAGCGCGTGCCATCAAACTTGAGAACAGACCCACCCCCTGCGGCTACTGTGTGAATCGCCATCATCGGTGCACGCAGTCGAACGCCTGCGACTTCTGTCTCAAGTACACGCTCGTAAGCAAAGCTCCCAGGCTGCTCTTCATCACTCATCTCTCCTCCGTTAAAGTGAGCCACATCTGTGGAGGTTCCGCCCATATCGAAGGTGATAATTTTGTTGAAGCCAGCGGCATGACTCGTTTGGACTGCACCGACAATGCCACCCGCCGGGCCAGAGAGAATGCTATCTTTGCCCTGAAAGAACTGGGCTGGGGTAAGGCCACCGTTAGACTGCATGAACAATAACTGGGGGGCTGTGTCTTTTTCACCATCGTTTTCCCTTCCTAACGTTGCTTCAATACGATCTACATAGCGGCGTAAAAGCGGTGAAAGGTAGGCATCTACAACGGTGGTATCGCTCCGACTGACCCATTTAATCAAAGGGCTAGTTTGGTGGGAGGTAGAAATTTGGGTAAAGCCGACTTGCTGTGCGATCGCAGCTACCTGCTGTTCGTGGGCAGGATAGCGGTAGCCATGGATAAAAGCGATCGCGCAGGCCCGCAGCCCTTTTTCATAGGCAGCTTTCAGGACTGAGGCAATCTGTTGTTCTTCATCAGCATCAATCGCCTGAACCACAGTGCCATCGGCGGCCATGCGTTCATTAACTTCAATAACCTGTTCGTACAGCATCTCAGGGAGAACAATCTGCCGAGCAAAAATGTCGGGCCGATTTTGGTAACCGATACGCAGGCCATCGCGGAAGCCTTGGGTGGTGATGAACAGCGTGCGATCGCCTTTCCGCTCCAACAGGGCATTAGTCGCCACTGTTGTCCCCATTTTCACCACGGCAATCTCTGAGGAGGGAATCGGCGCACCTTCCTCAATTCCCATTAGCTCACGAATCCCCTGAATCGGCGCATCAACGTAGCGTTCGGGATTTTCAGAAAGCAGCTTGTGCACACAGGTAGAACCATCTGGACGTTGGGCCACAATATCGGTAAAGGTGCCGCCCCGATCAATCCAAAACTGCCATTGGCCACTAAAGCCAATATTAGGCAAAGATGACTTATGTAATGACCGATGATTTGGCATGAGATTTTCCATAACAATGGGCTTGTCAATAGCTGCTATCTACTCCAAGGGTGAACATCTTACAGATGCATAAAATAAACTTATAAAAATCTTCTAATTGGAGCTATTAGAGCTATATTAAGTTCAAAGCCTTTGATTATCGACATGAATCAGCCGCTAAATGTATTTATTTCCTATTCGCATCACGATGAAGCGATTAAGAATGCTTTGGTCACACATTTAGCAAGTCTGAAGCGAGAGAAAAAAATTTCTCCATGGCAAGATCAAATGATAGAGGCCGGAGATAATTGGGATGATGCAATCCGACAGGCTTTAAAAATAGCAGATATAGTCCTCTTATTAGTTACGCCTGATTTCATAAATTCAGACTACTGTTTCAATAAAGAAATGAAAGAGGCGCTCAAACGGCATAAGCGTGGTGATACTCGTGTGATCCCCATCATTGCAAGACCGTCAGACTGGAAATCAACTCCATTAGGAAAATTACAGGCGTTACCTAAAGAGTTACGCGCAATCAAGATATGGGATAATGAAGACGAAGCCTTTTTGTCTATAGTGCAAGATCTCCGTTGCATTGTCGAATCCCTCAGTAGCAAGATCGGCAAGAAATCAACAAAGCTAAAAACCAGAGATATAGACAGGAGCACAGCCTCGTTTTATCAGAAAGAGGAAAGCTTTGAAGCAAAAGTAAAAGAGCGTTGCCAGCAGAATATTATCACTCAACATAGCCACATCAGATTATTAAGTGGCCAGAGGATAGGGGTGGATCAACTTTATGTTGACGTCTGCATGCTAGAGCGACCCACACGAAGCGCTTTGGTGTCACAGAAAAAATTTCAGAAAGACTTTAATTTAAGAGGGCAACGTTTAAGACGTAATAATAAAAGAGAACCTGGAATCCAGATTGCTAGAAATCATTCAAAAATAGTAGTTTTAGGTAAACCAGGCTCAGGAAAGACAAC
>JBCDAG010000630.1:0-3032 GCA_039186165.1 Cyanobacteria bacterium P01_F01_bin.53
GCTCTTTTAATATCTTTTTTTTGTAAAGAATTTATTGTGAGATTTAGGCCAAGTTTAGAAAATAAGGTAGCCTTATCCTCTGCAAAGACCTCGTTCTTTGTTTGGAATGCCTGTCGCTTTGCTCGATCAAGATACATCTGCGTTCGATCGATATCCGTGGCTGGATCTAGCATCTGCTCCCAAAAGCTCAACATTTCCCACGTACGGCTGTTTTCGGCATTTAGAACCGCCATTTTGGGATAGTGTTCTTCTGCCATCGCCCGTTCATCGGCGCGATCATCAATGAATACAAAGTCTTTGTGCTTTAGGTTCAAGCTCAATTCAATATTCTTAAACGCAGTTATTTTCTGCTCCCAGGAGATCTGGCTGAAAACAAAGTCGTTTTCACAAAGAATACCACCATCCCAATTTATATTTTCAGGGTTATTTTTTGAAGCGATGGCCAAAACAACGCCTTTGCTCTTGAGTCGCTTTAAAAGCTCTTGTCTTTCTATGTAGTGTTTCACTTTCCCTTCACCAATGACACCTTCCCATAAGGTATTATCAAGATCGCAAATCACCATTTTTTTTGAATTCAAAATGGCTACTGTTTCAATAATTAGTGCGTAATCCTCGGCAATAACCTTGCCCAGTTGAGCTGGGTGTTGTAAACCAAACCTATATAAAAAGCGTCCAAGTTCAGTTTCTGTGTAGTATTTCAGAAATTTTAGCTCGTCAATCTTATGAAGGTGCGGAAAAGTTTCATCGTTCAAAGCAGAAATTATGCTCTCTATGCCTTTATCTATCTCATAGCTTATCTTTCTTCTTGCCCGTTTGGAAGCATAACGCCTTATACTCTGCTTTATACCTTTTTCGTAACGTGGAATTGCGACTGTATTGTGAATAAAAATTGGAATTGAAAAAAATTCTGCCAGACTTTTTGCAACTATTGAAACTTCTTCCAATAATACTTTAACCATTAAATTACGCTGATTTTCAGAAATGAATGAATTCCGCATTTGAAACAGGCTGGAGAAAGATAGCCCATTTTCATATGTAAACGGGCTGTAAAAAACCAAATCGAAATCGTCACAACTTAGTTCTTGAATTGCGCTAGCCGCGCCCACCGGATTCTTGTCCGTCACAAAGTATGGAAGGGTCGCTATATTTTGAGAACCCAACGCGTCAGTTAGGAAAGCCATTACATCTAGATGTAGGCAGTCACCAACGAAGAGCACGCGTACTTCTCGCGCGCCTGGAGCAGGCACTCGCTTTATCATCTTGGCAAATGCGTCAGCCACGGTCTCGCACACGTACGCAGGTTCACGCTGAAGGACGCGTGCGAAAACTCGCGCGTCGCTTTCGAGCAACGACCGTGTCATCGCATTGCGTTCGGCAACGGTGTGTGATGCGTCGTAAGCCATCTTTACGCGCTCACCAAGATATAGCGCGCGATATGTGTTGCTGTCGTCGCACAACCATGACGCCAAATAATCAACTAAGCAAAAATGCTCACGTTGGCCAATTGCCGTACCACCGTCTTCGGCTTCTCTTATTTGCTTCGCAAAGCGTGGCACCAAATGTGCTGTTTCCAATAGAGCATGCGCCAACTCGTTGCGGTGCTTCTGCAGAGTCTCACTAGCGATTGCTCCACTTTGCTTCCAACGAGGTACCGTTTTTTTCGTATTGTCATTCACTGTCTTTGCACCGAATCTGGGGAATTCTTACTAAATCGTGCGAACTTTAACTATACAAAATGGTGTTGCAATGCTTAGTTACAGCGCGCTCAATATGGGCGACGCGTGTAGTTAAATCGATCACTGTAGGGCCTTCTTTCCAAGTCTTCCTTAGTTCGGTTGTAGAGTTTGCTGAAACCTTCGAGCGAGCTAATATTTAGGGGTTCAGTGATGCACGATAAAGGGATAACCAAGAAATAGGCAGCCCTTATCAAGAATGCAGGGTTCTGCCGCATGAGTGACATCACCCAGGGCAGATCTGCATTTCAAGCTCAAGGCCAATTTGATGGGCAGCTCTTCATTGCTGTGACCCCAGAAAACGTCCTCGTTTTTGGCTAGATTTTTCCGTTAGTTTTCCCTTGGCTGGGAAAGGAGCGGATGGCGATGAAAGCATCCAAATTCACGGACGCGCAGAAGGCGTTCATCATCAAGCAAGGCGAAAAAGGAACACCTGTTGCTGAGATTTTTCGGAAGGCTGGGATCAGCCAGGCAACGTACTTCAATGGGAAGAAGTAGTATGCCGGGATGTTACCGACTGACATGAAAAAGCTGCGCGAGCTGTAAGACGAGAACAGGTGGTTGAAGAGGATCGTCGCAGACTTTTCGCTAGACAAGCAGATGGTTCAGGATGTCATCAAGTGAAAGCTTTGAGGCCTGCTCGCAAAAGAGCGCTGGTTGAAGAGATCAGAACCGACTGGCGGGTGTCGATCCGGAGGGCCTGTGGGCTCATCCGGTTCGATCCTCGGGCATATCGCTACAAGTCTCGTCGACGCGACCGGGCCGCGTTGAAACAGCGGATCAAAGAGACTTGTGAGACACGGGTGCGGTTTGGCAATCGGTGCATCCATGTGCTTCTGCACCGGGATGGTTGGGAGATCAACGCGAAGAAGACGTATCGAGTTTACAAGGACTTGGGCATGTAGTTGCTCAATGAAGCCCCAAAACGCCGTGTGAAGGCAAAGCTTCGCGAAGACCGAAAAGAGGCCTTGAATCCAAACGATGCTTGGGCAATCACTTCCCGGTAGTTGAATGCACGCATTCACCATAAGGGGACTTCGTGCATGATCAACTGGCTGCCGGCCGCAGGATACGCATCCGCACAGTTGTCGACACGTTCTCCCGCTACTTTCCTGTGCCGGACGCTCGGTTCAGCTACAAGGACGAAGAAGTCGGCGCAACTTTGAGCCGCATCTGCCGCAAGACCGGTTATCCCAAGACAATCAGGGTCGACAATGGCAGCGAGTTTGTCTCTCGGGGCATGGATCCTTGGGCCTACCAAACGGGTGTCACGTTGGATTTCTCAAGGCCAGGAAAGCC
>JBCDAG010000631.1:0-3030 GCA_039186165.1 Cyanobacteria bacterium P01_F01_bin.53
ATTTTTGGTGTCTTCAAAGTTATAGTTCACCAAACATGTTTCTTACACAGCACCCAAAAGATGGGCCTACAAGCCTGACGATATTAAAGGATGGCAGACGACTGACTCGATTATTGAAGTGTGGACTAGTGGCTTCCTAGGTGTGCAAGCTGAGGAAGGAAATTATTTCGCTGAGCTGAATGCTCATATCGATGGCACCTTGTTCCAGGATGTATCTGGTGTTGATGCTGGTCAGCAAATGGGATTCTCTTTCCTACACCGTGCACGTCGGGGCACAGACGTGATGAACCTGGCGATTACTGACCTAGGTTTGGATAACGAGTTCGGTACAGCTGATGACACTGTTCTCTTCACTAAGGACTATGCCGCAACGACTGCTCAGTGGGAGACAAACACTAGTGAGGGTGAAGAGACGATCATGACCCTGGGTAATGACATCCGCTTCGCCTATTCTGCAGTATCCACTGGTTCTGGTAACAACTCTATCGGTAACTTCATCGATGAGGCTAAGTTTGGTCTGGCTGCAAATGTAACACCTGATGCTGTTGCTAAGGATGTTCCTGAGCCTGCTTCTATTCTTGCGCTTCTAGCATTTGGTGGTCTTTCTGTTGGTGGTGCTCTTCGTAAGAAGCAAGCTGCTTAAGCTAAACTGTCCATCTTCTATCGCTTTGGATGACTTTGTTGCAAAATCATTAGGTTGCCTCGCTTAACATCCTAATGCGCTTAAGAACAGTCCCGAGTCTGAATTGACTCGGGACTGTTCTGTATTGTGGATGCTTCTGCGATGTTGCCTTTATTGTTTGAAGGGGTCGTACTCTGCCAATAGTCTTTCTAATTTTGCCTCATCAATGCGGCTAATCATTCGTTTTGCTTCTTCTTGGTCTCGAATTGTTTTAGACAAACTGACCGTAGATCCGACTGAGAAGAGTAAACCCATACCCAGATACCCCTTGAGCCAGGCGTCAGCGGGTAAGTAGACGATACCAATGGCAGTGGCAGAAATAGAAATAACAAACGATAGCCAAGTTTGGGCAATCCAAGCCGTAGTGTGGCTGCTAGGCGTGTTGAATTTTTTAGCTGTTGTTGTCATGGAGAATCTCCTTGGAAAATTTCATGGCTCTAGTATCTCCAACGAAATAATGAAGATGCCATGAGAGGTCACCAAGGAAACTCAGCTACAGGAATGGATGCGTCTGGAGACGAAGTTGACCGAAGTGTGACGAATAAACCGTTAGTTGAAGCTGGGAAATTACTGCATCCCGGCTTCAACTGACAATCAATCCGCAGTAGAAACTGGGATTTGCTAATTGCGGGCAACGCCAGCATCGCGGGCAGCCTGTTGGGCGGCGGCGGCGACGGCGGGGGCAACTCGCGGATCAAACACTGAAGGCACAATGTTGTTGGGGCGGAGTTCATTGTCGGGAATCAGTGTTGCGATCGCATGGGCCGCATGCAAAAACATGCTAGTGGTAATAGCTTCTGCCCGACAGTCAATGGCACCGCGCAACAAGCCAGGGAAAGCCAAGACATTATTAATCTGGTTGGCATAGTCGCTGCGTCCCGTCGCCATAACCGCAACAATGCCATCCAGCAGTTCTGGCTGAATCTCTGGTATTGGGTTTGCCATGGCAAACACAATGGGATCCTTGGCCATGGACTTGACCATATCCACAGTAACTACACCAGGGGCGCTCACCCCCATGAAGACATCGGCCCCTACCATGGCGTCTGCTAGGCTGCCGCTTTGGTCCACAACAAATTCTTGCTTGCGCTCGTTCAGATCGGTGCGATCTCGGCTAATAATTCCCTTCGAATCACATACGGTAATGTGATTCACACCCGCTTTTTTAAACAAACGGGCCATAGCCAATCCAGCGGCTCCTGCGCCGTTAATTACCAACTTGATTTCTCCCATCTGGGGTTCTTTGCCCACCACCTTGAGGGCATTCACCAGGGCCGCCAAGCTAACAATAGCGGTGCCATGTTGGTCATCGTGAAAAATAGGAATGTCCAATTCCTTTTGTAGCCGTGCTTCAATTTCAAAACAGCGGGGAGCGCTGATATCTTCTAGATTGATACCGCCAAATACGGGGGCAATGCGCTTGACCGTCTCTACAATTTCATCAGTATCCTGGGTGTCTAAGCAAATAGGGAAGCCATCGAGACCAGCAAATTCCTTAAATAGCATGGCCTTGCCTTCCATAACTGGTAGTGCCCCCTCTGGTCCCAAATTTCCCAGACCGAGCACAGCGCTACCGTCGGTGATAATGGCCACGGTATTTGAATTAATGGTGAGGTCGTATACGCGCTCTGGATGTTGGGCAATTTCAGAACACACCCGGCCTACGCCGGGTGTGTAGGCCATTGCTAAGTCTTCCTGAGTACGCACCGGAGCTTTGCACACCATGTGGATTTTGCCGCCTTCATGGAGTTTAAAGGTGCGGTCATGAACTTTGACAATCTCGATATCATCAAGGGCGTACACCGCATTCATAATTTGCTCGGCATGTTCAGCACTGGCCGCATCCACACTGACATCTCGGGTAACATTTGCGCGGCAGCGTTCGACTACATCGATATCTCCCAAGTTGCCGCCTGCTTCGGCAATGGCCTGGGTTACCTTGGCAAGCATGCCAGCCTGGTTGGGCACATGCATACGGATGGTTAAACTATAGCTAGGATTAGGTGTCAGGCTGACCATTGTCAAAAACCTCGGTAGTGGGAAAATAATGTAGTAAAAAAATGTTAAGCCCTATCGGCACCTCTGGCACCTCTTGCCACCCCGGAACCGCTCATATCAAAAGCTTTCAAGAAAGAACTTTGAGCTAGCTCTTCCTGATGTTCAGCTTGATTGGAAATCATGTCAGCTAATTGATCTTTCAGATTTTCCACTTCTAGAAGATGAGCTTCTTCAGAAGCTTCAATAGAATCTTTAAGATATTCAATCTTTGCAGTAAGCTCTTTGATGTTTTCTTCATTACTCCTATGAAAACAAAATGATTAAAGTGCAATGATATCAATCAAAAGTTG
>JBCDAG010000632.1:0-3030 GCA_039186165.1 Cyanobacteria bacterium P01_F01_bin.53
CTAGAGAATTCCCTGGGTGCCTACAAAATAAGGAAGTTGCAAAAGGCTTGTGGATGCTCCTCTAGCCGGGCTCTGCGGTGGATAGCAAAACCTATGAGCAATTATTGAGAACGAACCTCAACAATCACACTAAGGCGACCATACTACGGATCGCCGTAAGCAAGGCGAAAAACACGGTTTCGGAAAAGAAAAAACACCGTCTCGGACAAATTTAATCCGCTTTTGTCAGCAGAGTTGGCAGATGATGGTTGACCCGTGTGAGGAACTGTATCCACAGAAGCGCACGAGTAGTGAGCTAGTATCTAGAAGCTGTCGTTTAGCTCAAGAAGCCTTTCCTCTACATATCTACCTTTGGCATCATGGCTATTTTCCTAGACTGGTATGAGTATTTTGGGCAATTCAAAGCGCCAGAGCAGCAGGAACTATCTTTCGATACAACCGATAAACAGGATATGACTGTGCATCGTTCGGATCGATTTATTGAGGGATGGATGCGATGGATTTGGCTGAGAGAGGGCATGTTCCTTCTGATTGAGAAGATACATAACCATGCCCAGCTGCTATTGGATGTCCGTGAAAGTTTCCGATGGTTTGGATGGTACTTTATGCTCTCAGCAAAACGGAGAAGTATTAGCTTTCCTTATCTTAGAGAAACTAACTTCTTGCATCATGAAGGAAGATTTTTTATTCACGGCAGCGGTTTCGTCGATCAATACATCGAGGATTATGTGGATGCAGGCCCCTTTTTTTCCGTTAGTATTTTTGTTAACCCAGTAACGCTGCGTTCCTTCGTTAGCGATCCATCAGAAGAATTTCCGCAAGTCCTTAAGCATTTGATTAGACCGAGTTGGAGCGCTTGCTACAAGCGGGTTGGCGAAACATCTCCCATGATGAACATCTTACTGCAGCAAATCCTCCGGTGCCCTTACAAAGGGCTGACCAAGCGGATGTATTTAGAGAGTAAGGCGATAGAGCTGCTGGCACTGCTAGTGGAAGAAGAAACCAATATTCACCAGGATAAGGCTCAAGCTGCTTTACTCGACCTGAGCTACCGCGATCGCATTTATTACGCTCAAGAAATCTTGCTAAAAAACCTGACCAATCCACCCTCACTGATGGAGTTATCACGTCAAGTTGGGATGTGTGACTACAACTTGAGACGAGGATTTAAAGAGATATTTAAAACCACCGTATTTGGCTATTTACGAGATTGCCGCTTAGAAAAAGCTCAGCAGTTACTGTTAGAACCGTGGATGACGGTGGCTGAGGCAGCGCGTACCGTCGGCTATGATAGCCACGCTTCATTCACAACGGCCTTCAAAAAGAAGTATGGTACGAGTCCGAAGGCCTATCAAATGTCAGCAAGGAAATAGGGATGCCTCGACCACGTTTAGCTTATGACTCAACTTTTGCGGTCTTTTCAAAAGGACACAAGTAAACAGATAAGTACGTCAAAAGACATTCTCACTCTTGAAGCCGTAAAATTTATCCTGGTGAAGGGTTTACCGTTATCGGCTCTGTTTCAGTGAAGTTCTAGATATGATGTTTCATCAAGTTCGTCGTCTGACCCACTTTTTCTTATTAGGGCTGTCTCTGGCGATATTAGTTATTGCTTGTCAAACGGCCTCAATAGAACAACCGTCAGCCCCATCAGGTTCGATGTCTGCAGCCAACGGTTGTCAAATTGTGGAGCATACTGCGGGAGAAACAGAAATCTGCGGTCAACCCTATAAAGTTGTTGCACTTAGTCCGCATATCTTAGATATTATTCTGGCCTTGGGCGTTCAACCCGCAGGCTTTGCCCAATCCGCTAATGCCAACCTTGAAATCATTAAAATTTACGATGATCCAGCATCACAAATTCCTTATCTCGGTAAGTGGGTAACGACAGAACCGATGGCAGTTGGAAATCGAAATACCCCTTCCCTGGAAAGCCTCACTCTACTCCAACCAGATTTGATCTTGGGAGAAGCCTGGCAAGATGATAACTATTCTCTAATGACTCAAATTGCGCCTACTTTGCTATTTGATGGACTCATCCTAAACGACGGCAAGACGCAATTTTGGAGGCAGAATATTGAAGAGATTGCTCGCGCATTGGGACGAGAAGAGCAGGCAACAAAACTGTTGGCAGCACGCGATAAGTATATCGTTCAAGCACGGGAAGCATTGCAGCCCGTGTTGCAAGCTTATCCTCGTGTGCTGCTGATTGGTTCTGACTTAGTGAATGAGGTTAGCTGGCTATCGGAAAATATAACGACGGGCAGTTTATTGAAAGAGATTGGTTTCGAAATCGTCCAGCCAGAAGGAGTGAGATTTGCTGCCGAGATTTCCTGGGAAAAATTATCTCAAATTGAGACCGACATAATGATGGTCCTTGACTGGAACAAAGATCGGTTTATGCAGCCTGAAGCCTCCAGGCAGGAAAAGTTGGAACGAAAACCTATACTTAATTCCATGCCAGTTTTTCAACAAGATCGGGTATTTTTTGCCGATCATTATCTTTGGGGTAACCATCTTCGCGGCCCCTTAAGCGAACGCTTAGTTTTAGAAGCTTTGCCAGACTTACTGTTAACCACTGTGGCAGACGAATAAGACATATAGAACTCATTGATGATGAGCGTTGTCCACTGTGCTTTTTTCGCACCTGTTTGCCTACCTCCCCATGCAGGAGGTCCATTAACCGTTCGATAGCTCCTGCTTTACGCCACTCATTGTAGTGGTAGAAAACTGTTGAATAGGGCGGAAGATCTTTCGGTAGGTCTTCCCAGTTACAGCCATTCTTCAGCTGATAGAAGATACCATCGATGATGTCGCGCTTGCTCCACTTCGTCGGCGAGGTTACCTTTTTCTAAGGCGAGACACTGGGCTACAGTGATTCTAAAATTTCCCACTCTAAGTCAGTTAAACTGCTCGAATATGCCATAAACAGGAGGATAGACGCCGTTGCTCAGTCTATAGCTTTCTTTGAAAGACACTAAATGGGCTCTATATAAAAAATCCGGCTGCACCTCTAGAAAAGGAGTACAG
>JBCDAG010000633.1:0-3018 GCA_039186165.1 Cyanobacteria bacterium P01_F01_bin.53
ATGGACTCTATGTAACGACAAGATGAAGTAGTGGGAATGTAAACCAAGGTTACAATTTCTCTCTGTAAAGTGGGCTAAGTAAGGTCTGGCTTGTCACTTATTTGGTGATCGTAGTAACTTTTTATTAGCTATATCTTGGAAGATGAAAGAAGGCTGGTAATGTCTTAATTTAGCGTTGTGAGGGAACGTAAGCTTTTGAGCAAACGTGGTGCAGAATGTTAAGTGGGTTTCGCATTAAGTCCAAGCTAATGGCCCTTTTGATAGGGGTTAGCCTTGGCTCTTTATTGGTCGGAGGTACGCTCAGCTGGTTGCGCTTCCGCCGAGAGTTTGAGCACCAGGTCTTTGAGCATCTCACCAGTGTTCGTGCCTCGAAGGGAACCCAGGTGGAAGCCTACATAAAAGGTATCCGAGATCAGCTAGAAATCATGGGTGAAGACCGCACGTTGGTTTCAGCCATGGTTGAATTCAATGCGGCGTATCGAGGACTACAAAATGAGGTAATTTCCAACGAGTGGATAGAAGCCATCGAGACTTATTATGCTCGTGATTTTTTACCTGCGCTGGCTGAAAATGTAGACGGCTCGCAAATTATTGCGAACTATCGACCCCTGACTCAGGCGGCTCAATATTTGCAATACAACTACGTTATTGGTGGTGGCTCAGATGAGGCCAACGCCGCTGGTGTTGAGGATGATAGTGCCTATGCGAAGCAACATGATGTTTATCATCCCTTTTTTCAAGATTTGATCGATAAATACGGCTATGAAGACCTTTATTTGATCAACTTTGATAGTGGCGAGATTGTCTATTCCGTTGGTAAGCAGCCCGACTATGCTACAAGCCTAGATCGGGGACCCTACCGACGCAGTGGCTTAGCCAAGGTGGTCGAAGCGGTGCGCAACAATCCAGGGCGTGGATTTGTCCAGGTGGTGGATTTTGAGCCCTATGTGCCTAAGAAGGCGGCACCCGTGGCCTTTTTTGCAACACCTATTTTTAATGGTCCTCATATTGTGGGGATTGTGGCTTTGCAACTGCCCCCCGCCCGACTCAATGACATTTTGGTGGGTACCCAAGCCTGGGAGGATGAGGGCTTGGGTGAAACGGGCCAGGTGTATGTGGTGGGCGAAGATACCCTAATGCGCTCGATATCGCGGGAGCTGTTGGATGATGCGGATGCCTATCGCGAGACTCTAAGGCGAGTAGGTCTTTCTTCTGAAACGGTGGATTTGGTGTACGAGCTGAATACGTCGGTTTTGTTGCAGCCTGTGGATACGGTTGCCACCGAAAAAGCAATGCTGGGTGAATCGGGCACAGAAATCATTCAGGACTATCAGGGTAAGCAGGTTTTGAGCGCCTACGCGCCATTAAAGCTGGAGGATCTGCGCTGGGCGATTTTAGCGGAAATGGATAAGTCCGAGGCCCTAGGACCGGTCACGATGATGCAGATTTATATGTCTACGGCCGGTGTGATTATTGTGCTGGCTATAGCTTTGCTGTCAGGGTTCATCGCCCAATCGTTTGCGGGTCCTGTCAGCCGCCTAATCGAGGCGAGTAAGAAGCTACGCTCGGGAGAACCGGTGAGTGATATCCCACTGAAGGGGAATGACGAGTTTAGCCAACTGGGAACCTCCTTTAAGGAACTGGCTAATACCTTGGAAAAACAGGGGAGACTGGTGCAACAGAAAAGTTTGGAAAATGACAGCTTACTCAAGAATATTTTGCCAGCGGCGGTTGTTCCTAGATTTCGGCAGGGGGACGATCCGATTGTCGATCGGGTACAGCAGGCGACGGTGCTATCAGCCAAGATTCTGGGGCTGACGTCAGATGCGATCGCAGTTGCCCTAAATGCCTTGGTGAACGAGTTTGACCAAGTGGCAAAGCAATCTGGCCTAGAACCCCAGCCAACAGCCGATAATACCTACCTCGCCGTGTGTGGACTGTCCGACGTTCATTTTGACCATCAAGAGCGAGGGCTGCGGGTGGCTCAGCAGTTGCTAGAAATTGTGCAGGCTACAAATGAGCGACATCAGGTCTCCCTAAGTCTGCAAATTGGTCTGCATTCAGGCTCCTTTATGGCCGGTGTTATCGGGACTGAACCCTTTGTGTATAAGCTTTGGGGGGAGACGATTCAGGTGGCGACTAAGCTGCCAGAGCAGGCAGAGCCCCATCAGATTGTTGTAACTCAGCCGATTTATGAACGCTTAAAGGATCGCCATCGGCTGTTGTCCCATGGTTCGATGGCCATCGAAGGGATGTCGGCGTTGCCCATATGGCATTTGGAAATTGAGAGAGCTCCGGTAGGCTCTTCTGCTTAGCGTTTAGATTTTCAGGTAGATTTTCAGGCACTTATGCAGGCATGTTCCCAATGATTTCTCGACTTGTCTCTCAGCTAAAATCCAATCGCTCTAGAAAGATAGCCGCGCTGGTGGTGTTGTTCTGTTTAGCGATACTGGCTGCTTTGGGCATTACTCGGCTCTGGCAGCGGCAGCCCGCACCAGAAATCATCGGCACGGCCCAGGCTGCTGAAGTTGTTTTGTCGACAGAACCGATTCAGCCGATTCCGCTGGGTGTGGAGCTGGATCAAAGCAGGGTGCGACTGGGCAATGCCCTATTCCACGATCCCCGCATGTCGGCGGACAATACGGTATCCTGTGCCACTTGCCACACCCTGGCTCTGGGAGGCACCGATCGTCAGCCGATTTCCATTGGCATGGCGGGGGGCAATACGGGGCTGAATTCACCGACGGTGTTTAATACCGGATTTATGCATCGGCTTAACTGGGACGGCAGCGCCGAAACCCTGGAAGAACAGATCAATGGACCGATTTCAAAAGTCGGAGAAATGGGGGGCATGACCTGGCAGGATGTGGTGCGGAAGTTAAGCAAAGAAGATGACTATCTTAATGGGTTTGCCCAGGCCTATGACGATGGCATCACACCGGACAATATTCGCGATGCCATCGCCACATTTCAACGCTCTCTCTACACCCCTAATGCCCCCTTTGACCAGTACCTGCG
>JBCDAG010000634.1:0-3013 GCA_039186165.1 Cyanobacteria bacterium P01_F01_bin.53
GGTTTTGATATCTCGCGCATGGTCTCGCGATCACTCAGAAAGAAGGGGCTCTTATCAGCATACAGGCTTGCTATTTTGTCAATGCGTAAGTCCTATATCAAATATTCCTGATATTTCTCGCAATCAACTGGGCAGTCTCTCTTCACCCCTGAAAACACCGCCCTAGAAACCACGGTCGTGAAAAAAGTCGCTGTTTATACGTCGTCACATCGTCACCCAGCATCGTCACCTAGCTAAAGGCAAGCACAAGGCAATCCACCAAAAGACAAACCCCAAAAGGCAAACAAAGCAAATAAATTTGAAGCGAGCTGCTTTACAAGTCACCTACAAAGTACATTTGTACTATAGTGATAAGTAGCTCATTCAAAGCAACTGCTTTTTGAGTCCTCGCCTTTGTGAGTCCTTGCTCTCAAGGTTCATAGCCTTAAACCACAGCCTTACGACGATGTCCCTAACAGCAGTCCGCTCAAAACACCCTCGGAGATTTTGGAAAATGTCTGTACCTGGTATCGAAGAATTCCGCGCTCAAGACTACGCAGAAGCCCTCCCCCTCCTCACCCACTCCGCCGCAGAAGGCGATGCCGAAGCCCAATGTATGCTTGGCAATATTTACCAACTCGGCCTCGGCGACACCGCCGTAAACGAAGCCGCCGCCATGCACTGGTATTACCGCGCCGCCAATCAGGGCTACAGCGTCGCCACCAATAACCTCGCTGGCATGGTGTGGCCCATTTCCAGTGAAGCCGCCGCCGCCCTCCATCAGCTCGCTAACCAGCAAGGCTTTTCAGAAGCACCCGCCAAATCGGCACCTGCCAAATCAGCATAGCCTCTACCGTCAGCAACTACTTTTAAAGTATTCATTTTGAAAGTAGTCAATCCTTCCAAGTAGTCACACTCACAACGACCCTAATGCTGCACCAGCGTTAGGGTCGCATTATTATCAATCAGCCGAGGTTTCCCCTGCGGGCAAGTGGCCTCGTATTGCTGAAAATACTTTTGGGCCACTTCTGGCAGTTGGGGATAGTCAAACAGGGCATCGCCTGCCGCGACCGTTGCCCAAAAGTCTCTAATATGGGGCGCGTAAGTTTTAGCCTGTTTCAGGCTCAGGGATAGGGGTGGATCGGTGAGCAATTTTAGAATGAAGGGAAAAGAGCGATCGCCCATCCAATCCTTAGACGTTTGCTGCAACGTAGGCCACTCCGGCACCGACTCAATTCGCTGCGATTCTACCCGTAGTTGGTACTGCCCGGCCTCATCGGTCGTCAGTGACATCATCCGATACGGGTGGGGATAGCTCACCAAAGAACCGGTTGTAATGGCATAAAAGTCATCAGCTTGGGCAATATCTTGCACATGCAGATGCCCGGTAAAGGCCACCGGCACCTTCGCAGCCTGCAATCGCTCCACCAGCTCAGGCGCATTTTGAATCATGTAGCGCTGGCCCAGCTTCGTTTTCGACTGGCCCGGTAAATGCTCCAGCACATTGTGGTGCACCATCACCATCACAAACTTTCCGGCCAGTGCTGCGAGCTGCTCGTCCAACCAAGCCAGCTGTTCATCATCGATAATGCCCGTGCCAATCTGCGCGCCTTCAGCATCAAAGGCATTTGAATTGAGCCCGATCAGGTGCACATTCGGCAAAATCTCTTTTTGGTAGTAAAGCTGTTGCCCATCGGCATAGCCAAACTGCTGATAAATTTTTGGAAAATCAGTGAGGGCGATGCGGTCTTTACCGGATTCATCCGTTGGCAAATTGCCCCACTGGCTCACCACATCATGGTTACCTGGGACCACATAGGTCGGGAACGGCAATTGCGCCAAACGCTCCGCCATCCACTGATGATTTTCCCGCTCACCATGCTGTACCAAATCACCGGGCAAGAGTAAAAAATCTGGCCGATCGCCTGCTAACTGCGCCAGGATTTGCTCAAAGGCTGGAATGCTCACTTCGACCAAATGGAAACGGTTAGGCGCATCCCAAATGGTGTGGGGTAAGGCGATGTGTAAATCGCTAATAACAGCAAATTTAAAGTTGAGTGTGGTCATGGGCATTGGCTTTAGTGGCTCTATTGTTGTGGGCGAGCGGCTATCCCATAGCTTAACGTTTTCTCGGAATATCCCTTCATCAAAGCTTTTCCAAGGATTTTCACAAGGCATGGGGAATCGGCACAAATGGAAGCGTTGTACATAAGAGTGCATCACAAAAAAACAGCAATGATGCTGAGATATTGCACGTCTTCACCCCGAATCAGTCTTCACCCCAAATCAACCGATGAAACCTTCCAAAACTGTCACAGCTATGCTGAAAAGAAAACGACGGATTCTATTTTGGCTATGGTGCATGGCATCGGGCCTGGGCATCGGGTTATTGATACATTTTCAAGGCTATGATGCACCGCTGTTCGCCATGATCATTGGCGCTTTTCTCATACCGGTCGCGTTCATCGTCTGCCTACTCACTACCGGCCTGTGGCTATGGAAAAATTGCTCCTGGATGCGGTATGTCGCGTTTAACGCACAAATGTTCTGCTTGTTCTTGGTGGCACAAGTTATTGGCACCGTCGCCCTGGCGGACTTCGCAGCAGATAGCCCATCCAAGCTCAAGGCAAACTGCGAACACATTCAACAATCTCTCGAAGCCTACCGCACGGCTAAGGGTCAGTATCCACCTAGCCTTGCAGCCCTCAGCAATTTTCAGAAGCTGCCCGCTAAGTTCAATCCCTCTCTTTGCAACTACAACGGCGGCGCAGACAGCTATTCATTTGGCGTAAGCGGCGGCTTTTTGAGCTACTGGACTTATGACAGCACGCTCAACAAGTGGACGGTTGATTAACAGGTTGACTGACGAACAGGTGGACTAACCGATAGTACGAGCTCCCGTGTACACACAACTATGAGAACCACATAGAACCAAGCCCTGAAACCCTTGATCCTTCGTCATAAATTCTCAATAGATGGCAGTTGCTGAGAATTTAACGTGTTCCTAAAACCCTTATATGACAAGGGTTTTAGA
>JBCDAG010000635.1:0-3005 GCA_039186165.1 Cyanobacteria bacterium P01_F01_bin.53
TCTTGTTAATATATAACGCTAAATTTATAACGCGCGATGAAAGAAGCTCAAGAGACAACCGTAAGGAAAAGATATGTTTTGAATAAAACATATCTTCCCAACTTCGATTTGAGACCCATTCCTAAGGTTTGGAAATACGTGTTTGCTAGCGCTACATGTATGCGAAGCCCGTACCACCTTTCACGTTATACTCCCACATAAATTCACCCCAAGCCTGTTTGTTTTTCTTCTTCTTACCACCGCCAGCAACAGCTTCTAGCTGTGCATCCTCTAGTTCACTATCCTCCGCTTCCTCCATCTGCAATGTTATAAATTGGTTCACTTCTTCTGTTGTGTACTCATAACCTCTTGCCTGACCGAGTCGAACAGCTGTATTGATCCAATCTTCTCTTGTTGCTTCCTTTGAGAGCGTCTGCTGTAGTTCGTTCTTTAGGTCGTCATCTTGCTCGATAACATTGATGAATTCTTGAATGCTTTCTAATGACATTGTTCTAGTTCTCTGGGTGTTCTTCTGGGTTTGTTCGATTGGCCAGTGCGAGCGATGTTTGAAAGGCTGGCTTTCGCAGCTCACCAAACTTGAGTCTATTGCTGATAGATAAACTGTCCATCGGTGGTATCAACTAATCTTGATGAAAACGGCTATGCTGTTTTGTCCGCATGTTTACGATTGTGTCTGTGACGGATTCAGATCATGTTGATATACGGGTCTCAGTTGGTGATTGGGCTATTTCGTTTCATGGTAAGTCAAGTTTTAAGTGAATGTTACACTCAAGCACGACAGGTTATCTCCACGGTCGAGGTTGAGTCCTTAAAGAAAGAGATCCGAGCCTGTCGCTATCTGTCATCCAATCAGCTCAGCAACAGCTTTTCGAGTACATCAGGATTTTCAATTGTCTTTAAGCCTTCAGGTCGTCATCGAGCTGAGGAAAAATTTCCCTTTTTGAAGCCTTATTTTCACCGAGTGATAGATGAACTAGAGGGCACTTACAATATCTTCTACTGCAATGTACTAATGATTGCGCCCGGTGGACAGGTGAAAATGCATGTCGACTCTAGTTTATCTCCTTATCTTTCTGCCAGGACAGTTCCTAACAGGGTTAGCGTCTTCTATGCGCAGGTGCCGAGAGATATGTCTGGTGGGAAGCTAATTTTGGAAGGGGGACAGCATGGACGCGTTGCTATTCAGCCAGAAGAAAACTTGTTGGTCTCTTTTCTGGGATTTCTGCGCCATTCAGTGACTGAAATGACAGGTGCTCAATCTAGGATCAGTGTAGTGTGCGAGCACTATAAGCTGCCAGAGACACAGTTACAGAGAGTGCCAGATTTTTGGATTGAGTCGGAAATAAACAGAGGCGCTATCGAACTATAAGCCCTCAAGGCCAGGAACTATTCAGTAAAGTAAGGAACAGACCATGAAAGTTACGATGCTCGGCCATGCTTCCCTATTTGTGGAGACTGACGACTGCAATATTTTGATGGATCCTATCCTGTGGGATCCGTTCTGCGAGGGGTTGAATGAGTCCTGTCCAAAACGAGAAGTGAAGCCCGAGAACATTCCTGAGTACGACTTTCTCGTCATCTCCCATCGCCATTTGGATCATTTTGACGTTCGCTCCCTGGCCTATTTACCTAAAGATGTCGATGTCCTAGTGCCTAAAGACAAACTCATTGTCGAGAGTTTGCGTAAATTAGGCTACTCACGGATTTACACGCTGAAAGATTTTGAGCAGGTTACTATCGGCTCAACGTCGCTAATGACCACCCGCTCGGAGTGGCGCGTGCCTGAGTTTGGCATGGTCTTTGCCGATGCTTCTGGTGTGTTTTGGAATACTGTAGATAGCCATGTTTCTGGGAAAACAGTGAGCGAGGTTCGAAAAAAATATCCCGTTATCGATTTCTTGCTAACCTCTTGGCAAATCAGTCTGGAAGATAATTATCAATATAATCGGCCCATTTCATTCCCTTATGCGCAATATGGCGAGTTGTTTTCTCTTTTGAATCGGATACGTCCTAGGGCGATCGCACCCGGTGCCCAGGGATGGAAATACATTAATGAATCGGCATGGTTAAATCAGATTGTGTTCTCGACAACGCGAGAACAGTTTTGTCAAGATGTGGCAACTGCTTTTCCCGAAATTTCAGACAATATATTCACGTTAGATCCCGGTGATGTTTTTATCATCGAGCAGGAGGGCTTGCAGCATTTGCCGGGCAGCAGTGACTGCGCGGTTACCCTTGAAGATGATCGGCACCTGATCGACTTTGCCCCTGTTAAGGTCAACAATGAACTGGTCGATAGCAATCCGAAGGGCTATCCCTTGGAAGTTTTGAAGGATGCGATCGCTGAAGAAGTAGAGCGTAACCTACCCCAGTTTATTCAAGACAATCAGGACTCTATCTTTCAAACCTACGCCGATTGGCCCGTCATTTATCAGCTGGAAGTCATGTTCCCCGACGGTGGCCAAACTTGGTGCTTTGATTTCTCTCAGTCTGTTGTTAGCGCTAGCCGAGGCCGCAATCCGCTGGCCAACTGTTTTGCCTACATAACGGCATCGAGCCTGTATAGTTTGATGCAACAGCATCGAGATTGGGATTATCTCATGTGTAGCGGGGAGTATAGAGCATTCCACAAAGTTTATTCCATTAGCCGGTTGGGGATTATCCCAGCCCATACCTCGGCCATAAGAGATCCCATTCAAGCTAAGTTTTCAAGTGAGTATGTTGCCCATGGAAATATTGAAGTGGAGATTGAAGGCATCATAGGCCGCCACGGGCAGCCTCAGCCATCAGGAAAGGACAAAAATCCCATGCTAAAGTTCGGCAGCTCGTATTATAAGTTTGTGTCAGCGCAGCGATCGCATGCTGCAGAAACAGCTTCAGGTAATACCTCTTCAGAAAGCACCTCTTCAGAAAACACCTCTTCAGAAAATACTTCAGTTGAGACTTCTACCGTTAGGGTGTAAGTCACAGTCAGAAAAAGTACGCTATTCTCAGATGGTCCCGCA
>JBCDAG010000636.1:0-3003 GCA_039186165.1 Cyanobacteria bacterium P01_F01_bin.53
CTTACCGTCGGGCCGGATGATCCTAAACTCTTGGGTATAGCGTTTGATACTATTGATGCTATGGTTTCGTTTTTGATCTTCTACTACTGCCAGGTCTTCAGGATGGACGGTAAGTTCCGACATATTTTAGCCACTGCCTTCATCCAGCGAGATGTCGACGGCCAACACATTCGCTCGGTGGGCACGAATCTTGATATCACTGAACGTAAAACTGCAGAGCTTGCACTGCAAGATGCTCAAGCCCAATTCCGATACATGACAGAGAATGTACCAGGAATGATTTTTCGCTATGTTCTGCATCCTGATGGCAGCGATGAGTTAACCTACGTGAGTTCTCAGGTCCGTGACATGTTTGAGGTTGAGCCCGAAGCCGCACTTCAAGATTCGGCCCACATGTGGGGAAGAATTCACCCTGATGATATTCCTCACTTAAGCGAGGCGATTCAGATCTCCGCTGAAACGCTGAAACCATTCACAAATTCCTATCGGCTATTATTGCCAGAACAGGGAATAAAATGGGTGCAAAATATGACTCATGCAGAACGGTTGGACAATGGCGATGTAGTTTGGGATGGCGTTGTTATCGATATTAGCGATCGCAAACAAGCCGAAATGGCTTTAGAAAAAGAAGCATTACGTCGCACAGTCGTGTTCAATGCTTCACCCGATGGCATCCATGTTCTGGATCAAGAAGGCAATGTACTGGAATCCAATGAAGGCTTTGCCCAAATGCTGGGTTACAGCCTTGATGAAGTCTCCCAGTTGAATGTTACGGACTGGGATGCGCAATGGTCTGAGGAAGAACTCCAAGATATTTTCCAAGATATCTTCCAAAATTGTTTTGCTGGCCCGCAAGAGACCTTCGAAACCCTTCACCGACGGAAAGATGGCTCAGTTTTTCCAGTCGAGATTTCTGCATGCCCGATGGAATGGAATGGAGAATTTTCCATCGTCTGCATTTCACGAGATATTTCGGAACGTAAACAAGCTGAATCTGAACTCAAGCGTACCAATCAAGAACTGGCCCGTGCCACTCGCTTAAAGGACGAGTTCTTAGCTAACATGAGTCACGAATTACGGACGCCATTAAATGCGATTTTGGGCATGACTGAAGGGCTCCAGGATGAGGTCTTTGGTGAAATTAGTGAACAACAGCTCAAATCGCTAACGACGATTGAACAAAGCGGCTTACACCTGCTAGAGCTCATTAATGAAGTCCTAGACTTAGCCAAAATTGAAGCAGGCAACATTGAGTTAACCTACACTGCTGTCTCAGTTACACACCTTTGCCAATCAAGCTTAGCCTTTATAGAACAACAATCCCTAGAAAAAGGCGTTCAGCTCCATCTGAAAATACCCTGGGACTTGCCGCTTATCAGGGTCAATGAACGCCGAATCCGTCAGGTACTCATCAACCTCTTGAACAATGCGGTGAAATTTACCCCCGCCGGTGGCAATGTCACCCTCGAAGTTGAGCGCTCTTCGCCGGATGACGCCCATACCCAACCCCACCTGCGCTTTGACGTACGAGATACTGGTATTGGCATTGACCCTAACGAGCTGAACCGCCTGTTTCAGCCCTTTGTCCAAATTGATAGCGCCCTAAACCGTCAATATGAGGGCACGGGCCTGGGACTAGCATTGGTAAAACGGATTGTAGAACTCCACGGGGGACATGTTTCTGTCACTAGCAAAATCGGTGTTGGCAGCTGTTTTACCATTGAGCTGCCCTATGGCATTGCAACGCAGTCAGATACATCACCACCTGAGATTCCAACAGCAAACATCTCTGAAGGGGCTAACATCTCTAAAAGATCTGGGGGACCTACTCTCTCTAGAAACTTTGAAACTCATGCGAACCCACCCATAGAACCCTCTACTGAAGCATCCCCTCTTGTCCTACTAGCGGAGGACAACGAAGCCAATATCACTACGCTATCAAGCTACTTGCAGGCCATGGGCTATCGTGTTCAGGTCGAAACCAGTGGGCAGGCAGCCATAGAATTCGCTCAGGCCAAACGGCCTAGTATCATTCTAATGGATATTCAACTGCCGGATTTAGATGGGTTAAGTGCTATTGAGCAAATTCGACAGCTTTCTCATCTAGCGCAAACACCTATCATTGCGCTGACAGCCTTTGCCACAGAAGATGATCGAACGCGGTGTCTAGCTGCTGGAGCTGACAAGTACTTGAGTAAGCCCGTAAAGCTCAAACAACTCGCTTTGTCAATTCAAGCTTTGATCAGTGAGTGACGCAATCACAAAAAGGACAATCCGCTACTGGCGTTTGCCGATGTCATATTGAACCTAACCGACAAAACTAAAGCTGCTACTCGTCAAGTTTAACGAACTCACACTTTCAAAGACAGCCACTAAGTCATTTTTATAAAGCAGCTGTGAATGGCTATCTTGTTGCTGTTGCGTATAGTCACTCGCACTACCATGCAGCTGAACACTGTCTGAATTCTCTTCAAAATCAGCAATCGTAGCATAATCATGGCTACCACTAAATCCGTAATACGCTTGGGTCTCATCGCCTAATATGAAAAGATCGCGACCGATTCCGCCTGAGAGTCGATCGAGTTCATTCCGTCCGGCTAAGGCAGCATGGGTGCCATTGAGAATGTCATCACCCAAATCACCATAAAGCGTATCGTCTCCCAGCCCCCCTTTCAACACATCGGCATTATGGTTAGAAAGAGACTGGATTTCAGATAGTGAGAGTCCTCGATTATAAAACCGCAGTTCATCTAAAGAACCTTCTAAGCCAGAACCCAGCTCAATCAAGCCTTCCGGAGACTGCACTACTCCCTGAACGACCATACTAGAGTCCAATTCACCATTGAGATACAGAGCCATCTGATTGCCTGATTTCACATAAGTGACGTGCGTCCATTGATTCAGAGCAATCTCCGCTTGACTGAAATGACCCGCATTTGCGTCTGCTAAGGTAGACAAACTATATTTCAGCCGATTGGAGTCTGCATCTAGCCAAAAGCCAAA
>JBCDAG010000637.1:0-2998 GCA_039186165.1 Cyanobacteria bacterium P01_F01_bin.53
CTGCCCCCGAAAATCGAGACCTCAGCGTCGTCAAAACCATCCGTAAACCACCCAAGACAATCGACTTTACGCCCTATTTCACAACACTTTCAGCCTCACCTTGACTGAACGCTCATCTTGCTAACTTGCCACCCATCGCCTAGAGACACAGCACCAGAGATCCAGAGCTAAAGACGCAGAACTACAAAAACCTAAAAGACAACCAAAAACGGAGACATTGCAGTTGGCAACCGCACCCATGGACGGCATACGTGACTAAAAAAAGCGGTAGACAACGCAGCAATGGCAGATCTGGCAACCCCTCTAGCCAGTCCTCTGGCGATCGCAAGCCCACAAAAGGAAGAGTGGTCATTACGCACTCCACTTACATTCCAGGGCTGATTCCCCTGCTCGAAAAGCTCGCAACCTACCCCAATATTCAAACCATCACCCCAGCCGTCATTTCTCGGGTAAAGTCCAACGCGCCCAAGCTTCGGCTCAAGGTCTCTGTGCCCATTACCGGTGGCCACAAGCTCATCGCCCGACACCGTAAGTCAGCGCAGGAAGTCTTTGTTATCACCACCAACAGCAAAGCAGAGCTAGAACAGGCAATCACAAAAATTTTGGCCTAGCCATGGAATCCCCTTCACCTCAGGCTTCACAGACACCGGCAAATCATCATCGACAGCCCAAGCAGAAGCAGCCAGAAAATAGGCAACCAGATTGGCAGCAGGAAGGCGCTGCTCACTTCCACGTGGGAGATGCATTCTTTCGCACCAGCAGCCAAACAGGTCGCAACCTGGCCATCCTCGCTGCGATCGCCCACAAGCAACGCACGGGCAACCTCCGCATCATCGATGCCATGACGGGCTGCGGCGTCCGCCCCCTCCGCTACGTGTTAGAAGCCGATGCCGACTACGTTTGGGCCAACGAAGGCAACGGCGACCTGCACCACACCCTCACCACAAACCTCAGCCAAAGCCTGCCTCCCGAGCGCTACCGCATCACCCACCAAGACGCCAACGCCCTCTTTTTTGACTGCCACCAGCGCCAAGACTTTTATGACTTAATTGATATCGACAGCTTCGGCAGTCCCATGCCCACACTCAGCACCAGCCTGTGGGCCATTAAGCTGGGCGGCCTGCTCTATCTCACCAGCACCGATGGCCGAGCCACCAGCGGCCACGCCCCGAATAAAAGTCTACAAACCTACGGGGCCTATGCACGCTCACATCCCGCTGCTCACGAACAGGGCCTCAGGCTATTAGTTGGCAACGCCGTTCAGCAAGCCGCTGCTCGTGGGCTCAGCGCCCAGCCCGTATTTTCCTTTTACAAGGGTGAGGTTAATCGGGTGATGATGCGCATTACCCGGCAGCCTAGCTGGGACACAGCACACTACGGCTTCTTGGCCTACTGCCACAGCTGCGGACAGTTTCAAACCATTCCCTGGAAAAAGCTTGGCCGTGTGTCCTGTCCCTGCGCTGCTGAGGAATCCCCCGTGCTCAGCGGCCCCCTTTGGCTAGGACCACTGCACAATAGAAACGAGCTACAGGCGATGATTGCGATCGCCCGTCGAAAGCAAGAGTCCCAGAAGCAAGAATCCCAAAAACAAGATTCACAGTGGCAAACATGCCACAAGCTCTTAGACCTAATGCAGACTGAAATCGACCTGCCCCCCTATCACTATCCCCTCGCAGAAATCGGCAGACGCGGCAAAATGGATATTCCACCTCGCCAGCAGCTTATCCAAAAGCTTTGCCAACAGGGATTCACAGCCACTGCGACCCACATCAGCAGCCAGGCCATCAAAACCAATGCGCCCATCGCCACGTGCATTCAGCTCGCTAAAACTGCCAATTAAACGGTACCTGAATGACAACGGCTCAAGGCTGATGCCCTATATGCTCTCGCCAAATATATAAAGAAAAGTAGATAAAAAAAGGTGGCACAGCGATCGCACCCGCCGGAATAGGCACTCTGTACCGTGTAGAAAGTTATTACGTGACCATTGCACGAGTACCCGCCAATCATCTTTAAGGGATTCACACCACCATGAAAGTGCTTTTAGCAGGATTAGCGATCGCCGCTGCCGCCATTGGCGGAGGCCTTGGCTATGCGGGCATGAAAACCGCCAGCCTCCCCGACTGGTACAACAATGAGGCGACACCCGCTAAAACTAGCCCTGTGACCGAAAGCGCGCCACAAGCCAGCGGTTATCCAGACGAAAGCCAAGCTAGCTACGAAGACGCCAGCTACGAAAATGCGGCGTACAGAGAAGCTGGCACAGATGCTAGCTATGAATCCCGAGAAGACTTCGGTGAAGTCATCGTCACGCCTCACACCCAGGCCAGCGATGTCGTCATTTCCGAAAGCGAACTCTCCCAGATGGTCACTGATGCGATCGCGAGCCAAGCAGCAACAGCCCCAATCCTAGATGCGGCCCAAGATATTAGAACCTCACTGGAAGATGGCCGAATTGAAAGCGGTGTGGTGATGAATCTCTCCAAGCTCCCCGTTGAAGCCCTACCGGACGAAGGTCAACAAGCCGTAGAGCAATTCACCCAAACGTTTCCCTTCATAGCCAATCGCGACGTTTATCTAGGTATTGAGGGTAGCCCCATCATCGTCGATGGCGGCTTTAGCCTAGACGACACCCATATCAAAATTGGCCAGCTCAAACTACCGGTATCCAACGTCGCCAGCCAGCTAGGCATTTCCCAAAGCGACATCGAAAAGCAGCTCAGCGGCGTCCTTGACCAGCAGGGCCTCACACCAGAAGATGTGCAAATCGTCGATGGCAAACTGGTCATCCGAGGTGCCGCGCAATAACCTCGTACGCCTCACTATCCTGAACTTCAAGTCACAGTTCTACCATTAAAGACGGGGTTGTTGCATAAAGAACATGAGTTAGCTGCGATAATAGTGTCTAGCCCCCTTCCTTTCGCGCCCATGTCAGAAAAACCCGTCAAAACCCAGTATCGAATTCGCAACTGGCGAGAGTACGATGCAGCGCTCAAAA
>JBCDAG010000638.1:0-2994 GCA_039186165.1 Cyanobacteria bacterium P01_F01_bin.53
AGCCTGTGGGCTACACAATTTCAGGGTCAGCTATCGGCAACAGGCTGCTAGGCCAATAGCGGTAGCTGCTTAATTCCTCAGAATCGCAAAAGTAGGACCACTTGCGTGAGCACCCGTACTATTTCCGATAAAGTCTATTAATCTGACTCTGGTTAGGGAAAGCTACATTAGATGCCTAACGTCTAAGTCTCGAAACTTTTCTGATGATTTTTTCGATGTTTTTCTGAAAAAGCTAGAGCATCATGCTCCTAACGTCCGTCGTAGACTAGACTTCAAAAATTCTCGTGAGAAGGCGAGGCATGCTGATAGTTTTAAACAATCCATTCTCTTTCTTTTCGCCCACTTCGACCAAAATGAACGCTTTTACAAGTATATGGATAAAAAGGAAGATCATAATATTCTGAGTGGAATTGCAAAATCTCATCATAAAATCCATAAGATCCCTGAAGAATACTATGAGCCATTCGGAAAAGCACTTATTGATACTGTCGCAGAGTTTGATGAGAAGTTTGATGATTTTGATATGCTTAGAGAAGGGTGGCAAGATGTTTACAACTTAGCCGCTGAATATATGAAGTCAAAAGCTGAGTCTATATCGTAAGCTCTTGGCAAATTTCTGATGCAAGTTCAGGGTGGATTCTGGAGTTCCTGACACACTCTGTATCCTGGCAAAATCGAGGGAAGAAATAGTTGAAAGTTTAGTCCTGGCTGTAGGCTAGGTTAACGTAAGGAAAACCAGAATTTCTTTCTGCGCAGAACTCTGTCCCTTGCTCACGACACCTATAGTTACTGCCTAATTATCCGGTTGCACCCGATGAAAAAAGGAGTTCTGGTTAGAATTGAAATCTATCCAACACGGGTGAACCGGAACTTTAGCTGCCCACCCCGAAGTCAAAGAAACCCTTAGACTCAGTCTCCACTGCGCATTAGCTAAGATCCTCAGAGATAAATTGTGCGACGACAGATCCAGTGAAAGCCTCATAGATTCGCCTCCTCTCCCAATGAGCTGCCAGTCACAAGTTCCTCACATTACCCAATTAACATGGAAGAGAGCGTTACATACAAAACACCGCGCCTTTGTAGAGGCCGTAGAACAACACTCAACACTGCGAGAATTTGTCCAGAAACATCAGGCTCAGACGCCGTATCTGAAAGCGTTATACAATGATTGTATGGCTCTAATAGGGCAATTTCGCAGCCAGCATCTGGAATTTGCAGCCCACTATATCCACCAGCAAACGGCCAAGGGTCACAACAATACCGACATTGGCGCTGGGGGGACACCGTTCATGAAATACCTGAAAAAACATCGCGATGAAACCCGTCAGCATCGTTTGAAATAGTCCCCCCAGTCGTTTTTCTCGAAAGGCCATATCTGCTCCTCCCCACTTTCCCTCGATTACATAATTTCTGTAAAACGCCAGTTATTTTCACGCGACAGGCGCTAGGATCAAATCAACTCGTTCGAATGGCTCGGTGTGTTTGTGAGGCACTGATCAGCGAGTGCTCTGAGTGATGATTAAACGTCAGCGTTGCTCAACCAAGAGATAAGTTTACGATTTCAACTCCGAGCAGCAGCCAGCAAACAAGAGAGGCATTATGCGGGAGGTTAACAATGAGGGTGCGCGAATTATTGAGCCAGTATAACGGCGGTAAAAGAGATTTTTCAGGTATTGGCTTGCATAAAGCCGACTTAAAGGGAGCAACCCTGGCACACATCGATTTGAAACAAGCGGATCTGAGTGATGCTGACTTGAGCATGGCTGACTTGAGTGAGGCCTGTCTACAGCAAGCCAACCTTTCAGATGCCGACTTAAGCGGTGCTACTTTGTTCGGGGCAAATTTGGTCGACGTAAATCTGATTGGATCAGACCTGACGGGTGCAAATTTGGTCGGAGCCAATTTTAGTCAAGCCGATCTGCGTTGCGCTAAATTCGAAGAGGCCACACTGGAAGGCGTCAACTTCACAGATGCCGATCTAGAAGGGGCTAACCTCAGTAAAGCCAATCTCAGGAATACCAAATTCTCAGATGCCGATTTAGCAGGTGTGGACTTGACTGGGGCGGACATAACGGGCAGTAATTTGACTGAAGCGACCATTAAATCACATCCCCACCTGACCGGCCATCACTGGGTTACTTGGGCAGGCGATCGTAGTGAAGAAACTATCAATCAGACCTCTGCGAGTGTTTGAAACTAACTTCAACAGCTTAGGCAGGTGAAATGGGCCCAGCCCTGTAATCGTGGAGGCTAGCTCACTTCCGTCTACTGACGGAATTACACTAGCCAAATTACAGAAGGAGGACAAGATGAAAGAGACTTATAAGATCGATAAGGCATCGACGAGCAAGCAGCTCAATCGTATTCTCGAATCCGAACTGGCTGGCGTTGTTCGTTACACGCACTACTCTTTGATGATTTTTGGATATAACCGTATTCCCATTGTTTCCTGGTTCCGCTCCCAGGCCAACGAGAACCTTCTCCACGCCCAACAGGCAGGAGAGTGGGTGACTCACCTAGGCGGTCATCCCTCCCTCGCTATTGGCTCGCTGCTGGAGACCCATCAGCACGATGTTGGGGAAATTTTACGCGAGACCATAGAGTCTGAATACGAAACCCTACAGCTATATTACGGTTTGTTAGCGCTCGTAGAAGGCAAGTCCATACCCATAGAGGAGTATGCACGGGAAATGATTAAGGAAGAGGAGCTTCATATCGATGAAATTGATAAGATACTCCGTCGTCCGGGACAACTTGAGATTAGCAAAGAGGCTGTTGCCATTGCGAGCTGATAGGCCATATGGGGACAGCGATTGTCGATAGCGGAAATCTGTTCATTGTGATGAAAGGTCTTGTTCTTTACTCGCCTGATACTAAATCCGAATTGAATACCCCCTATAAGTGTTAATCTGAAGTCATGGGCAGAAAACTTCAGATTAAATCTCACTATTCAGTCGCAGAACTGAAAGCTCGCTATCGAGCATGCCGCGACCC
>JBCDAG010000639.1:0-2985 GCA_039186165.1 Cyanobacteria bacterium P01_F01_bin.53
CCATCTTCACGCTGCTGCGGCTTATCTATGGTCTCATCTAGGGAGGGAGCATCGCCGACTAATGCTTCGAGAATATCCCAGATGGTCACCAGACCTTGAATAACGCCATACTCATCTACTACCAATGCTGTGTGGACTCGGGAACGTTTGAATTGCTCTAAGAGGGGTAGCGATCGCGATATCTCTGGAATCACTAAGGGCTGCTCCAAATCCACAGTGAGATCCAAGGGATCATGATGGAGGGCACGCCTGAGTAAAGAATTGACACTGACCAACCCGAGAATATTATCTAAACTTCCCTGGCACACAGGCAGTCGTCGGTAGTGACTGGCAATGATCTTCTGCTGATTATCGGTGGCGCTGTCATCTAAATCAAGCCAGATAATATCAGGACGTGGGGTCATAATTGATGTGACTTGACGGTCCCCAAGACGAATGGCTCGTTCCATAATGTCTCGCTCGGTGACCTCTAACGTGCCTTCTTCAGTCCCCTGCTGAATAAAGGCACGGATTTCAGCTTCGGTAACGCTGGGGCCACGGTCCGGTTGAATGTTAAGCAATCGAACCACTAGATTTGTGGAAAAGCTGAGTAAGGCTACGATGGGAGCCGCCAGTTTCGATAAGGCCGTCATCGGGCGGGCGATGATTTGAGCAATCGCTTCAGGCATGGTCAGGGCCAGCTGCTTCGGTACCAGCTCACCCAAAATCAAAGATAGATAAGTAATGATGGCGACAACCAGGGGAAATGCTAGCTTATCGGCATAGGTCTCCAGGATGGGAATTTTACCAAGCAATTCCTCCACTGGCGTGGATAAGGCTTGTCCCCCAAATGCACCACTAATAATACTGATGAGGGTAATACCCACCTGTACCGTAGAGAAAAAATTATCAGGACGTTTGGATAATTTCAGAGCTGCCTGGGCGCTACGATCCCCTTTACGGGCAGCCTCCTCCAGGCGAACTTTACGGGCTGACACGACAGCCAGTTCAGACATGGCAAATACGCCATTGGCAATGATAAGTGCCAGAACGATGAGAATATTCCTGACCATAGGGACAAGCAAACGGTATGACCTCTATCCTACTATTAGTCTGTTTTCGCTTGCGCACTGGGGCTACCCATCCTTCAAAGAGTATGCGGTGGCTCTCAAAAGAGCAGCGGATATTTGGATGTGGGGAATGGTGAGGACATAGAGAACTCGCTGAACCATAAAATGAGCCGACGGTACAATACTCTAATTTATGTTTGCAATCAGCTGAGTTGCGGTTTTGGCATCCAGAGGACCAGAGAATATAAAACCTTGTCCATACTCACAGGAGAGTGAGTTTAAAATCTCTAAGTGCTCTTGTTTCTCTAGTCCTTCTGCTACAACCTCTAGATTTAAGTGGTGGGCTAAGTTAATGATGGTCGATGTAATATCGAAATTGGTTGGATTTGCTTCAAGATCCATAACAAAGGATCTATCAATCTTCAAAGCATTGACGGGTAATTGTTGTAAGTAAGCAAGGGAAGAATAGCCTGTGCCAAAATCATCAATTACCAACTGAATATTGCGATCGCGAAGCTGGGTCAATAGCTCTAAGTTCTCACCAATATTTTCCATCACAACACTTTCTGTGATTTCTAGCTTTAGCGCTTCTCCCGTCAGCTCTGCCTCCCGGAGGCTACCATCAATATGATTCAATAAATTAGGAGCTTGCAGCTGTGGGCTCGACAGGTTAACGCTGATACTAGTGGGGCTGATAGAGCCAAACTGAGATTGCCATCGCCCGAGTTGTTGACAGGCTTCTGTAATTACCCACTCTCCTAATGGCACAATTAACCCGGTCTCTTCGGCTAATGGAATAAACTCCAGGGGCGAGATTGGTCCTCGGGTAGGGTGGTACCATCTAGCCAGAGCCTCAAACCCCACTATCCTTTGAGACCCTAATCGCAAAAGTGGTTGATAATGCAACGATAGTTGCTGAGTTTCAATTGCTTTTTGGAGCTCTACCTCAAGACTCAACCTTTGAATCGCTGTTTCTTGCATCTGAACATCGAAAAGTACCAGTTCTTTTCGGTTTTCCTGTCTAGCGATCTGAATAGCTGTGTCAGCAGCTTGAACAAACGTCTCCGGTTGGGTATAGGGGATATTACTCAGGGCTGCCCCCATACGACTGGTAGAAGATACAGTAATCTCTCCCAGCTGAAATGGAGCTTCAAGTAACCGGAGTAAACTTGCTCTCTTGTCATAGAACTCATCTAAGCTATCTAGTGAATGCCAAAGAATAGCAAAAATATTTTCTCCTACCCGAGCTAGCAAAGTAGATGAGTCTATAATCTGTTCTAAACGTTGAGCAAAGCCAACAACTAGCTGATTGCTCAAGGCATGCCCAAACCCTGATTTAATAATTGAATGTCGCTCAACATCTAGCATTAATAGAGCAAATTCATGGGGTTGATTTTGCTCTTCCTCAAGGACTTGAGTGAACTGTTGTAAAAGGCCGTGATGGTTTAGCAACCCAGTTAATTGGTCATAAAAAACAAGATTGTGGAGTTTGTCGAGGGCCTGTTGTAGCTCTTTTTGTTGCTCTCGTGAGCGATGCACAAAATTTAAGGTTTTGCTGATTGTAACTTCTAAGTCCTCAAAATCAATTGGCTTCGTTAAAAAGTCGAAAGCCCCTCGATTCATGGCTGTTCGGATATTTCTCATATCCCCATAGGCCGAAACAACGACTGCCTTTAAGGGAAGTTTCAAATCAGCTAGGTTAGACAAAAGGGTTAACCCGTCCATCTCCGGCATGCGGATGTCGGTCAGCACCATGTCAATGTCATGATTATCATTTTGTAAAAATTGGAGCGCTTCTACCCCATTTTGTGCAAAGTGAAAGTTCAACTCACCAGCTTGAATTTTTCGCCTAAATCGTTGTCGTAGGAGACGCGGCATCTCCACTTCATCATCGACAACTAGAATTAGGTGAGGCCTGTCATTCATATACTTTCAA
>JBCDAG010000640.1:0-2979 GCA_039186165.1 Cyanobacteria bacterium P01_F01_bin.53
CCCGTGAGGGCATAGTCCGTAACGTTGGCAATAGTTAGGGCTTCGTCAAATGTGTTGGCAGAGATAACGGCCAGCACCGGCCCAAAAATCTCCTGCTGTGTGATTTTGGCATCAACAGATATTTGGGTAAAAATCGTAGGGCCGATAAAGTAGCCATTTTCAGGAGTGTCCATCGACAGAACTAACTCTCCTTCCTGTTTGCCCAGCTCGATATACTCTTGTATACGCTTTTGAGAAATAGCATCGATCACTGGACCTACTTTTGTTCCAGGAGATTCAGCTAAACCCACATTTAGCGATCGCGTCGCTTCTACCAAACGCTCCACAAAGGCATCGTGCACAGCCTCTAAAACAATCACCCGAGAACAGGCAGAACATTTTTGGCCGCTATAGCCAAAGGCGGAATACACCACCCCCTGAACCGCCTGATCCAAATCAGCGCTGGCATCCACAATAATGGCATTTTTGCCTCCCATTTCAACAATTACTCGCTTCAGATGTTTTTGACCAGGGCGAAGCTGGGCGGCATCTGAGTAAATACGACAACCCACTTCTCTAGAACCGGTAAAGGCAATCAGATGAACATCAGGATGATTGACCAAATGGGCTCCAACAGTGGAGCCTTTGGCAAAGATCAGCTGAAATACACCGGCAGGAAAACCAGCTTCGATCAGAATTTCGGCTAATTTGGCAGCGATCACGGCAGAATTCTCAGCAGGTTTGAGTAGGGTACAGTTGCCGGTAACGAGGGCAGCAACGGTCATGCCGGTTGAGATCGCAAGGGGAAAATTCCACGGCGAGATCACCAACGCAATTCCCTTAGGAAAGTATCGATACCGATTGGTCTCTCCTGGCACATCGGCAGCGCTACCAGCATCCAGACGCTCCATCTCATCGGCATAATAACTACAAAAATCAATCGCCTCGGAAACTTCCGCATCCGCCTGCCGTAGCGGTTTACCCACTTCCAGCACAATCCAGGCCGACAGCTCTTCTCGGCGAGCGGTCATCAGCTCTCCCGCCCGACGTAAACAAGCCACCCGCGAAGCCGCCGCAGTATCTCGCCATGAGCCAAATGCCGCTTTTGCCGCAGCTATCGCGGTATCGGCCTGGGTCATGTCGAGCAGACTGATATGGCCAATAACTTCAGATGGGTTGGAAGGGTTCACCGACGGCACGACCGTTTCCGTTTGCACATAGCTCCCATTCACCCAGGAACCATAGGATTTACCAAGCTGACTGCGCACCTGGTCCAGAGCTTGCTGGGCAGTTCGTCTCGCCTGCGGCTGAGCGTAGTCCGTATCGGGCGCATTGTTAAACTGCTGACGAGAGATAGCCTTAGCAGGCTGGGTATCGATCTCGACAAAATCAGGCTTAGCAATCAGACTGTTTATAGGTGTTGCTTCGAGAGATTGCCGTAGAAAAGAAGTGTTGGCCGTATTCTCTAGCAGACGACGAATCAGGTAGGCCATGCCGGGAATCAGGTTGCCATAGGGACAGTACACCCGGACGCGATAGTCGCGTTTAGCTAAGGCAACAGCCAGTTTATCTGCCATACCGTAGAGAACCTGCAGTTCAATGTTGCGTTTAGGAATGTTGAGAGCTTCGGCAATGGCAATGGTGTGGGCCTGCGATCGCACATTGTGGCTGCCAATGGCGGCATAAATCACCTCGTAATTTTTCAACAGCAGCCGGCTCATACGCTCAAAGTTAGCATCGGTGGAGACCTTATGGAGATAGACCGGCGCTGCCCAACCATGTTGCATCGCCTTAATCATCTCCTGGTCCCAATAGGCCCCTTTTACCAGTCTCACCGTCAAGGGAGTTCCACGTTCAGAAACCCACTGAATAATCTCTTGTAAATCTTCATAGCTATCCCGCAAGTAAGCCTGTTGCGTTAGACCGATATCACTACGCTGACGAAATTCATCTTCTGTTAAAACATCTTTTAAAGTAGCTAGGGTGAGATCTTTATAGCTATATTGCTCCATATCAAAATGAACGGCTACTCCTAGCTCTCCTGCCTTACGCAACAGTCTACGCACCCGCTCACTCACTTTAGCTTGAGTCCCCACTGGATCCAAGGGATCAAACTGAGAGTAAAAGGCTGTGAGCTTAACGGTTACCTGAGCTTGGGGCAAGCGTTCCCCTCGGCTCCGCTCGGGGAGCACTCGACTCCGTGCCTGTTGGTTGGGAAACTGCTCGGCTAATTGTTCCATCAGCAACAGATAGCGATTTAGATAATCTTCGGCTTCTGTTTCGGTTACCACTGCTTCACCTAAGAGATCAAGGGCAAAGGTGAGATTTTGTTTTTTCAGCTGATTTAGGGTTTTGAATACCTGGTCGATGGTTTCCCCGGCGATGTATTTTTTGGCCAGGGTGGCGACGGCGGTGGAAAAAGTGGTGGCGGCCAAGCGACCAGGGACAGAATTTGACTGAGTAAAGTTGAGTAGGGCCTTTAGGGGGCCGGGCAGCTCAACGGCATCTTGCCCCAGGTAGTCGCGAATGTGGCGCGCGATCGCAGTTTGGTCTGGCAGTGAGGGCAGACAGTCAATTAACTGAAATAACTTGACACGGAGGCCGGGATTGGCCATGGCGAATCCGAGGAGCTGGTCATGGAGTTGGATGCGAACTGACCAGTCAGCGCTTACGCTATCGCGAATTCGCCCTAGCCAATTATGGTGATCCTCAGTCTTAGTAAGCAGATCTTTAGCAATGGATTGGGTAGCCGCTTCGTAGGGTGAAGCAGTACTTTGCAGGATAGGAGTACCTTGGATAACCATGGAAATAGACTCCGATTGTGCGAGTGCGTACTTCCTATTTTGCTCACCAGTTAAAGTTTTGTTTGCAATCGACACTACTTTGTTGCAAACAGATGGTTTTGTTTACAGAAATAATCAGACAGAATTCTTGTACCGGTGGGTCACAATGTCAAACACCAAGGCACTGATAAAAGCACTGAATACAAAATCCCTTCAA
>JBCDAG010000641.1:0-2972 GCA_039186165.1 Cyanobacteria bacterium P01_F01_bin.53
GATGATGCGTCCATCTTCACCGCAGCGGGTTTATGGAACTTCTACCTGATGGCTGCATAATAATTCACAAGAACGGAAGGCAGAGCCAGTCTCTGATACCTAAAACCATCCACTATTTCACAACTTGTCTAATGCTGACGCTCATAGGCTCCGGTCATCTCCAAGGGCAGATTTTCCAGTAAACAATTGAGCGTTTCGTTTAAGGTAATTTCATCGGTTAGTGGCCTAGATTCAGCGGATAATGAGGATGGGCGGGTGCTCATGGCTACGTTCTTTTGATTGTGTAGCTTGACCCTACCCCTTTCTTATTTCCTTTCGTGATCTACTGAGAATATTTGCGTGACATCAAGGCGCGGT
Source organism: Cyanobacteria bacterium P01_F01_bin.53 (assembly GCA_039186165.1). Classification (GTDB taxonomy): domain Bacteria; phylum Cyanobacteriota; class Cyanobacteriia; order Phormidesmidales; family Phormidesmidaceae; genus Phormidesmis. Next base: position 358 of record JBCDAG010000641.1, read on the forward strand.
AAACTGAAGTCCATGGTTGAAGCGGTTCGAAGCTACATACTCCGAATATACGCTTCGGCCTTTTTTCTTGCAGAATTATCCGTCGAACTCACGTTGGAATAGGCTGACTATACCGGCTATTCAGCCAGATTTGTCTATTCACTTTTGAATTTGGAATTGCTGTAGAGTATGCTTTAGTCATTGCTCACACGGTGCTGGTTTATGTTTAAACACAGCTTAGGCCGGGTGAGCTTTTTTGCACCTCTTTGACCTTTTCATACAGCCTCTTAGGGTCTGTAATCGTTGCTAGACCAGGAACCATGAAGCCCATGGGCCAAATGATGGGTGAACCATAATCGACAAACCGGGCCAGCGCTAATATTTGCCGTATTAAAAATGACCAGGGAAGAACAATCCCTGAGATGGTCATACATCAACCCTAGGAGCCAACCGTCGTCATCTTTTGAACCATTGGGATCAGTAACAATCACGGGTTCCTCGGCGAAGCTTAAGGGATGGGTGGTCCAAAGTTGTTGTTCTTGAGTGTGGGTATCTAACCTGAGATAACCCACGGGGGGAGAAGAGTCACCAATTTTGTTGCAGTAGGGCATGTAGAGGTAACGGTTCGAGAGTGTTTCTGCATTGGGATGGGTGTGGGGATGGGCAATGCAGTAGGGACTGTCGTTATTTTGGGTGCCAGGAGCAATACGGTGGGTGACCGTCTTGGCTGTGGGATTAATGAGAGTTTGCCAGAGGTGGGTGGGGGCGATCGCATCAAAGTCTGGCGCATATCCCCCCCAACTTGTGAGAAAGCCCCCTTCTGTAGCAGGCCAGCCGGAACTATACACTTCCACAGTGCCATCGGGCTTTTCACAGGCACAGGCTTGGTGGATGGAGAACCATTGCTCGGTTTCTAGTACGAGGGGTGTGGCATTGGCATGCTTGCCATCAGGCCGGGGAATCAGGTGAACTTTGGTGGGTTTGGGTAATAGCTTGAGGCAATCAGCGGGGGATTGTTTGCCGAGTAGGTAAGGAACAATATCGAAGCTGAGGGCATTTTCAAAGAAAACGTAATAGTTTTGGGTGAGGGCAAAGTCGTGGGGGTTAACGGCAGCGCCGGGCATTTTGTAGGTTTTACGACTGACGGCTTGCCAGCGATGGTCATACTCGGTGAGATTGATGACCAGACTATTGGGCTTACCGATGTGAACGTCTATTCCCCAGGTCCAGGTAATGAGGCGATCGCGCACAGGATCGAGATGAGGGTGGGCCGTCATCGCTTGTGGCCCCTGACCTCGGCGCTTTAGCGATTCTAGGCGATTACTGGGCAGAGCATTGCCGCTTAAATTACCGGTCAAATCCTCACCACCCAATGTTTCCAGAGTGTAAGGGTCAATGCGGTAAGGTGCGCCTGCTTCGTACAGGGCTAGGAGCTTTTCGCCCCAAGGGACGATGTGGGTGTTGGCAGGGTTTTTCAGATAAAGATCTAGCAGGGTGGGGCCATCGGACTTGGCATTGCCAAAGGTGGTGCGAAAGCAGAAGGCATTGGCAGCGGCTTCTTTTTCATGCTCAGCCGTTTTCACAAAACGGGAGGTAAAGTGGGCTGTACCTTCGGGTGAAAAAAAAATTTTAGAGAGGTAGCCATCGCCATCTAGGTAGTGGGCCACGCGCTGATCACCACGCTCGAAGCGGCTGGGGCCGTTACGGAAGAGGGTAGAGCCTCTGAGGCCTGTGGGAATAGTGCCTTCAATGTCTGTGATTTCGTAGTCAAATTCTTGGAGCTGGGAGCGAAAGGCTCCGGCCCAGGCGTCTTTTTGTAATTGCTTAAGGGCGTCGCCTTCGCCTTGCTTACCCCATGCGATGCTACCGGCGAGTGGGGGCTGATGAGGCGGAGATAACAGGTCAGTCATTACAGGCGGCTGTGTAGACGATACACTGTGGATCTTAGTTGATTATCCTTGGTTAGTCATTGTGGTCACCCCTCCCGAAAAGCCAGACAAAGAGCTAGAGAAAAAGCCAGCTAACTCTCAAGTTAAGATCGTTGCAACGCTCCTGATTTTGAGCGTGCTCGCTCTCACCATTTGGCAACTCATTGCCCCACTCCCCAGATTTTTACAACCTGTATTCGCCTTCACACAGGTCATCTTGATTATCCATGCAGTAGAAGGCGTGATCGCCACAGTCTTCATCGGCCTCTATAAACTTCGCACCACGAGCAGTTCAGATAGCCCACCCTCACAGGCCGAAAACTCGCTGCTCATGGAAAAGCTGCCTGACAATACGGCATTAGCCATTATCAAAGCAGGCCTGTACGCATTTTTTGTGGGAACGGTTGGGTTGGTTGAAATTATTCAAGCGACCAAAACCAGTGCGGAAAGTAGTAAAGCGTAAAAGGCGATCGCATAGCGGCTCTACGGGGCCACTTTTAAGGGCCACTTTTGAAGGAGTATCGCATCATGAGACTGTTCACCTTCCTGGTTTTAGAAGTTCTCCTTAGTGTTTGTAAAGAAACAAATTCATGTTTTTAGGCTAGCGTAGAGAAGAAACACTCGGGGAGGTCGAAAGATGAGTAACCGAGCCATTCATCACTGTAACTGCGAGGAATGCGAAGCTGGTAATGCAACGGTTCAGGCTTA
>JBCDAG010000642.1:0-2970 GCA_039186165.1 Cyanobacteria bacterium P01_F01_bin.53
AGCTGCTATACAATTGGCGAGCTAGTTATTTGGCTTATCCGTGAGCGCTTTACCTAACACTGCTTTTATCGATCCGGCAGGTCATAATCGTGCGGCTATTGAAGCTTTGTTGCATCAAGCGTTGTCGCTTTTATTGGAGGAGATGACTCGGGCCAAGGCGCGATCGCCGCTGCCAGCGCCTATTGATACCGCACAGTTTGATCAGTGGGCTGTTATTCCTGCGCGATCACGTGATGCTGCCGAGTTGTTGGAAGAAGTGAGATCGCTCGTAACCCATTCCATGAATGCCGCTCACCCTGGCTATATCGGTCACATGGACTCCATTCCAACCACGATATCGATTGTGGGTGATTTGTTGGCGGCCGCCTTAAATAACAACATGCTTAGCGTGGAAATGTCCCCAGTTTTCTCGCGGCTCGAGCCTTTGGTCATGCAGCAGATTGCGATGCGCTTTGGGTTGGGTGCCTCTGCGGGTGGTGTGATGGTCAGCGGTGGGAGCCTGGCAAACTTGCAGGCCCTGAGCGTTGCCCGTAATGTGGCCTTTGATGCTGTGAAGACTGGTGTGGTGGGCCTGACAAAGCAGCCTGTCTTTTTTGTGAGCGAAGTGGCCCACACGTCCATGCAAAAAGCGGCGATGATGATGGGGTTGGGTGCCGATGCTGCGATCGCTATTCGGGCTAACGCCAATTCCCAAATTAAGATTGGCGACCTCACAGACAAATTTACCCATGCTCAGCGGTTAGGCCAGGCTCCTTTTGCGATCGTGGCAACGGCTGGTACCACTGTGACAGGCAATATTGACCCGCTGACTGAGGTTGCTGAGGTAGCTCAGTCTCACGGTTTGTGGTTCCACGTGGATGCTGCTTACGGTGGCGCATTGGTGTTTTCTCCAGAGCACCGTCACCGGCTAGCCGGTATAGAACACGCCGATTCGATTACCTTCAATCCGCAAAAGTGGCTTTATGTTACGAAAACCTGTGCGACCGTGTTGTTTAAAAATGTGAGCGTGCTCAAGGAGCACTTTCGTATCCTTGCACCCTATATGGGCGATGACGAGCAATGGCCTAACCTTGGTGAGCTGAGCGTTCAAGGCACTCGCCATCCCGATATTCTGAAGCTATGGCTATCTCTCCAGCATTTGGGTGCAGATGGGTATGCCCAAATCATTCGGGGTAATTATCAGCTGACAGAACAGTTTGTTCAGGAAGTAAAAGCAAGAGCTGACCTACAGCTTGCTAGCGAACCCCAAATGAATTTGGTGTGTTTTCGTCTTGCGCCTAAGGGTGTGCCGTCAGAACAGTGGGATGTTTTGAACGCGCAAGTGCAGCGTGAATTGCTGCGTGAACAACAGGCTACCTTTCTCTCTTTGCCAAGCTACAAAGGCCAGCGATGGCTCAAGGCCGTGTTGCTTAATCCGTACACCTGTCACAGTGATATCGCGCAGCTGTTTGAACAGATTGATACTTTTCTTCTTACCGTGCAGTCGTTAAAGGTTCAGGCTTAGATAGTTGCCTCCCAGAGAGTCACACCTAGTTGGCTTCGCCGACCAATAACAGCACTTTCTTCTGCATAGTTTTGAAAATGTTGTAGAACCCATTTGCCCGTGACGGTGTCAGGCTTACATCTAGCTGGGTTTCTTTGATAAAGTCCGGTGTTAACTGAAGAATTTCAGTCGGTGATAGCCCCCCTATGGCTGCAATCAGCATGGCTAGGAGCCCTTTTGTAATTTGAGCGTCGGAGTCGCCCTGAAAAAACACCTTGTCGTCCTCTAAGTTTGCTGTGATGTAGACCTGTGACACACAGCCAGGGACTTTATTCTCGGGCGTTTTGCCTTCGGGAGGAAAGGCTTCTAACTTTTTGGCGTACCATAGCAGCTGCTCATATCGGCGCTTAGGCTCGCTAATCCTGGCAAACCGTTTGACGAGTTTGTCGAGCTGGGCTGGGCGGGATGGGGCTGTCATGCAGGTAGAACAAGGGTGGGTTTCATGTTCTTTCCACCATAGCTTCCACAGTTCCTTTCCACCACAGTTCCTTTCCACCACATCACCTGGAACGGTATCTACGTTGTAGATTTGTACCTTACAGATCGCTGCTGAAAACGTGATTTACGTGAGGGCTGTGATTGAACCTTGGAAATCGTGATTGAGGGAAATCGGGACTGAGTATTAGGCCGCTGAGTCGTTAGCGTTTTAGTCCTCGTACTAATCCTCGATCGTTTCTTTACCCGCAACTTCTTTTTGAGCAACAAACCGGTGGGCAACAGTTTCTGGCTGAATTGCCGATAGCACAACGTGACCTGAGTCGGTGATCATGACGGCTCGAGTGCGCCGACCATAAGTTGCATCGACGAGTTGCCCTCGTTCACGCGCTTCTGAGATGATGCGTTTGATAGGAGCTGACTCAGGACTGACAATAGCGACGACTCGGTTTGCAGAAACGATGTTTCCAAATCCGATATTGATAAGCTTCATGTTGGGTGAACTACGGTTAAAGTGAGTGACAATAAAGCAAAAGTATTAACAAGGACATCTCTTTTGATGTCGAGAGTGATTGCTAACTTTTCCTGATGCTTTATCGGTTGAGGACTGATAAGTTTCGTGGAAATTGGAAAGCCTAGAAGCGTGAGGGTAGATGACCCATAAAAAGCGAATACAAGTTAACTATGGTACTAATCTGTGCGATTCTAAATCGATAGCTTAATCCCTTAATCCTAGCGAAAAAGATCTGACTTTTGTCCGTACTTAATCAGTCGTAATTTATAGACTAAAAAGTGTAATCAATAGCACCTTTTCAGTCAATAACTTTGTAAGAGTATCCTGAATTTTTAGTTGATTCTATTGATCTAACTTTTCTTGATTTTTGAGTGGATGTCAATCCAACTTTTCTTAATGTGGCTTACTTTTTCTATTCCCTTTGCATCTTTTCAGCTATTTGTTCTTTAAAATCTGCTTTAGGTTTAGTTTTTTAACG
>JBCDAG010000643.1:0-2968 GCA_039186165.1 Cyanobacteria bacterium P01_F01_bin.53
CTAAAACCCTTGTCATATAAGGGTTTTAGGAACACGTTAAATTCTCAACAACTGCCATCTATTGAGAATTTATGACGAAGGATCAAGGGTTTCAGGGCTTGGTTCTATGTGGTTCTCATAGTTGTGTGTACACGGGAGCCAGCCGAAGGGGTGCAGGTGTCGGTGACAGCAGAGGGTCTTGAAGAGTTTGATTTAAGTGAGATTGAAACAACAGGAATCACTGGCGACATTAGCGTTACTGAAAGCGATCCCCCTCAGCTCGTTTTTACGGTTACCGAGGAGACGGCCACCATTACCCTACCAGCTGCGAATGATGGCGAATCCGAAGGCGTGGAAACGGCTACCTTTACCCTCAATCCTAGTGGAGTCTATCAGGCTGATCCGCTCGCTGCGTCTGGCAATTTTCAAATTGTCGATACGCCTGAAGATGCTCCCACTCCCTCGGTGGAGACAGCCTCGAATAACACATTGGAGACCGCGATTCCAGTGAATTTTTCTGATGCTGACCCAGTGGTGGTTGCTGGTGAAGTCAACTATGTCGTTAGGACCTTTGCTGACTTGAGCATCAGTCCTGTTGTAGATATTACGGAAGATGTGGATCTTTTCTCTTTTGAGCTAGGTGCAGGCGAATCCATTGAGGTAAATGTGGATGCAACGACCGAGCTTGATGGCAGTAATTCTCTGCTTAAGCCGGTGTTACGACTCTTCGATGCCGATGGGAGTGAGCTAGATACAGTGGGTCAAGTCGATAGCCTCGCGCAAATCAGCGCTGAACTAGGGGAGGCCAATCTGACGTTTACGGCTGAAACTGCTGGCACCTACTATGCAGGCATCAGCGCCTTAGGTAACGACGATTACGATCCCAGCTTAAGCGGTAGTGGCAGTGGCTGGTTGATTGATGATGTGGCCGAACCCGGCGCATATCAAGTGAGATTTTCTCAGACTTCTGAACCCTCGGATCAGACCTTAGATCAGACCTTACTGGGCACCGCCGCTGACGATACCTTAGAGGCCGGTAGCGGTAACGACACCGTTGCCGGAGAATTGGGCAATGATGTGATTACGGGCGGCGGCGGCGATGATGTGCTGCGGGGCGATGCCAACTCTCGCTCTCCTCAAGATAATGAAACTGGTGGTAACGACATTATCTTTGGCGGCGGGGGCAATGATCGCATTGGCGGCAAAGCCGGTAATGATATTCTTAGCGGCGACGCTGGTGATGACCTGATCTGGGGTGACAACGGTGACGACATTATTATGGGCATGACCGGCAATGATACCTTGGTCGGTGACAACAACTCTGATGGCGTTGGCAGCGATTTGTTTGTCTTTGGTAACGGTGACGGAACCGACACCATCCTCGACTTTGAGGTGGGTATTGATCGCATTGGTTTGGTCGAAGGTGAGCTAGTCTTTGCCGAACTCACGCTTACCCAGGATGGTGCGAATACCCTACTGGGTGTTACCAGTACGGGGGAAACCCTAGCTGTATTGAACAATGTTCAAGTATCGGCGCTAGGTGAGACTAGCTTCGAAATTGTGCCAGATGTATCGAATCCTGATGAGGCTTTAGCATTGATTTAGATTGATCTACCTCATCTCGGCAGCATAGGTTTTTATGGATGGAGACTGGACAAACTCCACCAGTCTCCACTTTTTTTACCACCAGAATCAATGCATCGTTTTATGTCATTCCGATGAGTCCTCTTTAAAATAGTGGATATTGGTCTGGAGTGGCCGGAATAGTTAATATTGCTAAAAATAGAGCTGTAGCGGAGGGTGACCGCTTTGAAATTGGCAGTATCACCAAAGCGTTTACGGCTGCCACAGTACTCAAGTTAGTAGACGTAGGCATTCTTAATTTGGAGGCCCCTCTTACAGATTGGCTGCCAGCATCGGTGACTGCTCTTGTTCCCAATGCTACAGATATCACTCTGCGCCAGTTTAACAGTCTTCTAAGTACCCAGGCCCTGCTCCACCAGTTAGGTTGGGCCTGGGCGGACAAGATGATCGAGACTTTAATCCGAGACTTTAATCTGAGGCTTCGAGTACAGCCAGTGCAGTATACACAGCTATCACGAGTGGAGCAAAGACTAACGTCCATCTTGGATCTGCCAGTAGCATTATTAAGTCATTCATAGGGCCTTTTTGCAGAGTAAGCATAACAACGTGAGAACAAGGAAATCTCTCAATGCCTGAAATTCAGAAATTTAAGTTTTAGGCCCTGAAGCAAGATAATTCTATACTTCAAGGTTTCGGGGAAGGTTCTAGACTTGAGGGCCTTCGAGTTTTAACCCATACGAGCAGGTTCTTTCTCCCGAGAGTCTTGAGCAAGAGAATGCTCCTGACTGTAAGCATCGTCATGATTATGAGAATGAGAATGGGCGTGGCTATGATGATGACCATGGCTGTGGCTATGGAAAACACCACGGTGGCTATGGCTGTGGCCGCCAGGGCCGTGGGTATGGTTGAGGAAGGGGTCTTCTAGATTCTTGGCTCCAGGGCCTAACGCTATATAAATCGACACTAGAGTTAGCAAAATAACAAGTGCAGCAATTGCAATGATAATAACGATAGAAGCGTCCATAGCTAAAACGTCCACATTAGGAACAACAACGTAAAAACAAGAATCTTTGGCCACTCAAAGCAGACAAGGAATAAAAGGCTTGATTTCCTGGCACAGCACCATGTCGGCAATGCCTAGAAAGCTCTGCGCGAAGTCAAGAAGGATACAAAAACCTTCCGAGTACTAAGTCGTGAGTACTAAGTACTGAGTTAAATCGGTATTGAGTTAATAGAGGCGTGAATAGGGATGCCTAATTCATTTTTTGAAAAGGTTATCAAGTTCCGACAACCATCAAACCCGACATAAAAGCCCGACATAATGCCAGGGCTTTATAAATTATCGTCAACGATTAACTTATAACTCAATTGAGAATTATTTTCAATATTAAAAGGAATGAGTATC
>JBCDAG010000644.1:0-2944 GCA_039186165.1 Cyanobacteria bacterium P01_F01_bin.53
AACAGCCTGTGGGCTACACAATTTCAGGGTCAGCTATCGGCAACAGGCTGCTAGGCCAATAGCGGTAGCTGCTTAATTCCTCAGAATCGCAAAAGTAGGACCACTTGCGTGAGCACCCGTACTATTTCCGATAAAGTCTATCGTCAAGATACGTGGGTGGCCGTGCTCACTTTCTTACTGGCCCATGTCGAAGCCTTGGGCTTTCGTATCCACCGTCTCTATCTGGACCGTGGCTTCTATAGCGTGCCGGTGATTCGCTGGCTCAAAGCGCTCAACATCCCCTTTTTGATGCCTGCCATCATTCGCGGCAAACAAGGGGGCACCCGAGCCTTATGTCAAGGCCGGACCAGCTACAAAACCACTTATTACCTGCGCAGCAACACTTACGGCTCTGTGGAGTGTCAAATGTCCATCGTTTGCACCTATCTTAAAGGCCGACGGCAGCGCCATGGCATTCAATATTCGCTCTATGTCTCTCACCGCATAAACGTGTCTCCCCATGCCGTCCAAGCCGATTACCGGCATCGCTTTGGGATTGAATCGAGCTATCGACTCAAAAACCTTTGTCGGATTCGCTCTACCACCAAGCATCCCGTCCTGCGGCTGCTATTTGTGTCCTTGGCCTTCATCATTGTCAATGTCTGGATTTATTTGCTTTGGCAATATCTACGCATTGCCAGACCAGGTGGGAGCCTGGTCTTTCGACAATGTTTTCCTTTGAAAATGATGCCCTCCTTTCTACGGCAAGCCATTGAGCGAAGGTTGCCAACTATTCGGCACGTTGTTATTCCCTCCCCTTAACCGCCTTCGTGATCTACTGAAGCCAGTTAAAACAAGCCAGAAGCAACAGACACCTATACTGGGGACGCTGATTTTTTGTCCCTTTAGACGACCCCTCACTGGCCTCTATGACCTCCGATTATTCTGGTCCCCCCTCTGGTCTAACTCCTGGGCTTTCTCCAACTGAGGGGGAAAGCACCCACATTGAACCCGCAGGTACGACTAAACACGTTGCCCTTTGGCTGTTGTTTTGGTTTGTGATCGCACTGATCATTCGGCTCACCAACCTCACCATCAAAGCAGCCTGGATGGACGAGGTCGCCACGACCCTTTTTAGCTTAGGTAACTATTCAAGGCTGATTCCCCTCAATGAAGTCATCAGCCTTGATCAACTACTGCGGCCCCTACAAATCACCCCAGGGAGCAACGCCAGCGATGTCGTCACCCATTTATTGGTAGAAGACAACCATCCCCCCTCCTACTTTGTCCTCGCCCACTGGTGGATGGCCTTTTACCATCGCTGGTTTGGCAGTGCTAATGGCTATGCCTCGCTTTGGGCAGAACGAGCCCTTCCAGCATTCTTTGGCGCGTTAGCAGTACCTGCTACGTACCTCCTCGCCTGGCTGAGCTTTCGAGAGCGCACCATCGGCTTGCTCTGCGCAGCCCTGATGGCCGTCTCACCGTTTAGTGTGTTTTTGTCCCAGGAAGCTCGCCACTACAGCCTGGCAATTTTGGCCGTGATCGCCTCCCTGTGCTGTTTCGTTGTTGTCGTCAGGGCGTTATCACAGGGAAAAGCAGCGTCTTGGGGCACTGTATTGGCATGGGTTTTCATCAATGTGTTGGGACTCACGATTCATTTCTTTTGCGGGCTCACCCTGATGGCTGAAGGGCTCACCCTGGGCGTGATGCTAATACAACAGTGTTGGCGTTGGCGTACTACCGGTCCGGCTCCCTGGCGTCGAGCCTCCTGGATGAGGGTTTATATCGCTGCGGCTGGAACCTTAGCAGGTGCGCTTCTCTGGCTACCGATTTTGACGAACTTTTACGGTAGTCCTCAAACCAGCTTTTTAAGATCTGGGGTCACCAGCTGGAAGTACTGGATAAATCCACTGGTACAGTCTTTAGCTAGCTGGCTGTATGTGGTGCTCTCCCCAGTAACCGGGGGCTATAGCTGGCAGGCCGTAACAGCCATTGTGGTTTCTTGCCTCGTATTGCTGGGATATGCCATTTGGTTGGTGGCGACCCTACGGCGCAGCTTTCGGTTTCAGCTACGTCAGCCTAGCTTGCGCCCAGGGGGACTGGCCCTGTGGGGCTTTTTCATCATGGCGAATCTGCTGTTTGTGCTCATTTGCTATAGCTTGGGCTTCGATATTACACGGGGGCATCGCTATAGCTTTGTCTTTTTTCCCAGCGTGATCCTGCTGGTGGGGTTGAGTCTTGCACCTTTTTGGCAGGAGAAATTTGAAACGACAACGACGCTCATTAGTGCGATCGCTACGCCCAACTTTAGCCAAGCTAAGTTGCCGTTCATACAACGACATATCAGCGGCAAACGCTTCGTCATGCTAGTGATTGCTGTTGGTTTTTTTGGTGCACAGGTGATCGTACAAGACTATTCCAGCCTTAAATTTTATAAGGCGGATCGACTGGTGAATTTGATTCAGGCCGATTCTGCACTGCTGCCCACGCAGCCCGTCATCATTGGCACCCGAACAACGATTACCGATCAACCTAGCGTTATCGGCATTGAGATTATGTCTGTAGGGTGGGAAATTCAGCGGCATTTTAATCCGACGAGCCCTGACCAAGCCTGGGGCGAACCGCCCCGATTTGTGATTGCGGAAAATAATGACGCCGAAGGGAAAGTGGCTGAAGTGGAATTGGTGAATAGCTTAGAGGCGATCGCCCGTCCCTTTGACCTATGGCTGCTGAACATGAGCCCAGACCTAATAGAAAACAACTGCACCATGCCCACGGGCGGTGGCGGGAATAAAGGATCCTTTAGCTACACACACTACGTTTGTGCCAGCGCAGAATAAACCTTATTCCCTAAGTTTTGCCCAAATTAACGGCAACGTGCTGTGATTTGAGCAAGAGAGATAATCGGGGAACCCAAGGCCTGACCAGGGAATCAGCAGCATTCAATCGAATCTCGATGAGCTGA
>JBCDAG010000645.1:0-2904 GCA_039186165.1 Cyanobacteria bacterium P01_F01_bin.53
CCAAGCAAGAGCGCAGTCAGGCCAAACGCCGCCGTCGCACCGAGGGCACCCCTGACCATTACTATCGCCAAGACTTAATTCAATCACTCGCCAAACCCGACGCAAAATACTGCTGGGCGTTTGAAATTCAGGTACAGACAAACCCTCGACAATCGATTGATGATGTCACCGTAATGTGGCCGGAGACAACTGCGCCCTTTTTTAAGGTGGGGCGGCTCACCATTGAGCATCAAATCATCGATATCGAGCGACAGTGTGACTTCTGCGAAAATCTGCGGTTTTCACCGTGGAATGGGCTAGCCGTACACCGTCCCATTGGTGCGCTCAATCGCCTCAGAGCCAGCGTTTACAAGCAAGTAGGAGAATACCGCCTCAACAAGCGATGAGGGGAATACCAGGAACCCACCGGGCAGGAACAGCTTTAGGCAAACCTCCACGGACAGCCCTCCACAAGCAGGCCGCCATGGAAACACGTTCACGGGCATTACGTTCAAATGTAGGAATGCTCGTGAAATGTAGGAATACTCGTGGAAACAATTGGCCTACTTACCTAAATTTAGGCAGCTCCAGCGATTTTAGCTGATTCCATATTTAGCAACGCTGATGTTTGGGCTTGGGCATACTGAAGACTACGCGCAAGCGGTGTATCCCTACCTTCTCAAGCCTTGAAAATGACTGTTTATACGGTGGACTCTTCCCCTGTGACTGCGAAATCACCCCTCCCCCGCATCCCAGGTTATCGTCTGACAGCTCAGCTGTATGAGGGGTCTCACACGGTTATTTACCAGGCTATTCAAACATCAACCCAGCGCCCAGTCGTGATTAAGCGGCCTCGCCAAAAAGAGATTGGCTTAGGGGAGATGACGAAATTTCGCAATCAGTATGCGATCACACGGAATCTCAACATTCCAGGCGTGATTCAATTTTACGAACTCACCCAGCATGACAATCAGCCCATGCTGATCATGGAAGATTTTGGCGGCATTCCGCTCTCCCAATACACCGGATTACAAACAGCGCAACAACGACAGAAAACCACCCACACGGGTACTGGGCATCGAGCACGGATCAACCTTCATAGGTTTCTCACCATAGCAGTACAAATCGCCCGTACGCTCCAAGAGATCCATCAGCACAGCATTATCCACAAAGACATTAAACCCGACAATATTCTCATTCACCCTGAGTCTGGTCGCGTCAAGATTATTGACTTCAGCCTCGCCTCCAAGCTACCCCGAGAGCATCAAAAAATACAGCCTCCCCAAAGCCTAGAAGGCACACTGGCCTATATTGCGCCAGAGCAAACGGGCCGCATGAATCGGGGCATTGATTATCGCAGTGATTTTTATGCGCTGGGGGCGACTTTTTATGAGCTGTTAACCAGTCAGCTCCCGTTTCAGGCGAATGACCCCCTAGAGCTCATACATTGCCACATTGCTAGGCAACCCAGACCAATACGGGCATTCAACAGCGAGATCCCAGAACCCACCGCGGCGCTGGTCAGCAAGCTGATGGCAAAAAATGCGGAGGATAGGTACCAAAGCGCCGCAGCGCTAGCGTATGATTTGGAAACTTTTTTACAGGCGTGGCAGGAGACTGGCACGATTCCCACCTTGTCCTTAGGAGAAAACGATCGCGAACCACAGTTTTTGATTCCTGAAAAGCTCTATGGTCGCGAGCAGGCAGTCCAAACGCTGATGAGTGCCTTTATCCGGGTAGCCGCAGGTGCGACAGAGCTGGTACTGGTTAAGGGATGCTCAGGGATTGGGAAAACGGCGGTAGTCAAGGAGGTACACAAGCCCATCGTGGTAAAGCGGGGCTATTTCGTCAGCGGGAAATTCGATCAGTTTAATCGAAATATCCCCTTTAGTGCTCTGGCTCACGCCTTCCAAGGCTTAATCGCCCAAATCCTAAAAGAACAGAAGGACCGCCTAATCCAGTGGAAAAAGACTATTTTGGCAGCGGTCGGCGATCGCGCCCAGGTCATCATTGAAGTCATCCCCCATTTAAAGGACATTTTAGGCCCCCAGCCAGCCGTCCCCTCCCTTTCAGGGACCGCCGCCCAAACTCGATTCAATCAGGTTTTCCGGCAGTTCATTCAGGTGTTCACCCGCGCAGCACATCCACTGGTCGTCTTTTTAGATGACTTACAGTGGGCAGATGCGGCCTCTCTTCAGCTACTCAAAATTCTGGCTGGCGAACCCACCGGTCACTTACTCCTGCTCGGGGCCTACCGGGATAACGAAGTCTTTCCGGCCCATCCATTGATGCAAACGGTCGATGCACTAGCCCAGACAGAGACCGTTATGCACACCCTCACCCTCCCACCCCTGCCAGCAGCCACCATCAATCAGCTCACCGCTGACACCTTGCGATGCTCTGAAGCCTTAGCATGGCCGCTAACACAGTTCATTTATCGTCAGGCTGAGGGCAATCCCTTTTTTACAACACAGTGCTTAAAAACGCTGCATGGGAAAGGGCTCATCACCTTTGACGAGACTGTGCAGGCCTGGGAGTACGACCAGGAACAGGTGAGCCAATATACGCTCACAGATGATGTCGTTGCACTCATGGCCCAACGGTTAGAACAACTAGAGCCCACCACCCAACAAGTCCTAAAGTTAGCCGCTTGCATTGGCAACCAATTCGATCTGTATACGCTATCAATTGTGTGCGAGCAGTCACACACAGAAACCGCGATCGCCCTGTGGCCAGCCCTAGAAGCTGGCATGATTCTCCCAGAGGGGATGGGTGGCAAGTTAGAAAGATGAGCGTTCAGTCAAGGTGAGGCTGAAAGTGTTGTGAAATAGGGCGTAAAGTCGATTGTCTTGGGTGGTTTACGGATGGTTTTGACGACGCTGAGGTCTCGATTTTCGGGGGCAGCGAAATAAGCTACCGGGTCAG
>JBCDAG010000646.1:0-2904 GCA_039186165.1 Cyanobacteria bacterium P01_F01_bin.53
CTGTTCGAGTGGCTAAAGCCAGTGCCGCCTTGGACGGTCGTACTGAAATCAATGCAGATGACCTGCGTCGAGCGGTCGAGTTAGTAATTATTCCTCGGGCCATGAATCAGGATCAGCCGCCGCCGGAGGATAAGCCGCCACCACCGCCGCCACCGCCAGAAAATCAACAGGAGGACGATCAGGACGAATCCCAAGAAAATGATGATGAAGACGACAACGATGATGAGCCTGATGAAGAGCAGGAAGAGTCTCCTCCAAGTATTCCAGAAGAGTTTTTGTTTGACCCTGAGGGTGTTGTTTTAGATCCATCTCTCTTGTTGTTTGCCGAGTCTATGAGTAGGCAAGGCAGTTCAGGCAAACAGAGTGTCGTGATCTCTGAAGATCGCGGTCGTTATATTAAGCCGATTTTGCCCCAAGGCCCGGTACGTCGGATCGCAGTTGATGCTACGTTGCGCGCTGCTGCTCCTTACCAAAAAGCTCGTCGTGCTCGACAGCCTGAACGTAAGGTAATTGTAGAGCAGGGAGATATTCGAGCAAAGCGACTGGCGCGTAAGGCAGGTTCGCTAATTATTTTTGTTGTAGATGCCTCTGGCTCTATGGCGTTAAACCGGATGCAGTCGGCTAAAGGTGCGGTGCTGAGTCTGTTGACAGATGCGTATCAGAACCGTGACCAGGTAGCATTGATTCCGTTCCGAGGAGAACAGGCAGAGGTCTTGTTGCCTCCAACTCGTTCGATTACCGCTGCCCGTCGTCGGTTAGAGACAATGCCATGTGGAGGGGGGTCTCCGTTAGCCCATGGTCTCAGCCAGGCAGTGCGGGTGGGCACCAACGCGCAACAGTCTGGTGATACAGGTAATGTAGTGATCATTGCGATTACGGATGGTCGAGGGAATGTGCCGTTAGCTCGCTCTTTGGGAGAACCTATGGAAGAAGGTGAGAAGCCAGATATAAAGGCAGAGCTGTTAGATATTGCTGGTCGTATTCGCCTGACTGGCTTTCAACTGTTGATTATCGATACCGAGCGCAAGTTTGTGTCCACTGGTTTCGGTAAAGAGCTGGCTAAGACTGCCTTAGGCAAGTATTATCAATTGCCTAAGGCGACTGATAAAGCCATTGCTAATATGGCACGTGGAGCCTTAGCGGATTTACAGGCATAACAGCAAGAGTTTTTGTATTTGCATCCGTTGATATTGCCAAAAGAATTTAACCTTCAGGTTAAATTCTTTCCACCTGTAAAAAATCTGGGGATCTAGGTCACAGATGCATTAGGGAACCAAAACTGCTGCCACTGGCCGTTGAGTTCAAGCACCTTGAGCAAAGCTAAGGAATGAGAGCCCAGGGTGCGCCAGCTCATCCCCTTTTTCTTTTGTCGATAGCCGACTACTCGGTCAACTCCCTTCTCTGCCCGTCCACTGCCGATGGTTTTACCTGCCTTCTGACGACGCTCATAGTTGATAATCTCAGTTTCATGCTTTTGAATATACCTCAGCAATTCGTTCAGTTTATCGAGATTTTTAGCCTTTACGTTCTGCTGCAGATACTCGATCACCACTTGAGTCTCTCCTCGCCATAAATGATAGAATAAGAACTTGAGATGGTCTGATTTCTCTTGCTTATTTCGCGCAATCATCGACATGAGTTCTCGGACCTTTTTGCCGAGATGATACCAATCCAAAATAATCACAACAGCACTGGTAAAGATGCTCAACAGTCTTAGGCGAATCGCCTTCGCCCCATCCGTAATCGCCACAATATTTAAGGGAGTTTCCTGGTGACCATAGGCTTGAATGACTTTAGCTTTAATCACCTCAACTAAAGAAGGTCTCGTATTCTCGTCATCGACTAAGGGCGCAACAATATATTCAAAGTCACCAGGTGCCTTCTCTAGAATGACCACATCGGTATTGACCCTGGGGGCTTTGGTATAGTCCTCCTGTGAGGGTAAGATGTCTACCCCTTCAGCGTTACGAGATTTGCGACGATATTCTTGTTGTCCTTTGACTTGTATCCCATCATCAAAGAGTAGAATTTCTGTCTCATTACTGTCATAAATATCGACATCACTATTCACCTCAATTGTAACAGTTTGATTACTTTTGAGAATCTCTTCGACGTCCTGACTGAGCTGCTCGCTGATACTGTCTGCTCGCTGTGTTACCCTATTCCAAATGCTTTGGTCGCTCAGAATTGAGCGACCTTGAATTCGACTCAACAACTTTTCAACTTCTTCGTAGCTCATACGGTTACTGTAGTATGAGGCAAGTTCCTCCAATCGTTGAGTCGTATAGTTATCCGAGCATTGCTCTGTCCAATCAAAGTAGTTAAACCCTTCTTGATTCAACTGATAGCGTTGTAACTCAAACCTGAATTGACCATGAATTGTCTTGATCTCTATTGGTCTTGTACCGTTACGCACCACCGATGTCGTTTTTTTTCTCTTCGGTGAACTCTGCTTGGGCGTGTTCAAGCAAGGTTTTCTCAATCTCCGGTAACGCTTGCTGTTTGAAGCGTTCGACTTCTCCTTCAATCTCATGGAGCGTTTGTTGACCTAAATCCATCCCATAGCTTTGGTTCGTGCTTGCGCCTATCACGTTGCCGTCATCATCTCGAAGGATCACTTCTATAGTCGCCATGGGATACACCTGGAGTTACGGGGCAATAGGAGTATTAAATTGATTCTAACCCGAATTCCTCAGTTCAATGCTCTAGTATTCTAGGACTTGACTATCTAGGGCTCAACTCAGAGGGCTCAAATGACTTAGAAACATTGTATTGACTGCTATAGCTCTATCACAGTTTTTTTTACAGGTGGAAATTTTTTGATGGGCTGAATCGGGGTTATGTGCGCTGCATGATCACTCCCGACACCTGGCAGGCTGCCTATCGTGCAGTAGACACAATCGA
>JBCDAG010000647.1:0-2897 GCA_039186165.1 Cyanobacteria bacterium P01_F01_bin.53
CATTTTTGCAGCAGAAAGTAATAGAGGGGTGGGTGCTCTCTATTAGCTAGCAGTGCAGTTAACCCAGGAGCCTGCTTGCATTGGGTGCAGGTGTATTGGTAGCGATCGAGAAATTCGCCAATAGGTGCGGGCTCAGCGCTGAACAGTTCTGCGGTGAGTTCAGGCGCTGTGTAACCTGAGGTGCGCATCAGCTTGCGGACTTCGTCTTTATCGAAATAGATGTTGAGACTGGCGGCGACGATTTGTAGGCCAATGGCCAAGACGATGACTGCGATGAGTGCACTTCTGAGCCAGCGTGGCGCGCTAGCGCGTTTTGAAAGCGGTGTGCTAGAGCGTTCTGGAGGGGAGAGAGAGGTCATGTTGTTGATAAGGCGCTAGTCATTACTGGTTCCTCTGAAGTTTGCCTGGAGGAGTAAGGCCGAGGCCATTTCTCTGGTTTGAGGGCTAATGGTGATTCCGGGTGCGTTTTGGAGAAAGTCCAGCATGGGCTCGGAGGCGTCGTACACGAAGAAGTTGCGGCCCGCAGGAATTTGTAAGAGTGCAGCGGCGTAGTCAGGGGGCTGTGCTGGATCAGCAAATTCTCGATTGATCAAGATGAACTGGGTTTCGGGCGTAATTTGGTGGCTAAGAGAGAGGGTATAGGTGTGGTCGGTGTCAGTGAAAATGACTGCGGGGGTGGATTGATTGACGAGGGGGGCGGCGCTGAGGGTGCGTGTGCTGGAGCCTTTGCCCCAGCCGAGTGACTGGGTGATTAGGGTGCTGGAGGCGAGGCTACCCAAGATGAGTAAGATGGCTGCGATTTGTTTTCCTTTTCGAAAAAGCGGCTGGTTTTGCACGGGCGGCTGGGACGTTTCTTTGTAAAATTTCTCGCCGGTGAACGCTTGGGCCATGGCGTAGCCGACAGCCAGTTCGATGCCTAGGTAGGCGGTGAGGGAGTAGCGAGGAAGAAGCGATCGCCGCCCGCCGCTAAGGACGTCGGGAAGGACCTGTGCCAGGCTGCTAACGGTCATGAGCAAGATGACAAATAGCCAGACTTTTTTGGGTGTGTGGCAGTAGAGCTGGTAGGTGCTGTAGGCGATCGCGCCCAGCATTAAGTAAGAGATCGGGTTGCTAAAGCTGACAGTCCAGTCAAAGTCGATAAAGCCAATGCCTGCGTTGTGTAGCCAGAATTCGGCTCGTCCTAATAAGCTGCTGCTGTAGGTGCTGGCCCATTTGGTGGTTTGCCCAAGCTGGTCTTTGCGATTGATCACGACCCATACCCAAGGCAAGAAGGCCACGCTGATGCCTGCGCTGGTGACAACGTAGCGCAGAAGCTTTTGGCTAAGGCGGAACTTTTCGCTGATGAAGACGTAAAGGCCATGCGTGACGAGTACCCAGG
Source organism: Cyanobacteria bacterium P01_F01_bin.53 (assembly GCA_039186165.1). GTDB lineage: Bacteria > Cyanobacteriota > Cyanobacteriia > Phormidesmidales > Phormidesmidaceae > Phormidesmis. Next base: position 1,379 of record JBCDAG010000647.1, read on the forward strand.
TAAAAAATAGGTGCGAGTACATGCCGAGTGTGGCGGAAACGCCATAGCCGAGCCATGGCAGCCAAGTATTTTTTGAATTGGACGCTGGCTCTGAGCTGCGGTTGATTTGTAGGGCTTTGAGCAAAAAAGCGCTAGAGACGATGGCTAGTAAGGCCCATATGGTGTACTGACGGGCTTCTTGAGCTAGCAGCACGTGAAAGGGTGAGATGGCGATGAGGACGACGGTACTCCAGCCGATGGCCGCTGAGCTGATGTTTGCAGATGCAAAAAGGATTTGGCACAGCCAGTAGGTGGCGGGTAGAAGGAGGAGGCTGAATGCGATCGCGAGCCAACGAGAAGCAGTCGCGGTCTGGAACAGCTGTAGAGAGAACCGCATCAGCAGGTAATACAGCGGTGGGTGCTCGGGGTTATTGGCAAATGCACTCAGCGCATCGCTCAGCGGACGGTTGATGCTAGCGGTTTGATAGTTTTGTAAGTCACGGTTGGTAATCGGCTCACCGGTGTAGACGGTTTGTACAAATTCCTGACTGGTGCTGCCAGAGGCTCGGAGCAGTCCCCTCACTTCATCAACGGTGTAAACCTTTTGGCCGACGTCTGCGAAGCGGGCATAGATGCCAAACAAAAGGAGCCCGAGGATGAGTAGCCGTCTGATGTTCATGTGCTTTTTCCGGTTTGCTACTGTTTTGAGTGCGGAACTATAGCTTTTGTCGAGTTGCTTAGGGCACTATCATCGGCTGAAACCGTTGTGTAACAACAGGCAGCTCAATTAGCAGCGGTGAGACCCCGCGTCGCTTTGCGGCGCTAGGGAATGCTCACCAAGACAAAGTAAAAATGTATCCTTACCTTGCTACAGCGTTAAACCAAAAAATAATGCCAAACAAAAGGTCTCCAGATGTCATTAAATCATCTGGAGACCTTATTGTTTGGACAGAGTGTCGGTATCTAAGGAATGGGCATCAATTGCTAGGCAAAGCTGCCTGAAGCTAGCTTAGATGATACCGCCCATGTCGCTTGTGTCCTTGAGGAAACCGCTGTAAGCTTCCATGCCGTGCTCGCCAATGTCCAAACCCTTGAGTTCTTCTTCGGAAGAGACACGGATACCGATGATAGATTTCACAATGAGCCACAGAATGGAAGTGACGACCACGGTGAACAACCCAATCGCAACAATACCGATGATTTGAGCAATTAGCTGCTGAATGCCACCGCCAGCGAATAGGCCGTTTGTGCCATCGAATAGGCCGACGGCCAACGTGCCCCAGATCCCACAAACCAAGTGAACAGAGGTCGCACCGACAGGGTCATCAACCTTGATGCTGTCAAAGAAGCCAACAGAGAACACAACAATCACGCCGGCAATCAGGCCAACGATGACTGAGCCCCAGTAGCCAATGCCACCACAGCCAGCTGTGATACCTACCAAACCAGCCAAAATGCCGTTGATAACCATGGACAGGTCAGGCTTACCGCTGAGCGCCCAAGCTGTAAAGGTTGCGGCAATGCCGCCTGCTGCTGCTGC
>JBCDAG010000648.1:0-2856 GCA_039186165.1 Cyanobacteria bacterium P01_F01_bin.53
CGTATTGAGCGGACAGCAAGTATTGCCGAAGAATGCGCAGACAGCAGGATATGAATTCAAGTACCCTACCCTCAAATCTGCTCTCCAACAAATCTTAGTGAGTTGATGGGCGGGCTGGTAGGGATCTTCCTCAGGCCGAGTTGACGATCTTGATGAACTGAGCGGCTGTCACGATTGGGCAAGAGAACGGTGCCGCCACAGCAAGCAAATCGCGATCGTCTGTAGTCAAATAATCAGCTCGTCCCACCAGCGCGAAGTGCAAAAACAGTGCGTCAAATGGATCTCGACAGTCTGGAATCATGGGAAGAATATCGGTCATGCGACCACACTGCAGACAGGGAAATAGTCCCCCAGTAACCCTTCTCGTTCGGATGCGGTCAACTGAAATTTTGGATACGCCAACACGCGAATAAGTTCTGCGACATGCCTCAATCGAGATCTAGTCCCTTACCACCGTCCTTGCGTCTCTGTCCATATCAAGCATCCTCACCCTTCGGCTCCTTGCTGCTGAAAGCCGCAGTAGACGAGTCGCCAGTTTGCGGGTCTCGCTTTGAATACGTCGTTAGCCGGGGAAGGTACGGTTTCTACATCTTCACCGCAGGCTGCAAACTACTCCATACCCCCAACAAGCCGCTATAGTATACAAATCGGCCAAGTGTTGAAATGAGCCATGGTAAAATTATGCCTGCTAGAACGTAATTCGACTAACTAGCAAGTCGCAGTCTGCCACCGAACGCCACTCCGTTATAACTCCTGAGAAACTAGGTTGACTTATGGTTTTTAAGTTAAAGAGAACTTTAATAAAAAAACTGCCATTGGAAGCGCAAGAATTTTTACGAATATTTATCAAAAATCCTTCTTTACTATATCCAAGACAACTTCTTAGCTTATATAAGTTAAGAAGATTAATCACCTCGGGCCAAGTTGCGATCGTCCCTATTGGTTTCAGATGTTGGACGAAAATCAGGCTCTATCGCAAGCTAGGAATTTCTCAAGCTTCTTTACCATTCGACAATGGTTTTTTCCCGCCAGATGCAGTGGCTCAAGTATTAGGAGCACAGCATATTAGCCTAAACTTCAACGATAAATTACCTCAAACCGTATGCATTAAAAATGAATCCTTTACTGACACCAACACTGACTATGGAATTAAGTTTGAAAAATCCACATATGATAAAATAAATTATTTAGCAAAGAGCAAAGAGCAAGAAGATATAAATAGATATTTGGATTCAACATTTGCCTACTACACACTGAACACAAAGTATGGATATGTATTAGCCCACTACAATTGGCATGAGTTCGCCAACGTGAAACATTCAAAAAATCATACCGAACCAGAGCAAAATATAAAAGAAATTAATATGATTCTAAGCAGAAGAATCGAACGAATGTTAAGGATGTGCGAAAAAGCAAAAATCATCTTTTTTGTGTATGAAGAAACTCAAGGATATAATTACATGGCGATAGATGAAAAATATTCTGACTTGAAAAATCTAGAGCCAATTAAAGCTGCGGTAAAAGATAGATTCAACTCCAAATCTATCGTGATTGAATCATCAGACATCAGATCCCCACGCGATATAATGAAAATCATAAAAAAGCGGTAGAACTCAAATAGTAATGATGGTTTTGTTTGGATGATAATAAAGTTGTCTGTTCGTGTCCAGGCCCCAATGCTCAACCTATCGAGCTCAACACACAGTCAAAAACGGTTATATCCACACAGGCAAACAGCGCTTTCTATGCAAGTGGTGTGGTCGCCAATTTATCAAGAATCCAACCCATAGAACTATTGATGCCGACACTCGTGCTTCGGTCGATCGTTTGCTGTTAGAGCGCATCTCAATGGCGAGGATTGCCCGAGCCGTGCAAGTCTCAGAGCAGTGGCTCCAGGATTACGTCAATGTCAAAGCCGCCCAAACATCGGGAAAGGCTCTTGTCTAGTTGAAAAAAAGTCCCTTTAAGGGGCAATGCGATGAACTGTGGTTATTCGTGGACCACAAGAGCAATAAGCAGTGGGTCTGGCTAGCTTTGGACGTGCTCACTCGAGAAATTATTGGTGCCCATGTGGGTTCGAGAGGCCGAGAGAACGCTTTGGCGCTCTGGAACTCGTTACCGAAGGTGTAGCGGCAGTACGCTATTTTTTACATCGATGATTGGGAGGCCTATCGCAGCCTGCTACCGAACAAACGGCACCAGGTGGTGAGCAAGCAAATCGGATGCAGTTAACTGAAATTTTGGATATGCCAACACGCGAATAAGTTCTGCGACCGTTGCTTTTGAAACCAACGGAGTATAGTGAACGTGCTGCCAATCCAAACGTAATTTTGCTGCCGTTCCCTCAAACACCAGCGCAGAAAGCACTAAATTTGTATCGATAACTGCGCGCGGGTGAGCGCTCACGACTGTTGCGCCCAAGCCATTGCATCTGCAACATCATGCTCTCTCCAATCTAGAGCTACCAGTTTTGCCTAGACGGCATCTGCACGCTGAATTTTGACTAGGGTCAGAATAATCTGACCGTTCGCCACTGTCACTTCAAAATACTCGGTACAGTTAATTGCTTGTGTAATACTTTTCGGCAACGTGAGCTGGTTCTTGGAGGTTAATTTAGCAAGCATGATTCATCACCTCAGACAGCAGAACGCCCAAAAAGTAAGAATTCCTTACATTCTTATCTTGCTGATATGTGCAATTAACGAGATCGCCTTTATCACCGAGATGAAATTATGGCGGAAGCGATGGATTGTGTGCTTTCCGAAAACGTTTCTGGCGCCAAGGCCGCTCCACTTCATTTGAGAAACTGTTTGGGTGTTGTTCCCTTTACCTTTTTAAAAGCGCGGGTGAAATGAG
>JBCDAG010000649.1:0-2834 GCA_039186165.1 Cyanobacteria bacterium P01_F01_bin.53
CTCCAAACCTCCCGAGCCGCTTCAGTTGACGATCTATTACAGATAATGGAGAACCTCACCATGACTCAACAGTATTTGACCCAAGAACAGCATGATTTGCTCGAAGCCCGATTTCATGAGGGGCAGACCGAGGGGCAGACCGAGTGGCTTCATTTACTAGATCAGACGCGATCGCACATCACCCAAGGTCGTGACCCCAATTCTCCAGAGGTGCAGCACATGGCATTGCAGTGGCGTGACAGCATCCTGTCATTTGTGGGACGTGACCTGAAACTCTATGAAGCGCTTATGCAGCTCTATCAGAAAGAAGGCGCTGAAGCCGCTAGCTGGGGTACCTTAGATGCCCCCACATTAGACTACATTCTCAAGGCGGTGGCGCTACTGTCAGTTTGGGAAGAAATGGTCGGGTTTTCGTTGGATCGTTTTACCCCGGAAACCCGTGAAGTGTTGGCTAAAGGTCAGGAATGTGTGCGAGAGCTACACCTCAACTGCTTCGGTGGAGAAGCGCTACTTTTAGGGCTGCTAGCTGTCAAAACATCCCCAGCAGCACAAGCCTTGAATAAACAGGGGGTGGACTTCGCCATGGCCCAAAATCTCTGCCGAAAATTGTTAGCTCAATATAACGTTTCTGATACAGAAATCCCCCCAGAAATTCCCTTTACACCTCGTGCCCGCCGGGTCATGAAGCTCGCAACTGAACAGGCAACACAGCAAGGTCACGATCAGATCACCCCCCAACATCTGTTACTCGCTCTTTTGCAAGAAGGTGAGATGGGGGGTGGTATGGCTATGCGCGTTCTACAAGAGTGCCGAGTCGATTGTCAGAAGTTGAAACAGCAGCTTAGCAGTGTATCAGGAGAAAGGCGCAGGTCTAACTTGTAATTCAACGTCAGCAATCTTTCTACTTAACGAAAACGGACTGTAAATTATCGACATTGATTTGCGTCACTTTTAGGAAGTCATCGGCTGTCGGGACATTCCTGGCAGGGGCGAAAACAACATTCTCAATTCCTAACGTAAGCACTCCAAACTCTCCGGCAATGGCTTCCCTTCCCATTACTCATGGAACTGGATGAGCTACTGCAGCTCATCCAGTTTGGTCTACTGCATTGCGGTGGGAATGCAGGCAATTTTATGAGTGCATCATGCTGAGTGAACGATTCAAAGATTGAGCCAGTGTTTGAATATTGGGTAAATCCAAGATACTCGCATGATCACCTGGCACGTGATGGACGGAAACTTTTTCAGACACGATTTTATCCCAGTCAGCGGTAGGAAAAAAGATAGGATCACGCACTACGGTTCCACCGGGATACTTCATTGCATTACGCATAAAGTCTGTAGAAAAAGCCAGCTCAACTTTGCCTGAGTAAGGGCGTGGCTGATAGCTTTGGATTGCTAACTTGAGCGCTTGCCATAACTCAACCCGTTTCGACTTTCTAAAAGAAGACGCCTTTGTATCCTTGGGTTGCTCAGAAGTTTTCTGCATCTTGGATGCTATGGGCTCACGGGTGGCCGGTGCACGTTTAAACAGGTAACTGGGCCAATTGAAAGGATGCCGCTGTGATAATTGTTTGATATGGAATGACCAACGTTTCACCATGTGATCGATGTGGCGACCCAAAACCTTGTAATAGGTGCGGCAGAAACTGACGACTGTAGAGCGATATTTTAGATATCGCAGTGTTGGACAACCAATATCAATAATGGTGAGCCAGGCTACCTCATGACCTTGGGCTTGGAGCTGTTGAGCCATCTCAAAGGCAACTAACCCACCAAAGCAATAACCCCCTAAAAAGTAAGGACCCGTTGATTGCACGCTGAGAATTTCTTCTACGTAGCACTTTGCCAGGGCTGCGATATAAGTTGTTGGATCCTGAGGAATGATACCTCCAGGAAAAATATAGATAGGGAAACGTGGATCCAAATTTTCGGCGATCGTTTTCTCATAACCGACAAAAAAGAGCGGTGCATAGGATTCTGAAACACCGGCCTGAGCTTCTAATAATATGCCCTTTTGCCCTAAGCGTTTGCCTCGCCAAAATAGTGTGCTTGCCATTAAGGCTGGCAGATCTTTCGGCGATAGCTGAGGCGTTTCAGGTAAACCTGTGGGCTGTTTCGTAGCCATAAAATTTGACGTTCTTTGGACGCCATCTGACGCTATATTTAGTTCTCCTTTTGGATGAGAGACAAGCGATTTGCTGAGGATAGTAGATTGTTTATTCATGACAGGTAAATCAAATTTGAAATTGATGCTGGATAAAAAATCGGCAGGTTGAGCGATAGGGAAAATTAATGCTGACAGGATTCAATGACTATGAAAACCTTCATCTCGTCATTGTTTAGATTAAACATGGAATGTTGAAAATTGTTTGCTTGCTCAAAATTAAAGAACGAGCTTTGAACGCACCCCAGTTAAGCAAAAAACTATTGCGAGTACCCGTAAATTCTTAATTGCTTGATCTACTAATACACCCAGTAGCGGAACCTCATTTGAACTCGGAAATCCTAACCGAGGGAGGATGTAAGAGCTAGAGTCAAGAGCCTTATGCTCTGACCTTATACCTTGTACCTTGAGCCCTCTGTTCTAACCCTAATTCTCCGCTTCAAGAACTTCTTATAATGAATATACCTGCGTGAGTTGGACCTCAAATAGAAAGTCCAACACTTTCATTAGATAATTTCTTGCCCAGAGATTTCCTTGGGTTGATAATGCCAAGAAAAAAGACCTGCTTTTATTTCCTGCTTGCAAAAGACATCATAAATTCATAAAAGCTGTCAGTTTTCATGAAAATAGCTACATGAGAAGTAAATTCTCACAAGGATCCATAAAC
>JBCDAG010000650.1:0-2820 GCA_039186165.1 Cyanobacteria bacterium P01_F01_bin.53
AAACGAAAATCACAATGCCGGGGGGGGGGATCGCTAGCGATCGCCATCCCCGCCCCCTTTCGTGAAGGCTGTGTGAATGGGCGTTTAAGGGGTTTCTGATAGCTTGATTGACCTATTTTTCTGCCTTGAAAGTATGCCGAAATGTTTGCAACGATAACTTAACGGGCGATCCCCAATGTGACTGATAAGCTTAAGTGAAGCGGTTGATAAGTTCTGCTTAACTGTTATTTCAGTTTTGAACTTTTCAAGCCAGCATCTACACACCTCACTCACTTTTGGAGTCACTGTTATGGATCTTCGAACGGTTGGAATTAAGCCAGAGACGAGAAATCACAAGGGATTTTTTGTGCAGGATACGGACTATACGTTCGTAGAGATAGATAAGTCTGGATGGGCTTTGATTTGTGTCGATGATGCAATGTGCCACTATGTTGATCCCGACAATATCTTATCGGCTCAACTGGACACCCCTAAGGCCATCTAGGCTTTGGAAGCCTTTAATTTAAGAAAGGCTTTAGTTCGATGAATATAACGATGAAATGGCTGCTTCTCCGACGAAGCAGCCATCTTTTTTATAAAGTGCTTATGCCTTTACAAGGCCCTTATGCCGCGTTTAAAAGCCTTGGTGTCGATAGCCTTTGTGAATTGAATGCTGCTGAAAAATAGGGCCTTTAACCAGTGCGTTAGGGTCTCTTTTACGGTGGTCTTTTTATATACTAGAAAATGATTTTTCTCTTGCAGCCATGAAAGAACGTCTGATGGGTGGATTGAACACGTTACTGATGTTCAATTTGTTCTTTGTTTTGTTGTGCTTTGCCTGGTTTGCGATCGCGCTTATCGGACGTGCCACGAATACAAATCTAGGCTTCGACCTGTGGTACAGCCTTTGGGAACCTGTGATTATGCCGTCCATCGGTATTCTGATGGCGGGCGCATTGGTGAGTGGCCTGTCGAGCTGGGTGAGTAACAAGTTTTTGAAAGAAGATGCTTAGGCTTAGAGCCCTGAGTCGCATAAGAGAAGAGCCTAATCCGTTACCAACGTCCTCGGGTGCGTTCATACCACTTCACCAAAACGCGGGCCAATCGCTGAGGATCATGGCGGACTGTGGTATTGCTCTCGCTCATTACGTTGGCAATGACGATTCGCCTGCCCGAATCCACAATGGCCTCGCGATCTAAAATGACTGGAGTGGAGCCCTCTTTGAGATAGCGCTCAATAGCTGCCTCAGAGGGCATCTTCTTCTGCACCAGGACCGCATCAAAGAGATACTGGCCGCAGGCGCGATCGATGGCTTGAATGTGCTGGGAAACGGTGTAGCCCTGGGTTTCCCCCGGCTCGGTCATAATATTGCAAATGTATATCCGAGGGACATGGCGGGCTTCAATCGCTTCGACCAGTTCAGGCACTAGCAGGTTTGGAATGATGCTGGTGTACAGGCTGCCCGGTCCCATAATGATATAGTCAGCGCCATTGATGGCTTCTACCGCTTGGGGTAGGGCCGGTGGCCCTGCGGGAAGGCAGCCAATTTCGTCGATGTTGCCCTTGGCTTTGGTGATATTGGACTCGCCCTCAATATGGCGACCGTCGCTAAGATTGGCCCACAGGCTGACGTCACTGAGCGTGGAGGGCAGGACGCGACCACGAATGGCGAGGACCTGGGAGCTGGCTGCGATCGCCTGTTCCCAGTCTCCGGTAATTTCATTCATGGCTGATAAAAACAAATTGCCGAAGCTATGGCCACTGAGTCCGTTGCCCGCTTCAAACCGATATTGAAACAGCTCAGTCAACAGCTTTTCCTCATCGGCTAATGCCGTTAGGCAGTTGCGAATATCGCCCGGTGGAATGCCCCCCATCTCGCGGCGAAGACGACCGGAGGAGCCGCCATCGTCAGCCACGGTGACGATGGCGGTAATATTCGCACTGTAATGCTTAAGCCCACGCAGCAGCGTTGAGAGCCCGGTTCCTCCGCCAATCACCACAATCCGAGGACCGCGACGTAGTCGGCGGTGGGTGGCCAAGGCATCCCAAAGATTATCCTCGCCATTGGCCGGTAACAGGACCTCTACAATCGCGCCGAGGGTGCGCGTTTGTCCCCACACAATAAAGAGTAGGCCGCCGATCACCGCCAAGGGGCCACTGATGTAGTTAGGCACCAGTCGGGTGATTAGATTGAGTAAGCTACCGACAAACTTAACCGTATAGAACACGGGCGTCAGCTTTAGCCACACCATGATGCCAAGGCCCACCGCAAAAATGCCGATGGTGCTCAAAGGCATCCAGCGTTTGACAAACAGCCCAGGTCTTAGCCACCTCATCCAGCGCTTAGGCTTGGCGTATAATTTTTTACGATTTTGACGCATGGTGGTAGATAGCAGAAAAAAGGTGTGCCCTACCGAGTAAGACGTTGATGAGGCCCTACTGGGATCACGCATTAGGGTTATACAGCAAAAAGGCTAATGCTAATGCTAGGTTTTGTGTAACCCAGGGCTTTCTTGCATATTAGTGAGCCCGTTTACCTAGCTGAGAAAAAGCGTGAGTGGTCCTTTTCTACGCTTATTCCCTGAGATATATTTCCTGAGAGCTTAGCGACTGATTGTCTTCTACGTCGATGCTTTGCGGTTACTTTTCACGGTGCTCTCATCTTTTCAGCTCAATATTAGGAGAAATTAATACTTAACTCTGGGTATAGAGGATGAATGAGCCTGATTCTAGAGCGCTTTATTTCGATATTTTGGGGAGAATATCGTTGAAAACTTAGATACGATAGGCTGGTAATCAATAGGTAATCAATCAATATCAGTTACCTGAAATAATTGGTC
>JBCDAG010000651.1:0-2809 GCA_039186165.1 Cyanobacteria bacterium P01_F01_bin.53
CGGCTTCATGCTCCGGCAAGCTATTTTCAGGAGAGGCAGCATTTGACGACATGGTCCGAACTCTATAACAAATCTATGAAAAAGGAGTTTATTCAGAAGATAGAAAAAATAGCCCTAGCAAAAAATCTAGCGAGCTAAGTTGTTTGATGGCAGGCTTAGGGCCTATCTCATACTTTAGTGCTTTATAAGGTATACGCCCATCTCCCCCCAGTTGGATCTCTTTAAAGTCAATAATAAAGAAATACTTAGCCCTCCCTCACATCAGCATCTTGTAGCAACAGCCTGAGCTTATTCAACCCCAAACGCGCCCGCGTTTTAACCGTCCCGAGGGAAATGCCCGTTTGCTTGGCAATCTGAGACTGGCTCAGGCCTTGGTAGTAGGCCAGCTCTATAATTTGCTGCTGCTCTATCGGAATTTGCACTAAGGCCGCTTTCACCTGTTGCCGGCGGTCCATAATCAGCAAAGCGTCTTCCGGCGTTAGGCCAGCCTCTGCGGGCGTCACCTTGGCCGCATGGGTTACCGCTTCAGTCACTGTAGACTCTCGCTTCCGTCGCCTGAGCCGATCTAACGCGCGACTGCGGGTGAGCATAAATAGCCAAGAGTCAACGCGACCCTTTTTTACATCGTAACGCTGGGCACTGCGCCAAACCTGGGAAAACACATCCAGTACCACCTCCTCAGCTTCTTCGATGGTGCCCAGCATTTTATAGGCCAGTGAATGCATCATTCGAGCATAGCGGTCGTACAGCTGACTTAGGCCAATTTGCTCCTGCCGCGCAATTTGCTGCATCAGTGCAATATCTGCTTCAACCTGTTGAGTTTGTTTTTCAGAAGTAGACATACCAGCACTTTCAGCCGTTTTGAATAGTCATCAAAAAAATAATCGAAAAAATATTCACACCAAAGAGATCCAATTCTATTTTCTCTACGTATACCTCTACAGATGACGAAAAACACAGACACCGATGGGCGCCAAAAAGCTTGATAGCTCTTGCCTATGGGGTGTCATTACTTTACCGGTTAGTTCGTTTTAGTCACAGTTTTTGCAAAAACTTTTTACGACCCGCCTTTATCAGCGAGTTGTAATCACCCAATTAGAAGCTTGATCAAAAGCTGATCCTACAGCTGATCAAAAGGCCGCAGTCCTTGCGGTCACAGTAGGTCGCGGATTCATGCCGTGCTCACACTTGGTCACACACCTTTGTTTACGTTGTCCACGTTTTCTAACATCCAATCTTCAGGAGTCCCCAATGAAACTCTCTTTTCCTACTCTCAAGAAGTCCGGTCTCAAAAAAGCCAGCTTTAAAAAAGCCATCGGTATCACGGCTAGCTTGTTGGGTATTGCAGTGATTGCTGGCACCAGCGCACTCTATGTGAACGCCTCGGACCACGATGACGGCGAAAGTGAAATTAAAGGTCGAAATCTCAACCTCACTGATCTTTACGCTTTCCGAGAAGCTGACCAAAATCCCCATGCCTCAGAAGACAATCTGGTCTTCATCATGAATACCAACCCTCGTTCTATCGCAAGACAACAGTATTATTTCAGCACCAAAGCCCGCTACGAGTTCAAGGTTGATGCCGTCGATGGCAAAGATGCCCCGGTAGATGGGATCGCTGATGTTACCTTGAGTTTTGAATTTGGAGCCCCGGATGCTGAGCAGCGTCAGACCTTTACGGTCACCGCTACCCATAGTGATGGTCAGCAGCAGCAGGCCACAGGCTACACCACCGCGCTCAATCAAGATCCCACTGTAAACGAGGTCACGCTAGGAGATGACACGCTACAAGTCTTTGCCGGACTGCGAGAAGATCCCTTCTTCTTTGATGTAGAACAGTTTTTCCGAGTCCGGGCAGGGGCCTTGGGCCTAGGTCCGGCGGTTGGCTTCCGTGAGCCCAGTGAGGCGGTAGACTTTGCCGCTGGCTACAACGTCAATGCGATCGCAGTGCAAGTCCCCATCGACTTTTTACAGGGCGATGGCGAAGCCACCACCTTTGATGTGTGGGAAACCATCTCCTTCAAAGACGGCAACGGCTTCCGACAAGTTGAGCGTTTAGCGCGACCTGCTATTAATGAAGGCCTCGTCGTCACCCAAGACTTCCTCCAGGCTCTCAATGGCGTTACCCCTGACTTTGAAGTGGCTGCCCTAGCCGGTGAAAAGAGCGCGGCTGAAGCCGCTGGCCCGATTGTCGGCGAGGTAAAACAAACCCTACTCGCCCTGGGCAATAGTGAAGAACGGGCCGACGCCCTCATCGGTGCCTTTCTCCCTGACGTGATGCGCATTGACACCACAGGCCCCAGTGGCTATGCGAATGATCTCAATGCCAAGGGCTCACCGGTACGGGGTCGCTTGCTTGAAGATGATGTTGTCGACATTACGCTGTCGGTGCTGACGGATGGTGCCATCACCTCTGACAACGTTTCTTACGAGGGTGTTGAGGGAAATCCAGGCCAAGGGCATCAGCCTCTGGATGCAAACTTCCCCTATCTTGCGCCTGCCAATTAGGGTTTCACCCTAAGTCCTTCTCTCTTAGTTGTGTGTTTAGCATGGACACTTCCTGGGGCTCTGATTCCTCTTGCCAAGCGCCCGTGTAAACACAACTAAGAGAAACACAAATATGTTCCATCACCTCTGCCACCAAGACAAAACACTGGTTCCCCTTAGTAAGCTCCCGTGTACACACAACTATGAGAACCACATAGAACCAAGCCCTGAAACCCTTGATCCTTCGTCATAAATTCTCAATAGATGGCAGTTGCTGAGAATTTAACGTGTTCCTAAAACCCTTATATGACAAGGGTTTTAG
>JBCDAG010000652.1:0-2806 GCA_039186165.1 Cyanobacteria bacterium P01_F01_bin.53
CTAAGTTAATCACTCCCCCGGGCTCCAGACTGCCAAAAAGAATTGAGGCAGGACCTTTGAGCACTTCCACGGTTTCAAGGTTAGAGAGTTCTGGGAATGTGAGGTTCGAACTAAACACCTCCTGTCTAAATCCGTCCCGCAGAATGGCGGCGTTATCAAAACCACGGATAATGAATCGCTCACCATTGAAAGTTTGTGCGCCTCTCACCACACTACTGACATTTCGCAGGGCGTCGCCCAACCGAATCACCTGCTGGTCTTCAATCACCTCCCGTGGGATCACCTGAATTGATTGGGGAATATCCCGCAGCGGCGTATCGGTTCGGGTTCCAGTAGCGGCAGTTGGTTCAACGTAGCGACTCCCCTCCTCGCCCGTCACCACAAGTCTCAGAGTCTCATCCGATTGGCCCACCTGGGCAATTCCTGGTGTTACACTCAGGGTCAATCCGGCTGCGGTTGTACTGACCGCTGCGGTTGGGGCGGCATCTGCCCCCGTGATCACCACCTGCACCCGGTCATCTGGTAATTCCGATACCTGCACCAGGGAAATCTCCTCAGTCGGTTCAAACTGCTGAAACTCATCTCCTTCCGATAGCAACAGTACTGCATTGGAAATTTCTGCAATCAGGGCATTGCCTGACACTGTCGTCGTTGGCGTGGCTAGCTCACTGTCAGCTGTCTCTAATATGACCTGTAAACCCGCTTCGGTTTCTTCTAAACGTACGCCAGTAATCTGCGCCGGGGCTGTAATTTGCGCTGTCCAGTCGGTGATGGGTGGGGCGTGTGGGTCAGGTTGTTGCGCTAATGCGGCTTCTGCAACAACTAGCTGTCCACCTGCTACGGCCCACAGGGTCAGCAGATTCAAACTCTTTAACGACTTTCCCATCTTCTCACACATACCTTTGTAAACTCAGCAAGCATCTCAGCAATGGACTAGCAGCCGCTGCCAAGACTTAGACCTTGAACTTAAAGAGAATTCTTATTGGCTAGAGTAGGGGAATGGCCGATTGCTTACTAGGGATTTTTAGGCAAAAGCGCAATTTTTTGATTGCTCACTTTTAATAGCGCCTTGCCAAGCCGCCATCTGAAATGCTTTGGGGTTGAGGCCCATTCCTCGATGAAACGCCTTGGTAAAGTGGCTAGGGCAGGTGTAGCCCACAGCGACCGCCACTTTGCCAATCGAAAGGTCTGAGGTCAGAAGCAGCCGTCGGGCTTGCCACAGACGGCAGTCTCGTGAGTACCCAAAGGGCGTTACGCCATACACCTGGTGAAAGCCCCGATTCAGATAGAGCCGATTCGTGCCTACCAGTCGGGCCAGCGCCTCCACGGTCGGAGGATTGGCGACCTGTTTTCTCAAAATTGCCGCTGCCTGGTCAATGCAGTTGAAGTCAACTTCCTTAAGCCGCGGCCGAATCATCCCTTTAAGGTAAAGACCTACTAGCTCCAGTGCTTTGCACTCCAGATAGGTGCGACGGGTGGACCCCTGATACGGGCAACTGAGAATCTGGCCAATCAGCTGCTGCATGGCAGACGTCATCGGACTGCGGACTGCGTATTTGAGGGCGATCGCTTCAGCATAAAGGGCGGCGGTTGAAACTTGCTCGGGGGTACAGTGTGGATCAGCTGCGATCGCACAGTCGAAAATCCGGTTTAGCATCCCAATCAAGGTTGAGCTTGGGCCGCCGCCCTGGTACCGATACATGGCTTGAATGGCGCGCTCAGCAACGCAGTGTGTTTGAGGTGACAGGCGCTCCAGGAATGCTTGAAAATAGGTAATGAGTGTAGGGCGTTTGAAGCAAACTTTAACGTTGAAAACTCGTTTTCGGGCTTGTTTGGGATCAAATTTTTTTGAGCCATAGAAAGGGATAAAAAAGCTGTATCCCGCGTTAGAACCGATTTGAACCACCAATTCAAGACGTTCCCTCTCACTAGATACGTCTACTAGCACATCCTGATTGAGCGTATAGTCACAGATGAAGAGTGTTAAATCATCTTGTAGCAGGATTTCTTGAAAATAGCCTTGACCTAAGTGAGGCGGACAGACATGAATGCGATCAGAGGAATCTGAGTGGAAAAGCCTTGAATCGCTTGGGCTTCCGGGCAGAAGCCAATCTCGCCAATGATTCAAGATCAAGCGCATCGCCATGATAGAGCCAAATGCAAACGTTTTCTACTGATGAGAATAGTTTGCATTATAAGCTAACGTTTACGCTAAACTAATTCAAAACTCAATGGAGAAAGAACCAACAATTGTAAAGGGTTCCCCAGGATCAATGCCGCTTGTCCGAGAATTGCCTGCCGCTTCAATGTAGTCTACATCAAACAAATTGCGAATATTGAGCGCTGCCCGCCAATTATCACGTTTATAAGAAACAGCCGCATTGGTCAGAAAATAATCTTCAGCGGTAAAACTGTTGGCATTATCACCAAAGCGCTCACTCACATAGTTAACCCCTAGCCCAAAGCCCAGACCTTCGAAAGAACCAGTTTGAATGTCGTAGGTGGTCCACAGGTTAACGTTGTGCTCGGGTATATTTCGCAGTCGGTTTCCTTCGTTGCCATCTTCATCCTCAGTGATGTCAGCGTCGATGTAGGCATAGTTGGCGATAATATTCCACCCTGGCAGAACCTCTCCGGCAATATCTAACTCAATACCGCGACTGCGCTGCTCGCCAGTGGCCACCGAGAAGAAAATGTTATCGGGATCGGTGGTGGCAACGTTCTCTTTAGTCAGGTCGAAAAAGGCTAAGTTGGCCGTTAATCTTCCCTCTAATAGTTCGGCTTTGGCCCCAATTTCAAATTGTTC
>JBCDAG010000653.1:0-2770 GCA_039186165.1 Cyanobacteria bacterium P01_F01_bin.53
AGCAGTTATCGCTACTAAGCGCTCTGCTAGAGAATATTATCTTCCTGTTTAGGGGCGCAATTATGCGCCCCTTTCTGCAGGGGGAAAACTTACAACAATAAAAAACCAACGAGAAAGAACCAAGCAGGCCGCTACTGAACCTTGAGCTGGACGATATCGTCAGGTTTAATCACCACAACCCGGTTCGCTGTGGCTTGTCCAACCGCAACACCTGCTGCAGCACCGCCCAAGACTTCAATAAGGTCAATATCCCCTAGAATTTCGCTTAGCAAAGCTCCCCCAGCAGCACCAATTGCAGCGTCTTTTGCGATTTCTCCAAGCCTACGATCGCGGGGGTCGGTCCTATCTTCCAATCGTTCTGAGACTGCATCAAAGCTATAGGTGCGACCGTTAACGGCGAAAGACTCTGCCACGAAGATCAAATCATCTTCTCCAGGTGCAGGTTCGTACTGACCGTAAATCAATGTACCTACAGGTAGCTGTATCCCATTGACCTCAGTGGCCTGTTCCACTTCTAGAGCATAATCTGGGTAAATTTCATCGTCATCTAGATACAGGGTTTCGTCTGCTGCGCTACTGGTAAGAATGCTTGAGTCAGCAGCATTGACCGCAGGCACCATCGTTGTCAGTAGAACGGTAGATAAGATTGACAAACTCCCCAGAACGTTAACTTTCATGGCTTCCTCCTGATTAAAGTGAGGGCTGGTTGCGATTACCCGCTTCCTCAAATGGCTAAAAAATATGTACTTGGCACAAGATTAATTACCCTAAGTACATTTAGAGTAACTATTGGCTGCGGTCAAAATCCCCTACTTCTGGCATTAGGGTCTTTCGAAGGGCTCTATCAATCGTTTTTTGCACTGTATAGGTTTTTAGAAGTATGGCTAGGCGCTAAAGTTCCGGATTCCAATTGCATTCTGCTCGACTGTGCTTGCGGTGGATTACCCTTGCAAAGGGTTATCAATATTGCCCTGAATGTCACTGTAGTCCTGGTGATCGCCATCGAGTCTGAGAGCCATGTCCGTAATGCCCGCTGCATCTTCTGCGAATCTTGCCTGCTGTAACAGTGCGCTATCGCTGGGATGGGCAAATATTGATATGGCACACTGTAGCCCTGACTTCTTAACTTCCTGCTTTACGCGCTTTAGAAGCAATCGCTTCACTGCATCTCTGTCCTCTAACTGCGGATCCACAACTAGGTCCCAAAGGGTGATGTTAAAAGCGCCATCGCCAGTGGCTCGAACAAATCCCAACAGCTTCTGGTCGCGAAAGGAAAGGGCAGCAACACAGAGTACAGAATATTTCAGGGCTTTACGCAGTTTGTCTAGGTTCCGTCTGGGCTGGCCTGCTTTGATGAATAACTGATTTAGTTCTTCTGGATTCATCTCATCGAGAGCGATGCTGGTGAAAATTCTGAAGGATTTTGCCTGAGATCTTTGATTAGAACGAAAAGGACGAATAGACATAGGTGGATCAAAATCAACAGAAGCTCTGGAGGATGACCAGAGATCCCTTTCCCTTACTTTGTGGGAGCAAGAACTCTCGATGTTTTTAGGTCAATAGATAAACCTAAAAGACAACTTTCTTAATATAACTTCATTGGTTAATCATTTTACCAATCAGCCCTCCTCCTGGCCTGAAAGTCCTTAATTCCCGTTCATTCTGGTGGCTTTAGTCAGAATATTCAGGACTTAACTACAATAAACAGGTTCTTTGCTGTCGTGTGTTTCTACTCGTCGATTCATATGCTTGAATGCTGACAACTGATCCTGAGAATTAAACTTAAGAATTGTTTTGGGAGTGCCGAGAATGAGGATTTTTAGACTCTGTGCCCTACTTGCTGGCATCCTGCCGGTCTGTTTCCTGGAGCCTGGGATGGCTTTGCCGGGGCAACCCACGCGGCAGGTCAAGGCCTGGATTCAGGGCCATCCCACACTGCGACCGGGAATCGGTGAAACCCTGGTGGTCCAAAAACAGGACACTGCAGCAAAACGGTTTATCTTCAAAGCTTCCCCATTCTCCCCTGGAAACCTTGATTCAAAAGACAGTCTTGGCATGATTGAAACAGAAACCCTGTCTTTCTACGACAAGGTAAACGGGGTAACGCTGAATCGCTTAGAGGAAGCATTACGGGTGATTTATAATGCCGCAATTCACCAAGATTACCGAAATGCCGAGGCTATTTTGATCTATCCAACTGGTCCGACGTCCATTTCTGGAGGATTACGGGGTGAAATCCGGGTTGGCAACCAGTATGCATATTGGGTGGAGCAAGTGATTAATCCGGATGGCTCCAGCCACAGCGGACAGATTCAGGTGTTTCTCAAGGAAGAAGTGCCAACTATGGTTAACAATATTCAGCGAAATCGCCAGTAGTTGAGGCAGTATCTTAGGCTAAATTGCATGCAAAAACGAGGCCAGCTATCTTCGTTAACTCAGAGTAAGTCAACCCAGCCAGGTGTTGGCGAAGATACTCCGAACCGCGGCGGCAATCCGGGTTAAATCTTCATCCAATAATGGTGGCCAGGTCAAACCTTCGGATTGTTTAATATCAAACTGATATCGTCCTTCACTGGCCAATAGATGGAGGGCATAGACAAGTTCCCGATCAAGGTTTGGGGCCTCTCTTAGCCCTTCAAAGACGACTTTGAGGGATAACAGGATAGAAGTCACCTGTCCAGGCACAGGCAGTTTACCCTGACTAAGGCGGACTAGAAATACATCTGGATTATCATCTGCTGTGATCGAGCCTTGATTAATGAGAAATTGC
>JBCDAG010000654.1:0-2718 GCA_039186165.1 Cyanobacteria bacterium P01_F01_bin.53
GCCGATTCTAGGCAGCGCAGTCACTTTATGATTCCTAGTCAGAGACTTTCGGTAGGGCATCCGCCTTTGAGGCGGTCACACTCATCAAGCCACCGGCTTTGCCGGAGGTGTCTGACTTTAATGCCCCTATGGAATGGCCCTATGGGTATTAGCCCTTTATGCTAAGCCCGCTCTATACTCAGCCTGCTCTATACTAAGCCCGCCCTCAGAGCCTTCACGGCAACTTGGACACGATCGCTGGCCTCCAGCTTATTCATGAGGCCCCGCATATGGGCCTTCACGGTATTGGGGCTAATGTACAGCCGCTTAGCAATCGCCGGGTTACTCAGCCCCTCCACCAGCAGATTCAGCACTTCTAGCTCACGCTCTGACAAGTTATGCTCAACGGCCTCTTTGGGCTCGGGCGTCGCCTGGAAGCTTTGAACGACAATTTGGGCAATTTGGGCATCCAAATACACCCCGCCCTGAGCCACCGTTGCGATCGCCGTCAGCAAGACATCAATGCTTCCTCCTTTAATGCAATAGGCCTCAGCCCCACTTGAAAAAGACGCCAGCACCTCTGTTTCAGTGGTGTGCGACGTTAGCATAATGATCTTGGTATCAGGGAGCTTGGTCTTAATTTGCCGGGTGGTCTCAATCCCATCAATTCCCGGCAAGCCAATGTCCATCAATACCAGCTCGGGGGTATGCTGCATCGCAGCTTCTACCGCCAAATACCCATCGTCAATGATATCGAGCACAGTCAGCTCACTACAAGCCGCCAGCGCTTGCTCAATCCCCAATTGAACCAAGGGATCATCTTCAATAATCAAAACGCGCCATTGGGGTAGCTGCCACTGTGAGTCCATAGATGATGTCAAGCTCAGGAATGCTTTCAGACTATCTATAACCATTATTGATCTGTAGCCACTGCAAAGTGCGGGTCCTAGAGGGGGTACCTATCCCTCCTCATATTTAGCCTGCAATGTTGTGGATCGGCTAGGGCTAAGACCAATATTGATAGATACGTTATTGATAGATACGTTTTTTGAAAACTAACGCTAAGTAATTTGCTAGAAATATTACCTAGCTAGTGTTTAGCTTACGATACCAAATGGATCAATTCTTGGGCATTTGGAGCCATTTGGGGCCATTGAGCCTTATTCGCTATCGTCACACTCTTACCTTCATACTGTGATTTTGGTGTGCTTTTGGTATGGACTTAGGTGCGATCGCTCACACCCTGATTACGTCGCAGCCATCCCAAAAACAGTGAAAACAAGAACAGCCCACCCAGCGCAAAACCTAAAATTTTCTTATCGGCTAAAATGCCTGCACCTAAGCCCACAACCGGCGGTGTAGAGACCAAAATACTGACCACCAGCGGGGGTAAAAACTTACGCCAAGGTGTGCGTGCTAAACCCACCCCATAGGAAACAAAATCGAAAAAACCAGACATTAAGAACGCCGTCAGTAAAAAGAAATTGTCCTCTAAATGCCGTTGTCCAAAGCCTTCTACGCGGCCCATAAAGCGTTGGCCTACCAGCTTGCTCACCAGCGGCCGTCCGTACTGGGAGGCCAGCCAAAAGCTCAGAGAACAGGATACAAAATCCGAAAAGCAAACCACCGCAAATGCTTTCCAAAAACCCAGCAGCGTACCCGCCAAAATCGCATAGACCGTTCCTGGCAGTGCCGGAATCACCACACTGGTAAATCGCAGCAAAAACAGTCCAAAAGGCACCCATATGCCTAGCTGCTCAACATAGGCCTGAATCTCCTCATTGCTAATGCCTGAGCGCTTAAGGACAATCAAAGGTACCGCAACCACTGCAATCAGCACAACGAAGCCGATGATTCTGCCCACTACTCCATTTTTTTTAGCCATTTGTTTAACCTAGGACCGCCCCCTGAGGTTCATCTCAGATAATAATGCCTCTACCTACATTTAATCAGGTCGTCTCAGCTTATCGCCTTCTCATTTACCTGGAGGATCCACCTGATGAAGGCGACACATTAAGGCAATACAGCACAAGCCAATACATTAAAATCTAAAGCTACTGCTCTCAACGATCACAGCCAGGTTTTGTCACGCCCTGTAGTTTAGAAAGCGCCCTAAGGGCAGCTACATCTATTTAGCAGCGAAAATTGACATAAAATACCCATACCCTGGCTCTGTCTACTTAAAAACACCCCATGAAATACCTGTTAGCTGTCCTATCCACCGCGCTTCTGCTGATCAGTTGCTCTAACGGTGATACACCGATTAATTTAGGAGACCCCGCTGCTGAAACAACGGATGTTGACACCACAGAAGCCAACACGACTGAGACTGATGGCGACTCAGAGACTTCAGAAGCTCCTGCGGTAGACAGCGAGACTGACAGCGAGTCAGATAGCGACTCAGAGAATACGTCAGAGGACGACAAAAAACCGGATACCGAAGGTGCTGAACAAAAAAACGTCAAATTAGAAATAGAGAGCCAAACCACTGCTGGCCAAATTAAGGTTAAAAAAGTTGCGACTTCCCGCGATGGTTGGGTCTCTATTCATAAAAGCCGTGAAGATGGCAGCATTGTTCTCCCCGAGAGCATTGGAGAAGCCCGAGTAGACTCAGGCGACAGTGAAAATATCATAGTTGACCTCTGGGAAGCCCCCTACATAGACGAGAAGCTTTGGGTTTTACTACACATTGATGCGGGTGAGCGTGGCATCTATGAGTTTCCTGACAAAGACTTAGCC
>JBCDAG010000655.1:0-2697 GCA_039186165.1 Cyanobacteria bacterium P01_F01_bin.53
ACCTCTTAATGCAGATAGCCCAAAAACTTTTGTCCCACCAACGATTACAGCATTCGTATACAGGTTGCCTGATTCTGCTTCGCCTCTTAGTGAGCCAATACACCCCTTCATCCCCGCTATTCCACAAGGAGCTATTCCCGGAGAAACTCGTCAAGAGCTTCAAGCCCGCCTAGAAGGTAAACCTGCTGTCTGTCGATTTCCCTGGGTTGCCGAGAAATGGGGCCGTTGTCAGGCATAAGGGTTTGTAATAACCTCAATCACGATTTTAGACAGGGTTGAAGAAATTGGAATAGTTTATGGGTTTGGCGATAGCGTGTTGTATTTCGAGATTTAAGACACCCCATTAAGATCCTATCCATTAGGCACAAGTCGGTGAAAAGCCTGTGGTTGCTACTGTTTGGCAGCCAGTTGCGCCCCTTCGAGTAAGTGGTGCAGTTTGGTATAGCCTCGCCAGAGCGTTTTGATACCCGGCTCGCCATCTCGCTTACGGGCCAGGAATCCTCCCAGTCGGGCAATCCAAATGATGGCTTGCCGCAAGGTCGGTGGCTTTTTAGAGCGACTTTTGGGCTCAAATTTACGTCGCAACAGTTTCCATTCAGCGGGTGGTACTATCACCTCACAGGAGACCTCAGGGGTTAATCGTGCTTGGTAAGTCATCGACATTAATCGCCAGGCAACAATGTTGTAAGTGGCCAAGGCTTTGAGTAATCGGTCTCGGTGTTGCAGTTGTAAGTCTTCGAGCTTGCAGCCACTTTTGAGCGTAAAGTGAAAGCGTTCGATTAACCAACGGTAGCTGTACCAGCGCACACATTGGCAGGCTTGTTCAAATGTATCCAAGGGTAAACTGGTTAACAATCGCCAACGAATGGGCGGACCTCCATCGGCAGGTGACCCAATTTCTTCGACCAGCAAGGCATTGAGTTCAATCGGCTTCAACTGATGTTTGTTGGGTAAATGTTGAGGCACCTCCAGGGTCACCGTCATGGCTCGTATTTGTAACTGTGCTGAGCGCGATGCACGTTTAGGATTCCGGCGCAATTCAAGGCTCAGCTCACCCAAAACAGGCGATTGACTCAGGGTGGCAAAGAGTTGGCCCAGCTCATGTTTGACCTTGCGATTTGTTTTGGCACGAATTAATAACTCACTGTTGGCTTGACGGGCCTGAGAAAATAACTCAAAGATATCGGCTTCACGGTCAGCCACCTGAACCAGCTGTACCTGCTCTGAAATCTTGCTTTCAGAGGCTGTAAGAGTTGTTAACCATCGATAACTTTCCTTCTCTTCAATCGGTTTCTGATTGTTCTTGACTTTCTTCGGATCTTTTTTCTTCACGGGGGGCTTGTCACGAACCCAACAGTGTTGATGCAGCAGTCCTAAGGGCGCTCCCTCTCCACTGACGGCAAAACAGTTATGCACTTTGATGCCTTGCTGCTTCGTTTGATTCAGAAAGCCGAGTCCCTCCGTCCCAGGATGGCTCGTAAAGTCTAAATCCGTCGTATCTTGAATCGACAGAACCGTCTGGCAACTCAAGGCACGAGCTACTGTCCCGTCGATATGGCTATTGAGAATCGCACTGACACTCACCTTGGGATTGGACCAAAAACGATAGATACTTTGGGCTTGACTCGCATCACTACACGCTTGCGGTACACTCCCTGTCGGACACTTGCTAAAAATCTCCAAGATACTCCGCAATCGCTTGGCATGACGGAGGTCTTGGAAATAAATTGGATTGATGTCTTAGCGGGTCCAAGTTTGCATAGTTGTGTGGGCTCTCGCATTCAGAATCATTGCTAGGATCTCATAACGTCTAGGCAAACGCCTCTTTCTGTAATGCTTCTACACAGAACCGCGAGGCACATCATAGGTGAAAATTTCAGCTCATCGCTGAAACCTCCTCCCCATATGACATTGAGCGACTTCTGCCTAATGGATAGCATCAAGAGGGTATGTTTATAGCCACTAATGGACTCAGTCTTTATTATCAAAGTTGGTTACCCACCTCGACAGTGAAGGCGACTATAGTCCTGGTTCATGGTTTGGGAGGGCACTCAGGTCTCTTTCAGAATGTTGTTAAAGCTCTAATTCCAGAGGGATATGCCCTCTATAGTTATGACTTGCGTGGCCATGGACGCTCTCCGGGGCAGCGGGGACATATTAATCGCTGGGTAGAGTACCGCGATGATTTAGCCTGTTTTATAGCCATGGTGCGCGAGCAGCACCCGACGGTGCCCTGCTTTTTGCTCAGCCATAGCCTCGGCGGCATTATTGCTTTGGACTATTGGCTTCACATGAGTTTGCAACCGTCTGAGCCACTAATTACAGGAATTGTGGCGGCGTCATTGCCCTTAGGCATCCATGCGACCACCGATCTACGCTTAAAAATTGGTCAACTATTGTCCTTTAGCTGGCCCCGGTTTTCCCTGTCCCTTGGTTTAAGACATATTTTGCCATCCCGCGATCGCACCGTTGTTTTAGCCTATGCTCACGATCCGTTGCGACATCAACAAGGCACAGCAAGATTAGCAACAGAATTTCTAAAAACAGTTCAGTTTCTCTATCGACACCAATCTCGTTTAACGCTGCCTATACTGACATTGCACGGTACTGCGGATCAGGTGGCAGATCATGATGTCAGCTATGATTTTTGCCAGACTTTACCCCAGGGCAATAAGACATTTATTAGTTATAGTGGAG
>JBCDAG010000656.1:0-2694 GCA_039186165.1 Cyanobacteria bacterium P01_F01_bin.53
GTGAAAAACGTCAAGCTTCTGCCAGACGGCAACGGCGACTTCACCCGTAAAATGGGCATGCTGGTCGAAAAGACTAACATCGGTTTTGGCATGCGCTCTTGGCGCTATTCTGCGCTCATCAACGACCTCAGCATTGAGAAAATCTTTATTGAGCCCGACTTTGGTGACAACTGCCCAACAGATCCGTTTGAAGTTTCCGATGCTGACACCATGCTTGCTTACCTAAAGGGTCAAGAGGCACCTGGTGTATCCGAGCCTGTTAAAGAGTTCGTCGGCTAACGATTTATTCCCATTTTTAGGGTCTTAGTTGTAAGAGGCTGAGGAGATAGCAAATCCTCACTTAAGCTACTCCTCAACCTTTTTCCCATCCTTAACGCTTTCCTGTGGTGACCTTATGAAACTCTCTGCTGCCAACATTGAAAACCATTTAGATACTGTATACGACGCGGTTGTCGTCGGTGGGGGCATGGGAGGGCTTTCCGCTGCGATTTATCTCGCTCGCTACGGCCTCAAATGCCTGGTGATTGAAAAAGGCAAGGGCCGTTCGTTCTGGATGCAAGAAACCCGTAATTACTTAGGGTTTGACCCTGAGACTCCCGGGCGAAATATTATTACCCATGGGACCAAGCAGGCACTAGAGTGGGGCGCAGACCACCTGCGAGGATTTGTAGAAAAGGTCACCGATGAAGGAGAAGCCTTCGCTATCGATGTGAAAATCGGTAGAAAGAATAGTAAGACCTATACGCTGCATAGTAAGTACGTTATTGCTGCCTCTGGTGTCATAGATGTGTTGCCCACGCTAGATGACATGAAAAATGTATTCGACTACGCTGGCTATACCCTCCACGTATGCATGATTTGCGATGGCTACGACATGTGGGACAAAAAGGCCGTGCTCATCGCTGGAAAAGAGGCGCAAATCAACGCTGCTTTTGTGCTGAATTGGTTCACGCCATATATTTCAGTGCTGACCGATGGTCGCTATCCTGTAAGCGATGCAATGAAGCAAAAGCTTGCAGATCATGGATATCCTCTCTACGAATCTCCCATTGCTCGCTTCGAAGGTGAAAAACATAAGATGAGCGGAGTGACCCTGGCCGATGGCACCACGGTAGAAGCTACAACGGGTCTGATCAGTATGGGGTCGATTTACCACAATCACTATCTCAAGGACATTCCAGAGTTGACCTGGGATGGTGAAAACCTCATCACCAATAACATGACGCAGACTACTCACGAGCGTATTTTTGCGATTGGCGATCTGAAGCAAGGGCTTAACCAGGTAACGATTGCCGTTGCCGATGGTACCAAGGCTGCAACGCAGATCTGGCGAAATATTCGCCGGGCCAGTGAACCGAGAAAGTGGGAAGAGAACATCGCTAAAGTCCCCGCGGCTATTGGTTCTTGAGGGTTGCATCCTATGCTAGAGCCAAGGCCAAACTGCGGCGGTAACCTGGTGAACCGTCCAATTCGTCTGCAAAGGTTAGTCAGCAAGTATCCTGCTTCTGTTGACCGTGTGCTTACAGAAGCAGGATGTGGCACAGCTTAAATGGACTCAGTACCTTACCAAGCGCCTTGGCCATTAACCAATGGCTTTTTGATGACCCTTTATGCAGGTCTTAGGGCTGAATATAGGTGGGAAGACACCCTCTCAGTTCCAGAGCCGCCCTTTCAGAAAAAGGTGTTTACTGGGGCTCAAGGGATGCCCATTTTTGGCTTAGTCGCTATCCCACCAAATCCCATTGGCACGATCGTCGGCACCTATGGAATTACGGGCGACTTGGACGACCAGTGGTTTTTGCGCATCATGGCGCGAAAGGCCTATGCTCAGGGCTATGCCGTTGTCATTTATGACTGGCGTGCCCATGGAGAAACGGCAAAGCTCTCGTCAACGCTAACGTCGGATGGACTGTATGAAGGCGAGGATTTTGTCCGAATTGCAGCAGCTGCAAAGGAAATGGGTTGCCCTGCGCCATTCTGGTTTACAGGGTTCTCGCTGGGCGGATTGCTGACGCTATGGGGCGTAAAGGCGGCTCAGGAGCTGCCACAATGGGGAGCAGATTTGGCGATCACCTCCCAAGAAATTGCTGGGTGTGCGGTGATTTGTCCGGCCCTGGAGTCATTGCGATCGCTCCAGTACCTCACCAAAGCGCCCCTTGGTAAATACCTCGAAAAAGCGATCGCCCGCAAGCTCAAAAAGCTCCTAGCGCAGCTCCAGCAGGCTCACCCTGACGCCTTTGACCCGGAAGCCGTCAGCCGGGTAGACAGCATCTGGAGCTTTGATCAAGAAATGGTGATTCCTCGCCTCGGGTTCGATTCTGTCGAGGCTTACTACAAGGCGACGAGTGGCCTATACATTCTCCCAGAGCTGACAAAACCGACCTTAATTTTGTACGCTGCCGACGATCCGCTTTTTGACCCCACCTTAGTTGCAGACGTTGAAACTATCTGCGAGGCAAACCCAGCTATCAAACTCATCATGACCGACCAGGGCGGGCACGTTGGCTACATCAGTAGCAGCAGTTGCCAACAGCGCTATAACGACCCGGATAAGTGGTGGGCCTGGAACCGTATCTTTGATTGGTGGCGTACGTTTTAATACAGAAATGCACTAGGATTGGTTTATTGTAAGCATGTGCGTGAAAACGCTTGTTTGCTCCCTTTATTCCGTCCCTAAATAGTCAATTACGAGCA
>JBCDAG010000657.1:0-2685 GCA_039186165.1 Cyanobacteria bacterium P01_F01_bin.53
ACATCGGCAGGCGGATCACAAGCCTGGGCTAACTGATATTGCACCTGGCCAATGGCGGCTAAAAGATACTGCTGATTTGCCTCATGCCAGCTTGCCATGGTTACTTATTACTTGCTATTTCTTACTTGTTATTTCTTACTCTTCGATTTCAGGCTGAACTAACTGCTGAAGAAATGTCAGGGCTTCCTTAGGAGACATAGTTAGGATTTTGCCCTCGCGGATAATTTCGTACTGTCCCTGGTGGTGGCCATGGCCAGCAATTAATCCCAGCTTGACAGCCTGGTTACCGAACTCATTGAGCTGGTTAATGCTAAGATTTTCTACATCATTATTGAGTTGTTGTTCCATTGCATCACTCATGGTTTTAGGTTTTGATAGATAGCTTCGCAGATGCTACACCTTATGCCTGTCCACACTATGAAAGGCTAACTAATTCTTAGCTAACTGAGGGCGAATCAAAGGCACTAAATCGTCTGTTGTTTCTTCCCACAGCTCCCAACCAATCGGTAAGCGAGAGGTGAGATGATTGTTGCCAAACCTTAACGCTTCAGTGAGAGTGGGCCAGGATCTAGCAGCCGATAGGGTAGCACAGAACCTGGGTTCCTGATCTTCCCAGGCGCTATGGATAAAGCCGAGACCGTCAATCTTAATTAGATACATACTCAGACCGTTACTTACCTAAACTTTGGACTACGAAAGAATAAGAGCCTTGGGTCCAATATACTGATCCTGGGTGGGGCTATTCGGTTCAGTGTCCACTTCTAACTGACTTTCTGCACCATCAATCAGCAAGCGGACTAAATATTCTCCTGGTTTAACATCCTCAACGGGTATCAACACCTGATTACTGTCACTATCTCGCTGGGGAATATCAAACATGTAGGCCATTGGATTATCGGTGGCATATTCATTGAGCGCTAATACCACGGTTTGTTCACGACCAACGGTGAGATTTAACTGGATTTGTAATACAGCATTGCGAGTGTCATTATCAGTTTCTTCGATGCTCTCTACTAAAACTGACATCACCCGTGGTCGTAAAACAAAAGGAGCACCGGCAGATTCTGCTCCGCGACGGCCATGGCTACGGTCGACTTCTGAGAGAGAATGGGGATGAATCACCTGTAAACTTTGTACCCCTGCCCGCAGGGCATAGTCAGGTAGCGTGGAGAGATTCAACTTAATTTCTGTATCTTTGATATCAGTAGGAAGCACTTCGACGCCGCCAATACGTACTTGAGTAAAGCGGTCGCCTTTGAGATATTTACCTTTAATTAATAAGGTACTGTCTACCAAAATGGGTGCGTATCGTCCGGCCTGGGCAACAATTTTTTCCACTTTGGGCTGATTCGGGAAGGGAGATATGCCTCCTGAGCGTGCTTCGCGGACAGGCAATCCTCGTTTGAAGGGATCGTCACCTTCTACTAAGACCACTAAACATTTATAGGCAACGGAAAGGACGTAGGGGGTTTGGAAAAAGACAGACCAAGTTTTGGAGAGGTCTTCTAAGTTTAGGTCAAGGGGTAACAGATTAATGTGTTGTACCTGATTGGCCAGATCTGACCCTGCCAAAAATGAAAAAGTGCTGTCTGTACAGGCAGCGCGGATCATATCCTGACTGATAACCCGTTTATCATTTAGTATGCGTACTGCACTCCCTAACAGCCGCTGGGGGACTAATTCGTTGTTGTTGCCATAAAAGCTCAGCATGTAGTACAAATCCAGCGCTGCCTGACGCTTGACAGGGGTGCCTCGAGATCGCGCCAAGGTGGCGTCCATATTATGGAGAGCGGGATTGGTAATCACCTGGTACATGAAAATGTTCACACCAGTATCTGGCGTACCCTTACCAATTTCACTAGGGCTAACGGTAGTAATCCGCGCCCCCTCCACTTCTGTTTGGACAGTAGCTTGGAGCGTTTTTTGGAGGGTGGCGGTGACGGTTGCGATCGCAAGATGGTTGCTCATGCAGCTACAAGTCCTAATTTCAGAGCTTTTAGGGCGGCTTGGGTACGACTAGACACCTCCATTTTTTCAAAAATACAGCGGAGATAGGCTTTGACCGTACCTACGGTAATATGCAGTCGCTGGGAAATCATCTCATTAGAATCTCCCTGCACCAGACAGGACAGTACTTCTTGCTCACGTTCGGTAAGATAAATCTCAGAAAGACTCTTTAAAGAGTGACCAGTTTGAAAATGAAACTGTCTAAAAAAGCTAGTGGCAACTTCAGGGGAAATATAAACCTTATCTTGCAAAACTGTATGAATTGCATCATACAGCTGACAAGAAAGTTCAGACTTTAAAAGATAGCCCCGTGCCCCAGCCTGCATGGCCTGAAAGATCCAGTGATCTTCCCCATGCCCCGAGAGTACCAGGACTTTGCCCGTTTGCTGTAAACGACGATATCGAGAGAGGAACTTAATGCCATCACCATTACTTAGCTCGATATCGAGTAAGATCAAAGCGGGATGTTGTTCTGTGGCTAGCTTGATAGCCTGGTCAACAGAAGCAGCCTGCCCGACAACTTCATAAGATTGCTCCTTGGTGACATCACACAAGTCTAACCAGGTTTTAAGGCTTTGTCGAAAGGTTGAGCAATCATCAATAAGTAAAACGGAAATAGGGGGATTGGAAACAATTGAAGAAAGTGCCATAAATTTGCGGGGGACAGGGAACAGTATG
>JBCDAG010000658.1:0-2680 GCA_039186165.1 Cyanobacteria bacterium P01_F01_bin.53
CGTGTCTCAACTCGACCGCTTGAGCTTTGGCTATTACCAATGGGTGCTTTGATGTTTGCCTATCTCACTTTTTTCCGAGCGCTCCAGTTCAAACGTTGGAATAATCGAGAGCTCCTTCTGGGCTTCTATTTTGCCGCTTCGGCACAAGGTGTAGAATCAGAAATAAAATAGCCTTGTGCGTATAACTACTGAGCGTATAATCATTACCATGCGCGTGACCTGAGTTCCGCATATTTGTGTAAGTGCAGTGGCCCTGGACTGCGCTCAGCACAATTGCACTGTCTTGACCGGATGCGTCTAAATTTGGACCGTCTTAGCTGCATATACAAGGGCGAGGCATCACTGCTGGCTACATTACCTAGCTACATTACTGGGAACCCCCAAAGAAGCTGTGCTATGTCTAGCCTCTATCGCAAATTTAACGATCTTTCCACAGGGCAGCTGGCCCATGGGGAAGATAGTGTCCCTAGCAGTTCTTCTGGGGGGGCTTTGAGTAGTTCGTCGAAAGCCGCTATGACCCACCGCGCCTCAAACGGTTCTATTACTACCCGTTCATCTGCTGGCGCGCTCAGTGCCGAGGCCCCAAACCCGTTATCCAAGCCCCTGCTCCACATTTTGGACCATGGCGAAATGCCGGGTGATATGGCAATTATTGCCAAGCTCGATAGCTTTCACCCCCAGTCGGATGTGTACATTACACGGGCTGAAATGGAGCTAAAAAAGGCGATGCAGTCCCTCTCTTTTATGACCAATTCGGAAATTAATTCGGTTACCACCCTGACGGCGATGTCGCTGCCCAAAGTCGTGACACCTTTGTTTTGGACGATTCGTGCGCTTTTGCAGGAAAAATATCAAAGGCCCAACGATCGAAACCGCATCCATCACCGTAACCAAGATGCCCGCCTATTGTTTCACCAGCTGGCCCGACTCAACCTGCGTAACTGGTCCAAGCAAATCGTGGGGTATATCCGTGCCGATGAGCTGCCGGATAATTTACGCTTTCCGCCAGGCCACCCTGTTCGCGGGCAAACCTATCGCCGCCATCCTTTCAAGTCGCGGTGGACCCACTACTATCCGGTGGCTGACTACTTTTCGATGCTGTTCGAAGAGCGCGAGCGGGCTTTGCTGACCCTCTTGGGTGACTTAGGGGCGACCAAAATTACCATGACGACTATCCCGCCAGCCTCTGATATTAATGGTCAGGCTATCAATAGTCAGGCGGCTATCATGGCGCAGCTCAAGCAAAAGGTGTTTTCCTATCCCAAGCAAGATGGGCCTCTGCCCACAGCAGTCAATCTTCAGCGGCACCCGTGGCTAGCGGGTGAACCGGCTTGGCAGGCCATGGTGCGCGAGCGCATAGAGCGTAGAGCGCTTTCTGCCCAATTTGAATTCGACAGTGACGTGATGGGCATGCTCAAGGCCCAGCTAAAAATGATTGGCCAGCTGGTTCCAGGTCTGAACTCCATGGTCCTGTCTGATAATTATGATGAGCAAATGCGATCGCAAGTTCTTAAGACACGCCAGGTCAAGGTAGAGTTCTGCGAAATGCAGCCCGCAGCAGCTCTCCCCTAATCCCTCTGTTCAAACGTACATACCTAAAAGGTAAGCCTATACAGGCTATAGGCTTACCTTGTATTAGCCGTACTAGCTAACGCTGCTAGTCGCCATGTCTTTTTGGACGCCCGCTTCTGCACTATCGGCTTCGGACGGTGGCACTACCTGCCAGAACTTCGGCAAGTAGCTGTCCCAATCAGCCAAAATCGCCTTCGCTTTGGCACTGCCCGTGCGGTCAGCATGGGTCTCAATCAGTGACTTCAGCTGTTGGGAACCGGCGTCTGTGAGTACCTTTTGTACCTGCACAATTTCAGGATTCACACGCGTTTGGAAGTCACCGGCTTCATCGAGAAAGTAACCCAAGCCGCCGGTCATCCCCGCACCGACGTTGCGGCCGACGCTGCCGAGTACAACCACCACCCCACCGGTCATGTATTCGCAGCAGTGGTCGCCCGCACCTTCAATCACGGCTTTACCTTTGGAGTTACGCACGGCGAAGCGCTCGCCCGCGATGCCATTGGCAAATAAGGTGCCGCCAGATGCGCCGTAGAGGCAAGTATTACCGGCGATCACGTTTTGAGAAGCTTCGTAAGTGGCCTTCTCAAACGGCTTAATGATAATCTCGCCGCCGTTCATGCCCTTACCGACATAGTCGTTGGCTTCTCCAATAAGGGTCATTGTCTTGCCCTGGATATTGAAAGCGCCAAAGCTTTGACCAACGCTTCCCTTAAAGGTGAGGTCGAGCTGGCCGGTGAACCCTTCGTTGCCGTATTTTTGAGCGATCACACCCGAAATTCGTGCACCAACCGTCCGGTCAATAGTCACCACGTCATAGGTTTTGGCGACGGTGCCTTGAGTGGCGATGGCTGACGCAACGTCTGCATCCGCCAAAATCTCATCGTCTAACACAGGGCCATTGGTGTGGATATCGCCATGGTTGAGCCAAGTTCTGTCGCTCTTCACATCAGGCAGCTTCACCAGCGCGGAAAGATCCAACGCCTTTGTTTTTGCTAGGGACACATCATTGCGTGCCACTAGCAAGCACAAGGAAAAGCATCGAAGCGCTCCCTGAAACCGGCGTTTCTTGTTGGTTGGGAGCGGCTCGCAAGGGTTGTGTGAGCCGCTC
>JBCDAG010000659.1:0-2675 GCA_039186165.1 Cyanobacteria bacterium P01_F01_bin.53
AAAAACTGAGCGTTCCTTGCCTTTCACAGTTGCCCCGATCATAATTGGGCAAGCTGAAGAGGAATTAAGTAGGGTGCAAGCAATTACCCCTAATCGAAGGTCTACATCGCTTGTAAAACCTATGCTGTAGCCTTTGGCTAGCATGATGTACTAACAAGCAGACAAAACAGGCCAGTCCGCATTAATGACTCCGGTTATTTGAAAAATTTCACAGCCTGAACACTCAATAACTCGATCAAGATGCAGGGTGCGGAGAATCTATGTTAGATAATTTTATTTATTTGACTTACACTAAAAACCTGACTAAAAATATTCTGGTAGCCATGCGCTATCATGGGCTTTGAAATCAGAGCGTTTCCACGATCCCTTAGAAAAAGGAGGGGCGTTATGTTAGAGCAAATCCAATCAATTAATGGAAGTCCTATGTTGCCGCTGTCGACAGATATGCTTGCAGCATTGGGAATTCAACCTGGCGAATCAGTACAGCTGACA
Source organism: Cyanobacteria bacterium P01_F01_bin.53 (assembly GCA_039186165.1). GTDB lineage: Bacteria > Cyanobacteriota > Cyanobacteriia > Phormidesmidales > Phormidesmidaceae > Phormidesmis. Next base: position 493 of record JBCDAG010000659.1, read on the forward strand.
GTTGTGGGTTCAACCCTGGTTATTCAGGCGTCAAATGTTGAGGCATCAGTGGATGCCGGTTCCGTTATAGCCTTTGAGGAGCTGCTAGAGAAGCGGCGATCTGCCTATGAAGAGTTAGCGGAAGGTGCGGGTGCAGACGAGTGAAATTTCTGACGCTCGATACGATTTTGATGCTCCATTCTCGACTGATAGCAGAAACGGGTGGACAGCCTGGACTGAGAGATAGAGGACTGTTGGAGTCTGCCATGAAAGCTGCTGAAAATCGGCATTATTATGAGCAGGCTACAGTACCCGTCTGTGCTGCTCCTATGCCTATCATCTCTGTAATGCTCATGCGTTTTTTGATGGAAATAAGCGGATTGCTGCGGCTATTTCGGAAGTCTTTCTAATGATTAATGGTTGGCAGCTCACTTTGGACAACAGGGAATTAGTGCAGCTCTTTTTAGAAATTGCTGATAGTCGTTTAACGCGGGAGGGGGTTGAAAACATTTTTGTTAGTCATGTGGTGCAAAACTTAGGTCGTTAGAGATGGCGCGACAGATTAACCAGAAGGCTCAATCGGCGTTTCAGGGAGCTAAACGAGTAATGTACTCAATAGACTGCTCAGCAAGGCTTTCCCTCTTTTTCTGGCATTATGCACAAATTCAAAGAACCCCAAATATATCGGTAATTTCTCTTGAGAAATCCCTCGATGGGGTCTCAACCATGACCGCAGCAATGACCAGAAGCCTTCCATCGTATTGACATGAACTTCACAGAAGCCATCGCCATCATCATCTCGGGCATATTCTCCGGCACTGTGGCAAACACTTTTGTGAGCATATCCCCAGGTCTCTAAACGAGCATAGATGTCATATTCGTCGGTATAGATGAGGGTACCCGGCGTCACCATTGACTGAATAATCGGTTTGATAGTTTGTTGTTGAACATTCGCAAGCATTTTAATCACCACCTGTCCACCCAGTTGAATCATCCCGAAAATCGGCGGTTTCTCTGTTTCGAGCGTACCGCGCCCCCGAAGCCCCTTGAGTTTCCGTCTGCGACCCTTGCGCCCTTTTTTTTACCTGCTCAGGTTGCCCCTTGTGCCCTGCGATCACGTAGACTTCATCAAACTCTACTGTCCCCGATAACTGTACTTCTGGGTGCTTATCGGCAATTGCTTGGCGCAATTCACTCGTCATCTGATGCACATCATCTTTATGCAAATTCAATTCCTCAGCAATTTGTTGATTGGAGACATTGAGTCCCATCAAATATAAGCATGCAATCCAGGTTTGTAACGGTTGATGACGACCGGCAAAGAGGGTGCCCGTTAGATCATCGAAGTGACGACCACACTTACTACAGACATAGCGCTGTCGAGCCGGATAGGTTGCATGCTTCCCTCGTTTGGTAATGCTTTTGGTCCCACATTCAATGCAGCAAATTCCCTTGGGCCAACGCATCGTGCGAATTGTCTCGTAGCATTTAGTCTCATCGATTAACTTAGAAAGCGTTAGCAGAGTAGGAGAGATGACCGAGGGCAGTTCCCTGCCACTACCTTGCTCAGCTTGAGTTTATCAACCTCCCCGAAACAGCTATTGAGCCATTTTTAATTGGCGGTTCCTACTCAGCTCTAGTTAAGTTTGTTGCTTCGATGGGCAAAGACGACAAACCTCTGGATTTGTTCACCGAACATAGAAGAAATCACCTGGACTAGAGTATTAACCACCGGGGGCTATCGGCGGACGGACGGGCAGGCAAACTTGAAAGTTAGTTTCGCCTGGTTGAGATGTCACTCGAATGGAGCCGCCATGCCGCTTGACCACGATTCGGTGAACAATATCTAGCCCAAGTCCTGTGCCAGCACCCACGTCTTTAGTTGTGAAAAATGGCTCAAAAATTCGCGATCGCAACTGCTTTGGAATCCCAGGTCCATTATCAATAATTTCCACCTGAACATAATCCTTCTTTTGACACGTTCGAAGGGTAATTTGAGGGTCAGCAGACATCAATACGGCATCATTTGTCGGTGTAAAAATTTCCTCGGGTTGTGTTGTTGTCTGCTGACTATTTACGAGAGCATCGATCGCATTGTCTAACAGATTAGTCCAGACCTGGTTTAGCTCACTACCATAGGCACAAATGTTGGGTAATGCCAAATCATAATCACGTTCTATCCCAATACTGTAGTCCGTTAGCTT
>JBCDAG010000660.1:0-2670 GCA_039186165.1 Cyanobacteria bacterium P01_F01_bin.53
AACAGCATTTCCCACGCAGTAATCGATGTTAGAGGGAGGGCGGCGGCATCAGCGTCAGATAGACTGCTAGGTTTACGCCCAACAATGCGTTCATCCACCAAGTGATATTCGCTGTTGGTACCAGGTCGGGCGATAGACCCGGCGTAGAAAACTGCATCTCCTGTTTTAAAGTTTTGAACTTCGGGGCCAACAGCGTCAACAACACCCACCGCATCAAATCCAAGGATAGACCAGTCACCATCTTCAGGAGATTTAGCCTTACGCAGTTTTACATCCACCGGGTTAACCGAAACGGCGCTAACCTTAACCAGCAGATCACGTCCCTCAGCTTTTGGGGTTTCAAGGGTGATGTCCTGCAGGGCATCCTCACGGTCAATTGGGCCTGGTACTTTATAGCCAATCGCTTTCATTCATCTGTCTCCTGTTGGTTCCACCACTTTAAATAAAAAATTGGATAGAAAACGACAAGCTTTTCACACCTTAGTCATCTCATTTAACGTAAACGATGCAACGGCACCTTCTGTTGCCTTCATGTAGGCCGCCAGGTGAGTGTTGTTCATATGTTGTTGCCAAAGTTCACGGCTTTCCCAACTCTCATAGAACACAAATACAGCTGGATTGTCATTGTCCTGATGTAAGTCATACTGAATACAACCAGTTTCCGCCAAAGTTATGGGAATTAGCTTTAGTAATTCAGCCTTAACAAATTCGACCTTATCAGCGTTAGCTTCAATTTTTGCGACGATTGTTAATTGGGTACTCATTGAATTAACCTTGTTGCCATTAGGACATGCCAAGAATAGACTAAATAAACGCCAGCGATAAGTACGCACTTTTTTGATACGTAGTACCCTTTTGTATACTGTAAAAGTATGGCTCATGATAGATATGACTGCGCTGCGGGTTGTCCCGTGGAAGCAACGTTAGACATCATTGGAGGAAAGTGGAAAGGTGTGATTCTGTACCACCTTCTTTCAAAGACGCTACGTTTTAACGAACTGCGTCGTTTAATGCCCACAGTCACCCAGAGAATGCTCACCAAGCAACTGCGTGAGCTTGAATCCAACAACCTAATTGCCAGGAAAGTCTATCCTGAAGTGCCACCAAAAGTAGAATATTCCATGACCGAATATGGCAAGACGCTTGCACCAATTATTCAAGCTCTACAGGCATGGGGATTACAACATCTAGAGAAAATAAAAAGCCAGGTTTGAGTTGAGATTTTCTCAACGTCACTGTCAAACCCTGATTGACTGCCAAAAGCTCACGAGAAGAGCATCCAGTTCTTTGTCTATGAGAGTTCCAGTGGTCAAAATTTGGAAGGAGGGGAGCCAGCATTCTAAGCTTTAGATACCACTCAAAACCTTAGTGATGCTGAGAAAAAAACTCCCCTCTCCACGATGCCGTGAATGCCTGGTTGGGTCAAGCCTGCCCCTGGGCTCATAAATCCCATTTAACCACCTGTATCTTGATGGTGGTGGCCCTGATTCACAGTGGCGAGGTGAATCTAACGCGGTGGCTGCCGTATCTGCCGAGTCGAGGACGCTATGCCCAAAGTAAACAAAGACGAGTTCGGCGCTGGTTAGGCAACAGTCGCATCAACATTCACAAGCTCTACAAGTCTCTGATTCGAGCAGCGTTGGCAGATTGGCAAGACGAGTCCCTGTACTTGAGTCTGGATACCTCCCTCTTTTGGGACCAATATTGTCTGATTCGCATTGCGCTGGTCCATCGGGGGCGGGCCTTACCCGTGGCATGGCGAGTGTTGCATCATCGCAGCGCCACCGTTGCATTTAATGACTACAAAGCGGTCGTGAACCAAGCGGCTCAGTGTGTACCGACCGGCATCAAGGTCATACTCTTAGCCGACCGTGGGTTTGCCCATCCCGAGCTGATGCAGGCACTCACTCAACAATGGCACTGGAGCTATCGTATTCGGTTGAAAAAAGACACGTGGGTATGGCGTACGGGAAAAGGCTGGGCTCAGCTTCAAGACTTTCACTTTAATCGAGGTGAGGCCCTATGCTTTCACGCCGTAAGGATACACAAAGATGCATGGTATGGTCCCGTTCATCTGGCCGTGGGTCGTAATAATGTCAATGGTGAGTTTTGGGCGATTGTCAGCGATGAACTCACTACCCTACAGACCTTCTGCGAGTATGGCTTAAGATTTGATATTGAAGAGAGTTTTCTGGATGATCAGTCTAATGGCTGGAACGTTCAAAAATCTCAGATTCGTTCAGTATGTGACCTGTCTCGACTCTGGTTTATCTTGGCCATTGCCACGCTCTTTGTGACCGCTCAAGGGGGACAAGTGGTGGCCAATAAACAGCGACGCTGGGTAGATCCTCACTGGTTTCGAGGCAACAGCTATTTTCGCATTGGCTGGGATTGGCTCAAGGCGTCAGCGTTGAACGGTTGGCACATTATCCAAAACGTCACCTTTTTCTCTCATCGAGATCCCGAACCGGCTATCGTTTCACGAAAACACCACGAGAAGCACGCCTATCGCTTGGAATTCAAAGTCTTTACCTATGACTATGCCGCTGACTAAACTTTTGTCAGTCAGTCAGGTATTTAAGTAGTCCATGGGGCTATCGCCCTACCAATAATTCGCTCGCATCGATAGTAAACTATAAATTATCAGGCTGGCAGCTAGGAATTTGTACA
>JBCDAG010000661.1:0-2659 GCA_039186165.1 Cyanobacteria bacterium P01_F01_bin.53
GCAGGCAGAGGATCCCGCATTTCAGGCCACCATTACTCAGGTAGAGGGAGAGACGTTTGTGCCTGCCTCGATAGAAGTGTCTGAAGATGCAGAGCATGTACAGGCGTTATCGCGGGCATATAAGCAGGTTTTGGGTAAAGAGCCGGTGCTGTATCGCAAGAATGCTTACTGCGATACGCTGCGGTTTGCCCATAGTGGCATTCCGTCAATTACCTTTGGACCCGGTGAGGATGGTTGGCCGCCCGTAAATGAGTTTATCGATATGGAAAAGGTGGTAGCGGCGACAAAGATCTACGCACTGTTTTTGTTGGACTTTTTTAAGGTGGAAGAGAGCTAAGTAGCTCATATCTTGCACCTGGCGGGGAAGCGTCAACCCGCCGTGGACTCACAGTCGCACGGCTAATTGGATCAAACCCTGCTATAGGCGCAAGACTTCTCATAGAATAGGGGTTGAGAGATCGGTAAAAGCTCTGTATTCAGAGCCTCATAGCTTAGTTGTCGCTACTCCACCTTTCGGGAACGCCAAAGGCGAACGAGAAGTCTTACGCCTATAGTAGACAGCCCTTAATTAGCGCTGGATTTTGAACCAGCGTGGGTCATAGCCTCATCACCAACATTAGCGCAAGATCTGTGTTAGGGGGGCTTGCGGTAAATGATATCCTCTTCTTCCCCTGCTCCCTCTTTCTCCCTTCCTCCCCCTGCCTATCTTCTACGGAAACTTTATTTTCGCGCGGCTCCCTAAGAAGAAACTGCATAACCTCAAATCCTGTGTGCCTATCAATAAGTGACGCTGTGCAGCAAGCGATTTGTGACGACGAACAAGGAGACGTCTGCCAGATGGACACTTTCGAAGCACTTGAAACCCTGAAAACCCCAGGTAGCCCCCTAGACAGTGTTTTGATGAAGGGATTACTTGAAGGCTTTATGGATGGCATTTTGATTTTTACCCATCAGGGTAATTTAGTTCACACGAATAGTAATGCTGAGCAAATTTTTGAGAAGCTTACACAGGATAAAAAACAATATCAGGTCATTGATCGAGAACTCAGACGAGTTTATCAGGCCGTTATCGATAGCGGCAATCTATATCCTGAACAGGATATCACTATTGAATCTGAGCTGAATCATAGTGGGCAAAATGTTCTTCGGATTCGTGCCCGCTGGCTAAAGTTAGAAGCTTATGAGCAACCCCTTGTTTTGATCATCTTAGAAGATCAAACTAATTCGATTCAGAGTTTAGTAACTACTGAATCTCAGAAATATGGCCTAACACCCCGTGAAGCTGAAATTTGGTTGCTCAGACGTGAAAACCGCAGCTATAAGGAGATTGCAGCTGAGTTGGTGATTAGTCTCAACACTGTGAAGAAACACGTGAAAAACATTCGTAGCAAGCTCAAATTTTATAAGTTTCAACAGGACTTATTAGCGAGCTAGGAATTGATTGATTGGCGCACATAAGGGATCAGCGCGAAAAAAAAGTACCTGTAAAAGATAGGTAAGGGAAGTAGGGTAGGGCTGATTCTCTAATCAGAGAAAAGCCATACTGGACCTGTTGCATTCAGGTGTATCGATCATGGGGTTAGACGCATTAATTGAACAACTGAAGACGATTCCAGACTGGCGGCGAGGCCGACGTCGAGTGGACTATCCCTTATGGTTAATGCTTCTAATGAGTTTACTGGGGGTGATGAGTGGCTATAGCAGTCTGCGCGGGTTAGCGGACTTTATGAAGCGTCATCAGTCTGAGGTGATTGACCTATTTGGCGTGGAGCGTGCTGCCTTGCCGAAGTACTCGACGCTTCGTCGAATGGCCTTTCGGGTTGATGTCCGTCGCGTTGTTGAGATTTTTGAGACCTGGGCAAGCCAGGTGTGTCGGGTCAACGCTGACGAGGCGATTGCGATGGATGGTAAAGCCCTGGCCAGCACCGTCACCCATTGCTCAGAGGCGGAGCAAGATTTTGTCACGGTTGTGAGTGCCTGTGTTCATGGTCACGGTTGGGTGGTTGCTCAAGAGAGTTTTCACAATGGCGAAAGTAGCGAGATTGTGACGGTGCGTCAGTTGTTAGAGCGACTCGATGTGACTGGGGTCTGGTTCACGTTAGATGCTTTACATACTCAAAAAAAACAGTCCATGAGATAGTCGAAAGTGGGAATCACTACTGTATTGGCCTCAAAGGCAATCAGCCAACGCTGCTGAAGACGGCTCAACAGTGTGCGACCACTACCCTCCCGGTCAGTGAGTATGATGCGGTGTTAGATCACTCTCATGGCCGCGTGGTGGAACGACGAGTACAGGTATTTCAGGCACCGGCTGCACTCTCAGACACCTGGGATAACTTAACGGCCTTTGCTCAAGTCGACCGCTTCGGTGTCCGCGATGGTCATGCCTTCCACACTCAGTCTTGGTTTATTCTGGATCAGTGTCTATCAGCTCACCGAGTCGCTCAATTGGTACAAGATCATCGGGGCACCATTGAAAATCGGGTCCATTGGGTGAAAGATGTGGTCCAACGTGAGGACACATCGCTCATTCAAGCGACCCAGCCAGCGATTCTGATGTCTTTATTGCGTAATTGGACTATTTCTATCTTTCGTAAGGCGGGGCATGACTCGATTACAAAGGCGATTCGATTCTGTTGTCATGACCTACCCAAACTTA
>JBCDAG010000662.1:0-2634 GCA_039186165.1 Cyanobacteria bacterium P01_F01_bin.53
CGGGGCGATCGCGGCTGGTGAGGCCATTTGCACCGTTGCGAGTCCTGAGGTTAGTCGCACATTACGGCGTTTTTCGTAGAGCTTGAGGCGGCGATCGCGCACGATAAATTCATCTTCGAGGTCACCCAAATTTTCGGATTCCCCTAAGAACAAGGTGCCGTTGAGGACCAAAGAAAAATGCAGACTCCGCAGCACTTGCTGCTGGAGACCCGGCTCCATATAAATCAGCACATTGCGGCAGCTGACTAAATTCATGCGGCTAAAACCGGTATCTTTGAGCAGGTTATGAGGCGCAAACACGATCATCTCGCGGATGGGGCGGATGATTTCGTAGGTATTTTCTTTGCGAATAAAGTAGCGTTGCAGGCGGCGCTCGGAGAGTTTATTGGAAATACTGGCGGGGTAGAGGCCCAGAGCCGCTTTTTCTAGGCAATGGTGGGCGATATCGGTGGCGAAGATTTTGGCGTGAACGGGTTTGTCTTGGGCGGCGGCGACCTCATTCACCAAGATAGCCATGGAGTAGGCTTCTTCGCCGGTCGCGCAGGCGGTGACCCAAATCCGCAAGGGGTTCTCGCTCGACATGCTCGCGACTAAAGGGGGCAGTATTTCAGTTTCCAGAAACTCCCAGGCTGTGGGGTCCCGAAAGAAGCGAGTGACGGAAATGAGCAAATCATTTTGCAACAGCTGCCGTTCTTCGGCGGATGTTTCCAAGACCGTGAGATAACGACCCAATTCTTGGAAGCCTGCAATCAAACATCGTCGCTGGATTCGGCGACTCAGGGTGCTGGCTTTGTATTGATTGAAGTTAATGCCTTCATGGGCGGCTAAAAGCTGAAGGATGTGTCGTAGCTGGCTAGTTTGCACATGGACAAAGGGAGCCGCCTGCTGAAACGATTGCCGTTCGTTGGGGTTCCGTACCAACTGATAGACGAGCTGGGCCAGCTCGCTCGTAGCCAGGCTGCGGTCAACCATCCCCGTCGCGATCGCGCTCTGGGGCATGCCATCAAACTCAGCGGTGGATGGATCTTGGGCGAGGGTGATGCCACCCGCATTCTGAATGGCCTGAATTCCCCGACTGCCGTCGCTGCCGGTACCCGACAGTACAATCGCAATGGTGCGATCGGCACAGTCTTCGGCCAGCGATGTAAGAAAGAGATCAATGGGGAAATTGGGATGGCTGCCTTTGAGACGATCTTGCTTGGTGAGGTGGAGCTTGCTGTCAGAGGCCAGCAGATTTTGGCCGGGTGGAATTAAATAAATTGAGTTGGGCGCTAAGGCCATGCCGTCTTCGATCCGATAGATGGCCATGCGCGTACAGCGTCCCAGCAGTTCGTTCATCAGGCTTTTGTAATCAGGCGAAAGATGCTGAATAATGACAAAAGCTGCCCCGCTATCTTGGGGCATATGGGCAAAAAAGTCTTCTAAGGCCCGCAAGCCACCGGCTGAAGCGCCAATCCCGACCACAAAAAAATGATTGTGTTCAGCCTTTAAGGGGAGGGCTTGTTCCTGGGGCTCGGGTCCCACTTCTGTCGTATCTAAGTGAGGACGGGGTTGAGCAACTGAGTCGGTGGATGCAGGGCGACTGGAGGGAGCACGATCGCGGGTCATGGTTTTCTCAATATTGAAGGTTTTTAGACCCCTCAGCCCCAACTTTGAGGGCTTTAGGGGGCTGGCAGCAGCTTTACAAGGTGACGCGATAGTTTGCTAGCCGTGTCAGCCTTCGCAGAACCTAATGAAGTTGCTGCTGGCGTTGGTTTATTGCTTCTAGAAAGGCTAAGCCCATAACTCGTTTCATTTAACTGACAACAACAGAAATGAACTGAATTTTGCCAATTTAAGTTGATATCCTTGAAATTCTCTCTATAACCTAACTGTCTAGCTCACGTTACCATCTCGAATAGGCAAGCTTTGTACAGATAATTTCTAGACTAGGAACACAGAAGATCAGTATTAAAAACTACTTAAGGTATCCGTAAAAACTCGCTAGCGAGCAGCTTGAAAATCATGTGAATGCTGGGCTTGAACCCATCCTGCACAGATTCTTAACTTTGCACCAGGGTACCCAAAATTTAATCGTATATGCGTGCAATGCTTATCTATTTTTGAATAGAGATTATTGAATACTTTAACAAGTAATACCGTTTTAATGAGTCGTCGCCATACATCACGAATCAATCGAGGTAAGTGGTCCGGTGTCCTGGCCACAATGGGTGGCAGTTAGGAGACTTCCAGCAATAAAAATACCCATGCTTTGGTGCGTTACGCTGCGATAATACAGACCGTCGGATGGGCAAAGGGCTTTGCCCGTGCCCATCAGTCAAGACCATTCTGTCGATGGGCACGGGCAAAGTGTGCCCATCGACAGAACTCAAGTACCGCCACGTTTCCCATCCTCCCCTTACCCAGGGGAGGTGCCGTAGGCGGCGGGGTTCCAGCCGCTCCGCTGGCGATCGCCCCCCCGATAGTCCCCCTTACCACTTGCCCATTCAGCAACTTGTGCTGAATCTCAAGTACCGCCACGTTTCTCGTCCTCCCCTTACTCAGGGGAGGTGCCGTAGGCGGCGGGGTTCCAGCCGCTCCGCCTACGGCACCCCCGATCGTCCCCCTTGCCAAGGCAGACAGGAGCAATCGACC
>JBCDAG010000663.1:0-2631 GCA_039186165.1 Cyanobacteria bacterium P01_F01_bin.53
CCCTGACCGACTTATATCCATACACCTCACACCAATCACGAAATATTCCTCATAGACTTGAGAATACAAGGCAGGTAGATTCAACGAGTGCCGCAAACGGAGTTTTGTGTGCCCGATTGGGACGTTTTCACCTTTTTAAAAAATAAAGCCCCGTTTTTAACAAGGCTCGTCTTTAAGCATCAAACTGACGACGGTATTCTGCCGGAGTCAGGCCCACAGAACGCTTAAAAGCCTGACTAGACCGACTGCGGCTGGCATACCCCACCCGATGGGCAATGGTCGCAACCGTCAGCTCGCTGTTCTGCAGTAGCCGTTGGGCCTGTTCCATGCGACAGGTTTGCACATAGCCAAATACGGTGGTGCCAAAGAGCTGTCGAAAGCCCCGCTTTAGCTTGTAGTCATTGATCCCCACCTGCTGGGCTAGTGCCTGTAGCGACGGTGGCTGCTCAAACTGTTGACGTAGAATATCCCTAGCCTTATGCAGCTGCTCCCGATCTACCGAGCGTAGGGTAGGGGCCGCGTCTGGTATTTCAGTCAATTGATGAAACTGCATCGCTAGCAGCTCCAGTGCCTTAGCCTCCAAGTACATACGCTGAGTAGCACCAGCATATGTACTTGCCAAGATCTGTCGTAACACCGCTGACATTGCCGCTACCGAACTCAAAGACTGATGAAACCGTTGGTCAGACTGACCCTTCACCAAAGCGCTAATCCAAGGAGACGGGCTTTCTTCCGCTAGCCCAAAAACACGCAGCTGCTCAAGCTCGACCCTGATTGACACCTTCTGAAACGGCTGCTCGGCAGGTCGATATTCCAGGCATCGCGCACCCGCCAGATAGCAAAGACAGTTTTCCCCAGCTGATTCTAGACGGTCTTCTTCACGTTGAAGGCCAGGATTAATCATGCGATGGCTACCCGCCAGATAAAAATTGGACGACAGAGTGTCTTCAGAATCAAAGCAAGAGTCGAGATAGAGCGGTCGCCAAAACACACTGTTCTCAATTCCAATCTCAAGCCCTGGGCGCAGCTCAATTATCCTGAATTCACCCCGGCCTAGCTGTGGTGGAATCGCCTGGCGCAATTCCACACCATACGACTGCCAAAGACTTTCCCCCCGAGCCTCGGCTGCCTCCCAGATATCGTCAAACTCAGATTGATCAATGGTGCGGCTATGGTCGAGGGGCATCGGTCTGATTTCAGGCTAGTCAAGCAATGGTTAGTACTAGCTTTCTAGAATAGTTTCTAGCTAGCAGTTGGGAGTCATTCTTAACTAGATTATAAGGAGAGTCAAGCTGAGTTTGCTCAGAGTCATCATTCTGATTTTGACGGTGACAAATACCTTCCTTGTTTCTTAAAAACAAGGAAGGTATTTGTCACCAATCTACTGTTAATCCTTATCGAAGGGGAGTAGCTCTCGGTTTATTTGAGAGGATGTTAGCTGCATTTACCGCCAGTTTGTTATCAATCACTATTCCCGATGCTATATCAGGCCAGTCGAATGACCGCAACGGGTAAAGAAGAGGCTGATTTAGCCGAATTTTTAGTCACACAAAAGCCTAGAATCCAGCGGGTTTAACACGTTCCCAAAGCGCTTCTATCTCATCTTCAGAAAAAATATCTTCACTGGCCGCCTCCACCAATGCGACTAATCTACTCCAGGCAAATGTACGCGCAACCCGAACAAGATCGCTATCTGGAAAAGCCGGATGAACCCAAACCACAAGTTGGCTAGTGGGAATTCCATCTGAAATTAAATCGAAGGTAACTTTATGATAAGGCTCTGAGAAACCCTCTCTCACGACAGAATGCTCAATGCCTGAGACTTGCACCGTACTGGGGTAGCGCATAATAAAATCTCTCAACTCAAAATATATTCTCAGAATAGGTGAACCTCCCTTGAATCAGTGGCTTGCACCAGAAAATTTGCCGTTGCTGATTTAGAGGATGAACCGATCTGCAAAAACTGGGCGCAGTTTGAACTTGGCAGATGAAATCATAACGAGGATCAGCAACGCCGAAAATTTTTACTCAGGAAACTCTAAGGTTTTTCACATCATCTTTCGTTGAACTTTAGCTAAAGTGGAGGCGACTCAACTGTGTGTGCGTATGTTGCTTGTCAAGTTTGCCCAGGCTAATCGATGCAGGTGGAAACTATCTATTTCCTGGATAATAACGCTAGGACTTTTAGCAACTCCAGCCCAAGCTGCCAGTCTTGTTCTAGAAAATTTAATATTTAGCGAAGTGTCAGGTGACTTTACCATCACAGGTGGGGAAACAACTCAGGATGCTTTAAGGATTTTTCAAGATATTACGGGTCCAAATATTGACTTGTTTATCTCAATTGAGGGATTAGATCGTGAAAGGTTGCGTGGTTTCAGGATGGAATCAGTTATCACGAATCGTACCGATACCCCTTGGATTTTCTTCGACCTTGAGCTACAGGAACAGTTTGGTGTAGAAAGTCCTGAAGCAGATGGTTTATCCTTTGCTCAAGGGTTTTCCTCTGTGAGACCAGTTTCAACCATATTTCCAACCGTCGATGAAGTAACCGACGTGCGAGATTTTATCAACTTCACAGACAGTGTGGTTAATCCCAACGAGACAGTTACTTTTCGGTACTTTATCCTTGAC
>JBCDAG010000664.1:0-2621 GCA_039186165.1 Cyanobacteria bacterium P01_F01_bin.53
ATCGGCCCCAATCAGATGGGTGGCGCTAAGGTTGGCCCCAATCAGGTCACAGCCCATGCAGGCGTTCGTTAAAATCAGCCTACGGACGTTGTTTGCAACTATGGTCTGGTGCTGAATTTGGTCTAAGACGTGGGACGAGGTTGCTGCTAATGCTGTTGTCGTTTGGCTGAGCAGTGATGTTGCAAGCAAAAACGCAGGCGTTAGGGCCATTGTCATGAGGATATGAGGCCTGCGACCGTAACGCGGGTTTCGTGGCTTTTTTCTTAGATTTTTGAGGCCTTTCATAGCAGTCTCCTTGTCAATCATCGTTTGTGGAGGTGACTGAACTTAAATGGAACAGCGCTAGGCCAAAACAGCTCGTTGTCAGTGTGAATTCGGGGTGAATTCGATCTTCTTCCTCGAATTGTTGCCTTCTTTTTTGCCCTGTCTTTTTTGCCCTGGAGGGTTGTTATTGTTTCAACCTACGCTGTTAATTGTTACATGGGGGAAGTGACCATTGCAAAAGCGATACTAAATGTGACAAAAGCATGACGAAAAGATACACATTCCCATGACCTCATAATTTCCCCACATTGTTTAGCCTAAGTTGCTTACATAGATAAATTGTTTTTCTATAGATTGTTGTGGCTGGTTTTCCATTCTCAGTATCGTTTATTTCAGTTGATGACCCTTCCCATGGCGCTGGAGGCGCTGGAGGTTGAACTGAATGAGAGGTTGAACCTAATGATCTGAGGGCTGAATCTAGGCAGTTTTGGCAATTACTCATTGGACAGTTTTGTTTGGATAGTTTTGGGAAAATTAGCTAGGGCAACGCGGTTAAAAGGAGGCTTGGCCATGTTTAAGAAGATCTTAGTCGCCCTTGATTTACTAGATTCTAATGAGGTCGTTTTTGAAAAGGCCCTTGCGCTGGCGGTGGCTAATGGTTCAGAGCTGATGCTGCTTCACGCGCTTGTGGGTGATAGCGATGGTGGTCCCAGGCTGCCTCTGTCCACCACCTGGGATTACTACGCCGTGATGAATGATCAGGCCTGGTCTCTGTACCAGGATGAGTGGCAGGCGTACGAACAGCGTGGCTTGGAGGCGTTGAGCCGCTATGTTCAGCAGGCTAGTCAGGCGGGTGTTGTTGCTGACTTTATCCAAACGGCCCATCGTCCGGGGCCGATGATTTGTGACTTTGCGAGTCATTGGGGCGCGGATGTGATTGTGGTGGGTAGCCATGGTCGCAGAGGCCTGAGGGAACTGTTCCTCGGTAGTGTGAGTAACTATGTGACCCACCATGCTTCGACGGCTGTTTTGGTGGTTCGTCTGGATGAACAGCCGTCGAAGCGAGTGGCTACAAAACGTGACGCCACGAAACGCGAAGCTTATGAAAAAATGGAGCCGTCTAAAACGACCGTGTCTAGAACTCAGGCCAATCAGGCTCAGGGCAACCAGGCGGTCACTTCGATAGAGGTTCCTCAGGCAGATACCCTTTCTCGTTAGTTCAGACAGGTATTTGCCTGAGCAGAACAGAGCATTAAGAAAATCACTGATTAAGTGTCTTCTCCGGAGAGAGAGAATGTACAGTTGTAGAAGCTGACCACTACCCAAATCATCAATAAAAGTCGATGTTAGGATTTCTCCTAGCATCCCCTGTGAAAAACAATGCAACCAGACAAATCGCCCGTTAAACGAATTAAGGCATGCTTCAATATCATCATTGTGACGGCCCTTTTGGCGGCGGGCGTGCCTGCCCGTAACTTGTCTAGCCGTGCGTTAGCAAGTATCACACCTGCGGAAATAAAGGCGACATCTTCGTTTGAAGAGCCTGCTGTAAACCTTGTAAAAAGTGCAGCAGCCCAGGGCGAGTTTGTTGGCCCAGCGCTCGATTGTGATGGCGATGGCCAGAACAATGAGACTCGCATTGATTTTGATGGTGATGGGACGGGAGACGAATGTGTTGAGAAGCCGGAAGAGATTCCTGAGCCTCCATTCCAACAGTCCTATACGCCAACCTCTGAGAGTTTCTATGGTCAGCTGCCTGCCGTTGGCTGGAATGCTAGCTATCAGTGTGGTGACGATCTTTACGAAGTGACCCTACGTCGCCCTAGTGAAGACAAGCTGGAGTATTCGTCTGAAGGTCTCACGTTGTCTACTCCGATTGTGTATGACGATCTCGATCCAAATTTGAACCAGCCGCTGATTATTCAAGATCCTCAGGATGGTTTGCGCTATAGCTTCTCCCAGGAGCGGGACGGTGAGTTTTATGAGTATGCGATCGCCGATTACAGCGGCAGCGTAGGCTTATATGTGTACCAAACCGGTGAGCAAATCGTCGCTGCACCCTGCGCGCCAATTACGGGTGCGCTCGCCGAAGCCCCTACTGTGTCACTAGCCAAAGCACTAGAGGCAAAGTAAAAAAGCTCATTAGCGTCGAGAGTACGATAGTGCGGGCGACCCGAACGGTGTCGCCCCCAAGTTCGGCCACCCAAATAAGGGTATTGACTGCCACAGGCATCGCCGACTGCATTACCAGTACACTGAGATCTAGCCCTTGTAGGCCAAGTATGCGGCCAATGACATAAGCGCTTAGGGGTGAGACAAAGAGCCTTACTGCCGCAGCGAATAGCTCATAGCGTCCA
>JBCDAG010000665.1:0-2615 GCA_039186165.1 Cyanobacteria bacterium P01_F01_bin.53
ATCTAGAAGGGTCAATGTGCGTTTAGTTTTTGTTGTCATAGCGTTACGTCGTAATGATTTCGTAGGGCTGTCGATAGCGAATTCGTAGCGATTGCGCGGGTGTGGCGCTGCGTCCGTCGCTATGAATTCAGTTGTAACACAAACAGTATCCTATTTGACCTCTATTCGCATACTGATTGCTGATACTTCAGATGCGTATTAATAAGCTATTAGTATCCTTTTCGTATACTGTTTGGACTAAGATCGTATTCAAACGTGTAAATTAGTGGGGTAGAATTACGTGTGCATTTTGGCCAGGAAGCGACGCAGCTATCATCTTGATGAGCGGGTGATCGAAGCAATACAAAAGCTAGCTGGAGACAGCTACACCAGTGCAAACCGCTATCTAGAGATGTTGCTCTTTGATATAGCTAAAGCTAAAGGCGCACTCCCTCCCGATGCAGAACCTTTGGGAGAGACTCGCGGCGGCGATCGCACATCAGAGGAATCCAAAGATGGCTGATTCCGCCAAAGCTGCGCGCACTACAGTGAAGATTGGGGTAAGTGAGGTTGACGCTTTCCAGCTGCCTGACGGTAGCTATCGGATGAGCCAAGCTGATGCTGCTGCTGCCGTGGAATTATCGCGGCGAAACGCGTCCGATTTCTTGCGCTCAAAAGCCATCAAGTCCTTGCTAGGTGAGGGTTATACAGGTACGATTTCTGACCGCGAAGAAATCGAAGTTGAACCTGAAGCAGGGAAACGGGGCAGTACTCGATTCATGGCAATGCCATTGGAAGCAGTGGCGGCCTACTGGCAGTGGCAATCATTCAGAGGTAATAAAAAAGCCCTGGCGTTGTGCATGGCTCTCATGACTGAATCCCTGGAACGCCGATTTGACTCTGCCTTTGGCGTCCAACGCACTGAGGATGAGTACAACCAAGCCTTGGCACGCCGTGTCCGGGAACTGGAAACAAGCATGACGAAGCTTGCTGAAGGAATGGCAGAGCCAGACACCTTAAGAGAGTATGTTTCTAGGCTAGAAGAGCAAATCAGGCAACTAGGGGCTGAACCCTGGCAGATATCAGGAGGTACCCAGGATGACTAACAGCCCGATTGACCAACCCATGAGCAATGATGAGCTGCGGGCACTGGTGGCCAGTAATGCCCGTGCGATCGCGGGCCTAGCTGCTCAGCAAGCAGAATCCAGGGATCGCCTAACCCGTATTGAGCAAATCTGCGAGAGCAATGCCAGGTCAATGCAAGCGGCGAGCGATGCTATCGGCACCCTTGGCACCGACATCCGCGAGGGGTTTTCTCAGGCGGCGGCACAGTCCCAAAACGGTATCGGCGACACCGTGGCGATGATCGGTACAGTGTCAGAAGATGTCGGCAAACTGACTGAAGCAACCGAAGTATTTAGGGCCGAGGGGCAGGCAGACCGGGCAGAATCCAGGGATCAGCGCGAGTCAAACGCACAAGAGCACGCGGATTTCAGGGTGCTCATGCAATCTATGCTTGCCGAGATAGCTCGGATATGGAGAGACCTACGCAGCGCTTGATCTATCGGCGTTTGAGGCGTACCCTATCGATCAACACAAAGGAGGTGATGACCATTGAAAGCCCATTAAACGCCAAAATCGCCACGGGATGGGGGTCCCAAGGCGACGACTAAGGCGTATTTGAAAAAACTTGATTCGAATATACCAGCAGCCTGGGTGCGATCGCAACCGGGTACAAGTTTTTGTGCTCTCTAGCTGATGTAGAACGTTAATGCTAGCGGCTAAATATTAGACACCAATATTTACCCTTTTGCCTTTCAAACAAAAGGTTTTAGGTGATGCTAGGTGTCAGACGAGTGGAGAGTAAGCGTTATGCCAAAGAATCCCCAAAGTATGGAAAGAGTCAGTGTGCGACTTTCTCCTACGATTATTCGCAAGCTCAAGCGAGAAAGCAAAAAAAACCAGACAGGTCATACAACCCTGGCTCGGCAAATTATCCAAAGCCATTTTGCAAATCCACAATCAGGATCGGCCCAATGAAAAGCAAAACGCCGTGTGGAGTTTTGCTCCACACGGCGCTTCATTCGTAAATCCGTTTCCCTGACAACATTAGAAAACCGTCTGACTTTGGCGAGCGGACCGGTTTTCTAACAGATACGGGAACGGGCTATGTAGGGATTTACCCCCATGTTCTACAAAATAACTCATCTTAAGAATAACGTTGAACTAGATTATACCCAACAATCCCGATCGAATTACCGGGGATTAAGCAACAAACTCGCCAGCGACGCCCCATCTCCACTCCAAGGTCTTGAGGCATTCTGGGCGCAAGCAACTGCTCTGGGGTACGAGCCGGGGGATGAAATCATTTTCAGGTTAATCCCTCTATCCAAGGGCATCTCTGATGATGAGCGACTACGGCTAAAGGTGGCTTATCGAAACTCTAAAGGTGAGGTCAAACCCAAAAGAACAATCCAGGGCTTCATCACACTGGGTGAGGAAGGCCAAAACTTTGAAGCCGTTATCTGGGATAAATACGGTAACCCCGTAGTCAAGGAAAACGGCTGGGGATCTCTTAGATGGTGGAATCGTCAGCTTTACGGCGTATACCTTATCCCCAACCCAGGAGGCGACAC
>JBCDAG010000666.1:0-2608 GCA_039186165.1 Cyanobacteria bacterium P01_F01_bin.53
GCGGATGGCAATTTTGTTGGCGCTGATTTCATCGTTGCTGGTGGTGAAGTTTTAGATGCAGGCACCGAGGTCAACGATGAATTGGTTGAGACGACTGCGTTCTTCTCCCAGGCTGCACCGAACACGGGCGAAGATGAAAATGCCGGTGTCGAGCTCCATCCTGGCTTTATCGAAGGCGGTAGAATCTTGAGCGAAGATGGCACCACAGAAGGTGCACCCGCTGCCTTTACTGGTGCTGACTTCACGGCTGAGGGCTATCAAGTTGTTCGATTCAGGGTAGAAGAAGTTACAGCTGAACCGCCTATAGTTGGAGCCATTGAAGGCACTGACGGAGATGATCGTCTCCGTGGCACAGCCGGTAATGACGTCATGGTTGCCCTTGACGGTAATGACCGTCTATTTGCTGATGGGGGGAGCGATATCCTCGATGGCGGCGACGGCCGAGACCGACTGTTTGGCGGTGATGACCGTGACATTCTTATCGGCAATATGGGTGATGACTTCCTCAATGGTGGGGCCGGTGATGACGTGCTGATGGGCGTGACCGGTCGAGATGTGCTAGTTGGCGGTGATGGCGCTGACTTGTTTGTCTTTGGTGTTGGTGATGGCGGTGCCAGAAATCAAAATGAGCTGGGCAACGACCTGATCCGAGACTTTGAGGTCGGTATCGACAAGATTGGTCTGGTCGAGGGTGAGCTGACCTTTGCTGATATCACCATCACTCAGTCTGGCAGTCGCACGCTGCTGGGTGTTGCTAGCACCGGTGAAGTACTCGCTGCGCTCAGGGGTGTTGATGCATCGAGCCTGGGTGAGAGCAGCTTCGAGATTGTGCCGAATGTGGCCACGGTCGAGGAGGCAATGGCGATTCTATAGACGAAAGCGGAAGGGAGACAAATTGTTTCCCTTCCGCTTCCCAAGCATTTACCTTTTCCTCTAGCTTGTGTGCCGGTGTGTACACAGTTCTAGAGCAAAAAATATCCAACATATCTTCCTAAATCTCTTCTTATGAAACATCAACACTTTACCCGGTTGAAATCACTCGCTTCTGTCGCGGCTGTCGGCGTTACGCTAGGCGTGATGAATTCTGCGCAGGCAGCAACCTATCAGTTTCAGGGCATACTCGAAGAAAGTATCTTTTTGACCGGTGTACCTGAAATTGGCATCCAGCCTAACCCCGAATTCTACAAAGGAACGTTCACTTTTGATCATGAGTTATTAACAGGGGTTGGCTTCGAAAGCCTAGGCGCGGAGGCCGGATTAAAAGTCTCTTTGGCTGAAGATCCTCGGGTAGATCAAACGCTTGATATTCGCTTTCCAGAATTCCCCACAGTCAATTTCCAAGACGGAGCGTTGTTGGGATTGGATTGGTTTGCGGTTTACCATCCGTTCACAGCTGTGCCCGAGCTAGACTATTTGGGCGATTTTGTGCGGATTTCTGGCACAGAGCTGACTGACGGCTTTGACCCTACGTTTTATACGCCACAAGATGAGCCTAGAGCGCCCATTCTTGGCTTTGGTAGCGTTGCCTATGAGAAGGTGCCAGAGCCGGCTTCTGTGATTGGGGTTGCGATCGCAGCGCTTAGCGCAGGTACCCTGCTCAAAAAACAGTCTAAACCCGAAGTTATGGCTTCTTCAGAAGCTTAATCATGTTTCAGCTGAGCAGTTCAAAAACGTACAGCTTTTAGTACGCTACACGGCTCAGCCACAGCAGTTTCAACAGTGGCTGAGCCTTTCTTATTCATTAAGACGCTTTAAGCGCGACACATTCGTACACCAGATTTAGTTCCTCAGAGATAACTCTCTCTTCATCGTCACGCCACACTTTTCAGGTATGAGCATCCAACCGTTTTAAGCAATAAGGAATAGTTCACTATGGTGTTAACCAACAACTTTGAAGATGGCAGCACTCAAGGCTGGGGAATTGGCAATTCCACGGCGCATCCCAGCCCGCCCACCAACGTGGCCACGGGTGGGCCGGATGGCGCAGACGACAACTTTCTGCAAACCCAATCCAACGGTGGCGGCGGCGCAGGCAGCCGTCTCGCCTTCTTTAACGACAGTGCAGACTGGACAGGTGACTATGCAGGCGGCGGTGTAACGGGTATCACTGCATCAGCCAACAACCAAGGCAGTGGCGATATTGTTCTGCGCGTTGCGTTAGAGGGCGCAGGCGGACGATTTGTGACAACAGAGGGCGTTACCCTATCTCCTGGCAGCGGGTGGCAGGATGTCGCCTTTAGCATTGAAGCAGCCGACCTAACTGCGGTCGGCGGCACCGATGTGGCAGCCACCCTAGCTGACGTATCGCAAATTCGCTTTATCAACAGTCCCACGCCATCCTACCAAGGCTCACCTGTTGCCGCCCAGCTCGGCATTGATAATATCGAAACGGTAGGTGGAGAGCCCGATGGCATGCCTATGCCACCACCGCCCAATGGCGGCGACCAGCCCGTCGTCAGCTTTGAAGTGGTGCCCAATACCTTCTCTGAAGAAAACCCCAACAATTTAGTCGAGTGGAAGTGGAGCGTTGAAGGAGACTTTCCAGAAGGCGGCATCACCGTCAACATGACAACGACGGGTGGCGGAGCTCCCTTTGCGTTTACCGAGC
>JBCDAG010000667.1:0-2590 GCA_039186165.1 Cyanobacteria bacterium P01_F01_bin.53
CCAGCTTAAGGGAGGGTCGTAGAATTTGACCACCCAGACATGTACACCCAAATAGTGATGGAGATCAATTATGAAACTACAGCTATGTACATGGCCTGAGGTCGAGACTTATTTATCGCGATCGCAAGGCATTATTTTTCCCATTGGGTCCACTGAGCAACATGGCCCCACAGGCCTAATAGGCACCGATGCCATTTGTGCAGAAACTATTGCTATCGGCGTAGGCGACCAGGTCAATGCACTGGTTGGCCCCACTATCAATGTGGGTATGGCCCTCCATCACACCGCCTTTCCTGGCAGCATCAGCCTCCGACCCAGCACCCTCATTGCTCTGATCCAGGACTATATCAAGCCTCTCGCCCGAGCTGGCTTCAATCGGTTTTACTTTATCAATGGCCACGGAGGGAATATGGCCACCCTCAAGGCAGCCTTTTCGGAAACCTACGCCACCCTCGCCGATCTCAATATTGCAGGTGCCGAGCAGGTACGTTGCCATCTGGCCAATTGGTTTATGTGTCGATCTGTCTATACCCTAGCCAAGGAACTCTATGGCGACCAAGAAGGATCCCATGCCACACCTAGCGAGGTTGCCCTCACCCAATATGCCTACCCCGATCACATCAAATCTGCATCTCTAGAGCCCCAGGTTGCACCTTCGGGGCACCGCATCTATGGAGCCATGGACTTCCGTCGCTTTTATCAAGACGGACGCATGGGCTCTAACCCAGATTTGGCAACACCAGACCACGGCCAACAGTTTTACAAAGCGGCCGTCAAAGAAATGAGTAACGATTACCTCAAATTTTTAGCCAGCTAGCTGCCCAGAATTTTTGGCACCTTGAAAAAGTCATCTTCTCGCTCTGGAGCAATACCGAGAATAGATTCACGATCTGCAAAGGTATCTAGCTCATCCTGGCGGGTGATGTTGCTCAGTTCAATCGCCCGTGTGGTGGGCGCTATGTCTTCGGTATTTAGTTCATCCAGCTGCTGTACGTAGTCCAAAATGCCACTGAGCTGTTCTGTAAACTGCTGCTCTTCTGCCTCAGTTAGGTCCAGTCGAGCTAACAGTGCAACTTTACGAACCTGTTCTAGATCAATCATTAGGAAAAATTCAACGTTTGAACTATAGGGTGGGCACAACCCACCATCTCAAAGCAAAAATCGTTAGGAAAGTCAGGTGGGCCATGCCCACCATGTGAAATTCAGATAATAACCACTTAAAAGAATACGTCAGCAGGCATACGCCCCGTATTTTTCAACCAGTTTTGAGCTTCGATGTAATTATTCGGAGCCATACGTAGAGCCTCTAACCAGTAAGTAGCCGCCTGATCATACAGAGCTTCTGCTGTTTTGCTGTCACCATCCGCTTCTGCCTGCTCACCCCGATAGTGATGAATCACAGCCGTATTATTAAGCGCCTGAGGCATGCGAGGATTCAGATCCATAGCGGCTGCGTACTTTTCTAAAGCCGCATCATGATCCCCATTACTCGCATAGATCAATCCCATGTTGTAAAGAATGAAGCTTTTATCGTAGGGATCTTCTTCCAGCTCAAGGGCCGCTTTGTAATTTTCTAACGCTTCTGCATACTCACCATCGGCTTGGGCAGACATGCCATCACGATAATAAGCAAAGGCTTCCTTAGCCTGCTTTTTAGTCGGCAACATCTTGAGGATCATATCAGCCATGACCGTAAAAGACTTATCGATGAAGTTGTCGTTACGCTGAGTTCTAGGCATGGCAAAACGAATACGGTAAAGGTGCCAAAGTACGCTGCTGCTGAGTTAATGAGCAGTAGCGCTTAGATTCACATTTTAGAGTAACAACGCAGCGACATCATCCAGTTGGTATGGGTCTGTAATAAACTCCGTCAACTTCGCATCGGTTCTAAAGATTAAGCACAACGCTGCACATAATCATCTAAAAAGCTAATTAAATCGGCAACGGTGTCAAACCGAGTTTCATCAAAGGTGTCACTGATATCGATGCCAAAATGATTGACTACGTCATCACAAAAGCGTAAGGACCAGTCAAACCAGCACACCAGCGGAAATTGTAAGTCATTGACTAGATGGTCTTCAGGCCTAACCCGATTAAACTCCAATCCCGAATAGTCAGCTAAGGCACGATAAACAAATAACAAGGTATCGCTTTGAGCCTGGGTCACTCGATAACATTCTGAACACCATGCATCAGACGATAAGGGACGACGGTGATTACGGAGAAACCGATTTACCTGACGACGCATCGATAGGTCGGGGCTCATATCCTGGTATGTCTGGAGGCCATGGATATAGTTATTTGCTTGTTTCCACCATCGCCACATAAAGCTTTTGCCTAAGCTGCACCTCGAAATACCGATCTGTTGTGTTAGTGCACTATACATTTTGACGCCTCATAAGGTTAACGCGCCATATGCACTGAGCATTGGCGTCGTAGCTCCTACATCACTAGCCCCTATATTCATAGCCACACCCTAATTGAATTTGATTTCAGACCAATCCATTGATCTACTGGCCCCTTGTGTATTTATTGTTCCCCTGGAACCTAGCAAAATTACGGTGTTGCCAGCCAGATCCCTGGGTTGCAA
>JBCDAG010000668.1:0-2583 GCA_039186165.1 Cyanobacteria bacterium P01_F01_bin.53
ATCGACTCGCCTGCTCATAATGATTTTGACCCAGTACCGCAGGCCCCCAGCGCTCCCACGGTGCCCCCGGTATTAGCGCCGCCAGCTGCGCCCGCACCGGCTAAGCAGCCGACGAGTCGCGATGTGGCGGAAATTGTGGGTCTCTTTCAGGAGCTGAAAGCGGCGTTGCCAGAGGCTGAGGAAACGACGATACGGGCGTTTTCGAGCACGTTGTTTATGCAGCGGCGGAAGGAGGAACCGGAGTTTTAAGAAGCGTTTGCAGCCTTGATACCTGCTCAGGGCTGCGCCACAGAGAACCCTTACCCCTTCTCTCTTTTCTTCACGCTTAACTTCCCCTCTAGTGTTTTTGGTCCCATATTTTGAAATAGCTCATTGCTGGAGCGCCATTTACTGAGACTTTTGAAATCTACCAAAACCTTTGTAGTGGAAGGAATGAGCTACGCTCCACCCAGGACCAAAAATACGTAACTGTTAACGTGCCGGTGGTACCCCACGGGCACAACAACTTTTCTCCGAGCGTTTAAACAGAGGATGAAAGCACCCGGTGGTACCCCACGGGCTGCGGCTTACTAGCGGTTGTGATCGCAAATAGTCGCCAATCAATGCAATGAACTAATAAAATAGCTGGGTTGATCTGTAGCCCAGATGAGCTATAATCCCAGCTAACAAATGCATCACACATGCATCATGAACATGAGCGAACTGAGCAAGCTACTCAAGGATCGACTTGAGCAGCAGGGATTGACGAAATACGCCATAGCGAAGGCCATGGCCGAGGCTGACGGTAGCGGTAAAGCGCCTACCAATTTCAGTACTAAGGTTTCTAAAATTCTTGAGAGCCCTGAATCACGGGTATTTGAGGGAGTGAAGGAACTGGTCGAACTACTGGATGGCGAAATCGTAATCCGATGGAAAACCACTACTGAACATAAACTTAGCTAATAGCGGATAACCTTAAGACACCGCTAATTCCTGAAACGCTAGACATTCGACCTTTTTACTACGTATATCTAGCGATATCGTCGTTTTACTGCCAAAAGCAAAAACCCAGAGCTGGCAGGCTCCGGGTCTGAATTTGTAAATCAAAATTTTCTGAGTCAATTATGGCACATACATCCCACCTTCGGCTAACACCAGCCGAAGTAAAGGCCTTATGGGATAACAAATTCTACAGTCCTACAGGCTATCTGTATCATCTGATTCTGGCGCATCGGAAGCCGGGCTGGATATGGCGCATTGAGAACGTTTCAAAGTTTTGCAAAGACTGGGGCTTTGCTCGTCGGACCTTCTACCGAGCTAAAGCAGCCTTAGTTGCCCTAGGCATCATCGAAGAAGAAATTATCGGCGCAATAGAGTTGAAAGTGATTAGTACAGATGTGTGTGTCGCCAGTGACACACCTGTGTCAGACGAGTCACTAGCTGTGCCAGCTGAGTCTCACTTACTGCCAGATCTGGCACAAGCAGTGCCAAACGGATCACACTTGTCGGCTGAAATCCTTTCAGAGCCTAAATCCTGTGACTCTACATCTTTAAACCAACTAACTACACCTACTACACAAAGTGTGTGTGTCAGCCCAAATCCAAAACTGACTATTAAAAATTCTGAAGTAAGAACAGAAACAAACGATAACGGTCGGCTTACGTCTCAAGTTAAGAATGCAGGGTATCCCAATGAGGCAATACCCCCAGAACAAGACGTTTACGCACCGCTGATTTTGCTCCAATCAAAGAAAAAGTTTGATATCAATCTAAGGGACCGGCACCTACGCCGGGCAATTGAGCGCTGGCCAGAGCGGATTGAAGTTGCGATCGCATGCCTTGAAGAAAAGGAAGCCACGGTCAAACACCCCACCCGGTTTTTGCAAAAAGCCATTGAGGAAAAGTGGCAACCAGAAGCCATGGCCAAGGAAAAGGCACCGGATGAGTTTCGAGCCTGGTTTAAGGAAGCGCAGCAGCGGGGCTTAGTTATTGCTTCTCAGCGTGTTGACGACCAGATCATGGTCTACACCGTAGATGACCAGTCCACACCTTTTGAGAAACTACGGCAGCTGAGCTGGGACCAATTAGCCGCCCAGGTAAATGCCGTGACTCAACAGGCTAAGACGGTCCTCCAAGGAATCAACCCATTTCCTACGCCAGCGCTCTCAGGGGGCTAACCCATGCCCATGGATAAATCGCTCTATCCCGATAACTGGGATGAGCTGGCGTTAGCGATCAAAACCGAGGCCAACTGGCAGTGCCAGGCCTGCGGGCGACCCTGCCGTAGACCCGATGAAACTTTTGATGATCTCTATAAACGACTCCCTAGTTATTGGGAGCCGTACTGGTGGAGCTGGGAAGATTCCCCCGACGCTGGCCAGGGTAAGGAGAGAATCGCCAGGCCCCATCGGTTTAAGCTGACGGTCGCTCATATGGATCATCGGCCTGAGAATTGCGATCTCAACAATCTTCGCGCCTGGTGTACCCCTTGTCATGCCCGGTATGACCTCAAGCAAATGGGGCTGAAACGAGCACTCAAAGCAGAACGAGCAGGTCAGCTCAGGATTGAGGGCTTGTAATGCGATATTCCGGCACCCAACTATC
>JBCDAG010000669.1:0-2578 GCA_039186165.1 Cyanobacteria bacterium P01_F01_bin.53
AGCACCAATGGGACAGATCACCGGGCTGTGGGTCCAGCCGGTTGATGGGGGCGCCTTCGGCCCGTGGCCCCGATCCGGGGGCCTTTTGGATGCGTCACGGTCTTGGCCGTGTCTTCCGGGTAGAAGCAGCGGCGCCGCTGAGCGCCCGTGATGTCCTGTCGCCTGGGACTTATGCTCCGAGAGAGGCCCTTGACGAAACTGCCGGTCGGGGAGGTTCGTGCCTCCGGACGGATGGGTCTTCGCTGTCGTTCGAACGGGGGGAGATATAGGTGGGAAGGGTTGAGGGCGTGTGAAGGGGGCGTGCGGTGGCGGCGGCGGTTCAGTTTGGAAGAAACTCGATTGGAGTGTATCATTTGATTGACCAATCCCTGTAGAATGGATCCGCCGTAAACGCCTGATGCACTTTCGTTATCTCCTTCATCTCCGCATTGAATTCCGAATTTTGTGACATGGAACGAATGATTAGCGCCTTGGGGTGTATGATTCTTTGCGGATAGGTTGGATTTGGGGCTTTGGCATAAGAATAAAGCCTAAGCGCGTAGGATTTCTGCGTCTGGATCTGCCTGTGAAAGTCATAGACCTCCTGTGCCATTGGATTTTCGGCTTTCTGGAGTAGTTTAATGTAGTCCTCGGCTGATGGAACGTCCGTTGCACAGTTTGGCGTTAATCCACCTACTGTTCGTCCTAACCAAAAACTGCCCCGCCAACAATCATACGTATTTTGCAAAACTCCCACTTGCTCGACGGGAGACAAAAATTTCGATGCCACAAGCAATGCTGAGTAAATTGAATATATCGTACCCGTCTCACAAAAGCGGTCAATTAGCATCTTGGCACTTTTCCGCATCTTTGAATTCGCCCTAAACCTTGCATGAACTGCAAATTTTGCCATCAATATGCAACTAAAGTCATCTACAAATATTCCATCCTCAAAAAAATCGCAAAGTATGTAAAACTCTTGGTTAGGATGGTCCTTAAAGCTCAAAAGTGAAAATGCCGTCAGTCGCATCCCAGGTTGTAGCTTTATCATGGAAACTAAATCATCTGAAAATATTTCGTATTCAACAGCTCGTCCAACCTTAGCCATATATTTGAATATTTTATCGCCGTTCCCCCTTGTAAACCGGGAATCTTGCAGATCATCACCTTTCCAAATAGTGTATGCTTTTCCAATTGCTTTTTTTACAGATGTTTTAGAGTTTGGATTGTCTAATTCCAGTATCTGCACGCAAGTGTCGAGGAAACGATTCTCTCTTATGCAAAAGTGATCAAACGCTTGGCTGGCTCTTAATATTTTGGTTTTACTCGAATTCAATCTAAGTTGGCGAGACTGCAGTGTAAGATCAATATCGCGAATGACCCGTTTTGCCGTCGAAATTGAATCTAATCCTACGTCAATGTCGTCCATAAAGCGGACGTAGTCTCCGAACGCCATACCTTCGGCCACTCTGTCTAATTCGTACAACATGGCGTTGGCTAACACTCTTGGCGCGTTACTCTCCATTTGCGGAAGCCCAATTTCGGAACGTGGCATATAGTCAGGAGTCCATGCCATCTCGTTCAGGACAAACACCAGGAAGTCGAGAACTTCCTCCCGTACATTGCAAATTGACGAAATAATATTTCTCAAATGGGTAAAGCTGATGAAGTCATAAAAATTGGCCACATCTGTAACCACAATGTATTTGCGCTCTTTTGAGAATCTAAAGATCTCTTGTTGGAAGTTCTTCCAAGAAGCTATTGCAGAGTACTCTTGAACTCCTAACCTTGGTCCACTTCGGGCAAACCTTTGGTCGTCAGGCTCGAAGAAGGCTTTTTTTGATGGTCGACCGTCAACTAGCTCTGCCTTTAGGGATCTGGTAAGTGTCTCCAGAATTAGTAGGTCTTCAGGTCGGCATTGGGTCATTTGCCGACACAAGCCACGAGACTTTTCGACGAGGTAGTGAATCGGCTTGTCCGGCCTGTAACTCGCCTCGTGCACTTCCTTTTCTATACGCGCAGTTACAGTATCAATTCTTTGATCGTAGTCTTTGAACTCGATCAGATCGAGGAAGAGTTGCTTTCGGAGTTGACCGCCGAGACTCTTCCAAGTCTTCTTCAAAGCGGATTGTGAAACGACCCCTTCGATCTTCGTTTTGCTGAAATTGAATTTAGGGGATCGCATGATCAATAAACATCATTGTCAAAGGGTTGCGTCAGCATTCCGGACTTAGTCGCATGAAAACAAAGCCAGTTTGAATGGGGGTTGTCGAGTTTTTTTGTTCTCATGTCCGCAACGCGATATGGCTTGTTCGGGCTTTACCTGCATTGCTTTGCCAAACTGCTCGTTGAAGCAAACACTAAGACCTATAGGGGGTGTTTTTTGGTTCACTGAGAACAACACCCGCGCTCCTTGGTACCCGAGCACGGTGACTTGACCTGGGCGCTTCAACGAGATCTTTGCTCCTGATACCCAACCCCAACAAACCCTAGACACCCCATCCCTTCCTTGCTATCAGCCGCCATCGCGCTGCCCCGGATTCGTCCGGGGTGGTGTTCTTTGGGGCCCTGAGGTCCCGACAAACATAGCTGGGCTCAA
>JBCDAG010000670.1:0-2564 GCA_039186165.1 Cyanobacteria bacterium P01_F01_bin.53
CTATGCACGTTGAAGACTTTAAGGATAAAATTTTGAGTGCCCTCAAAGAATTCGCCACGGGCGATGTAGAAGAGAGCCTGCTGAACTGGTTGGCCTCTCGCCTTCACTATCTATCTGGCGATTTTCAGAGCCCTGAAACTTATCAACAACTCAAAGAGATTCTCACCCACATCGATCAAGAACAGGGCACACAAGGAAACTACCTTTATTACCTGGCTACCTCACCGACCTTCTTTGAAGAGATTACCCGACAGTTAGGTAATGCCGGTATTGCAAAAGAGACCGAAGGCCAGGAAGAAACTCAGGAAGAAGCCCTGGCAACCGATCAATGGCGACGAGTCATTTTTGAAAAGCCGTTTGGTCAAGACTTAGCCTCTGCCCAACAGCTCAATCGGGATATTGGCAAAGTCCTCGAAGAAAAACAGATTTATCGAATTGACCATTACTTAGGCAAAGAAACCGTCCAAAACATTTTAATTTTCCGATTTGGGAATGGATTGTTTGAGCCCGTTTGGAACCATCGCTATATTGACCACGTTCAAATTACGGTGGCAGAACAGGTGAGTGTAGAAGCCCGTGGTGGCTACTACGATGCCTCTGGTGCGCTGCGAGATATGATTCAAAACCACTTGTTTCAGCTACTGGCGATGGTGGCCATCGAGCCTCCTGTCTCCTTTGCTGCGGATGCCGTGCGCGATGAAAAATCTAAGGTGTTGCGGGCAATTCAGCCATTGGGCCCAGAAGACGTGCTGAGAGATGTTGTGCGGGGCCAGTACGGTGCAGGCCAAAACGCACAACAACAACCCTTGGTGGCCTATCGCGCAGAGCCCAAGGTGAATGCCCAGTCGCAAACGGAAACGTTTGTGGCGATGAGGCTCAACATTGATAACTGGCGTTGGGCTGGGGTGCCTTTTTATTTGCGCACGGGCAAGCACTTGCCAGAACGGGTGAGTGAAATTTCCATTCAGTTTAAACAGGTGCCTTCGCTGCTGTTTCGAGAAACGTCTATGGATGAACTGGTGCCTAATTTCTTAGTGATTCGGCTTCAGCCTAATGAAGGAATTAGTCTTCAGTTTGGCGCAAAAGTACCCGGCCCTAAGGTTCAAATGGGGAGCGTGGATATGAACTTTTGCTATGCCAATTACTTCAATGCGACACCTACAACAGGGTATGAAACGCTGCTGTATGACTGCATGACTGGGGATGCCACACTCTTCCAACGCTCTGACAATGTGGAGCTAGGTTGGGAAGTGGTGACGCCCATTTTAGATGTGTGGCAGGCCATGCCTGCCCGAGATTTTCCGAACTATGCAGCGGGCAGTTGGGGGCCAAAGGCGGCTGAGGACTTACTCTCCCGTGATGGTCGTGAATGGCGAAAGAGTAGTCCCGCGTTTTGCAATTCGACGATTTAACAACACGTTCCTTACTAATCACTCAACAACAACATTATGAGCACTCAAGCGATTACGCTCAACCGCCATTTGTGGCAGCAGCAGCGTCAGGACAAGCATCCGATCGAGCTTTCCATTTTACTCACCCAAATGGGGTTTGCCGCAAAGGTTCTCGCCCGAGAAATCTCTCGGGCGGCTTTGGTGGGGCGCTTGGGTCTTGTCGGGGAGAAAAATGCCACGGGTGATGCCCAGAAAAAGCTCGATGTCTTCAGCAATCAGGTTGTTGTTGATGCTTTTTCGGATACGGGGCTCGTGGCGGCGATCGCCTCTGAAGAACTTGACCAAGTACAGCTTCTCGACTGTGGCAGCGACGCCCAATACATCCTATGTACTGACCCGTTAGACGGCTCTTCTAACACCGACAGCAGTAGCGCAGTTGGGACGATTTTTGGGTTTTATCGCCGTAGCACTGGCGGTAGTAGTACTGGCGGGAGCTGTGGCACTGAAGCCGATGCCTTACAGCCGGGAAATAAGCTGGTGGCGGCAGGCTATGTACTCTATGGGACCAGCACCGTGCTGGTGTATACGACGGGCGATCACGTCGATGGCTTTACGCTCGATCCGAACCTGGGTGAGTTTTTGCTCTCCCACGAAAATATCCGCTGCCCGCAAAATGGCGAGCTCTATAGCGCTAACTTGAGCTACTACCAAGCCTGGGAACCCCAGGTGAGGGCCTTTGTAGATCACTTGGGTGATCGCACAACAAAGTCTCCTTACGCCCTCCGCTACAGTGGTGCATTAGTGGCCGATGTGCACCGTTGCCTATTAGAAGGTGGGGTGTATTTTTATCCTGGCACCGAAGAACAACCTGAGGGAAAACTACGACTGCTGTACGAAAATGCGCCCTTGGCATTTGTAGTAGAGCAAGCGGGTGGACTGGCCAGCTCCGGGTATGAGCGCATTTTAGATATGCCGGTGGAGTCCATTCACCAGCGATCGCCCTTAGTCATTGGCTCACCGACACTGGTGGAGCGCTACCAATCTTTTCTACAGCAAAATGGGCAATCCAAAACCGATACTCAAAAACAAGGAATCGTTATCACTGCATGATTTGATGGTTCCTGATTGAAAGGGCCTAATTAAAAGGGCCTGATTTATAGCACCTAATCTACA
>JBCDAG010000671.1:0-2563 GCA_039186165.1 Cyanobacteria bacterium P01_F01_bin.53
CTGGGCGGTTCCTGATAGGAACTACGAAACTTGCAAAATGAGATGGCTGAAACACTAATCGGCTCGTCATCCTTTTTGCGACTTGAGTAAGTTTGCTCCTTTTTTGAGTCAGAGGCATACAGCTAAAAGCCTTGCTGAGTATTATTTTCAGCCAATTATTAAGCGTATGAGCGATGCACCTTTAGAGGGCTGGCCATAAGCACTCAAACCCGTCAGTGAGCGCCAACTTTTCATTCGTTGGCATATTGTTGCTCGATACTCTGAAGCGGTCTGTTTGTGCTGATAGGATTTTTCGCCTCTAATTTTGATGGTCACTTCATCTAGATAACACTTATCGAAAGGCTTGGGCCGCTGCTTACGATATTTATTGGCATATCCTTACGCAATTTAAGACACCAGCCTCTGATCGCTTGATCAGTGACCGTGATGCCCCGATAGAGCATCATTTTCTCGATGTCACAAAAGATTAAAAGGAAGGTGTAATACAGCCAGACGCATTAGCTGATGATGATTTCGTAAGGGAAGCAGTGGCCACGGTAGGGACTAATCATGGACGCGGCGTCCCCAATTCAATAGCTCACAACAGTCAAAGTTCGTTAAGTTGACAATACCCTTCTGGCGCTGCCTTTTTGAAGCTCGAGACAAACCGCTTGGCACCGGGGCGGAGGTTGGGGTGAGCGGTATACCGATAGAGTTGGAGGCGCTATTAAGTAGCAACGCGCACAAAAAACACCGCTAAATTGTAAAGATTGCCACATTGATTACACGCAAGATTTATTTTTTCACGCTAAGATTAATGCCATTGCGATGCAAATATGCTGCAAAATCGCATTTTTGCGGGTACACTGCTTTCAGATTCAAGACTAATGGGCGCATTAAATCCAAGACGTCTGAACAAAAAGTAAACGAAAGCGAGACAGAAAATGGCCAAACAACTCAAATCATCCAATTCAAATGCAATAAGCAGTTCTAGCTCTGAAAGGATCACGGTCACCATCCCGGCGTCAACGATGGAAGTACTCAGACAAATGGCAGCTGATGAAGGTATCGCAATATCTGAAGCTGCCAGACAGGCCATTAAGCGAGATCTTGGTTTGAGAAAGCTGGAGAAAGAAGGTGGCAAAGTTCTTGTTCAGCTTTCTGACGGCCAAACCATGATTGTTATGCCCAATAGTTTTTAATCGACTCAGACAGTAGGGAGAATGCATGTTAGAGCTACCAAATAGCGACCCCAAAGACCCCTCGGAAGCGCAAAATCAAGATGTGCTGGTACAGGAGATTCCCCCTTTCATGGGCATGCCTGTTGACGTGGCTACGGTCTCAGCTACGGCAATGCATCTTTCATCGACTGATAAAATGACTCTTATCGGAACGCTCTACAACTCTTTGGACAAATCCTTGATAGTTGAGCTGCAACATAGTCCCTATATGCAACTTCGCTTTCACCAAGCCCGCACCAGCTTCCGTATAGCTGTTAGTTCAGTGACTTTTTCCCTGACATCATGTGCGGTCTATGCGGGTCTGCTCGTAACAGGAACGCTACCACCATCTTTTACCGTTGCTAGCGGGATCGTTACCTCCACATCTGGTGCAGTTTCTCTCTACTGCTACAGGCTCTACAAGGACGCGAACAATCGACTAGATTATGCGCAATCAACTTATAGAGTGAGTAAGCCTCCCATATCTCCAGATTATAAAATGGACTTTAGGGGCTCTCATCGACCTAAAAATCACATGAAGTGACTATCCGGGCGTGTCACTGGTAGAAGCGTCATCCAATACCTCTCCTGGGTTGCTGTCAGGCAGTTTGTACCGACGGAGCATGATATTCCAATAAGCCTCCAACCTTTTGTTCGCACCTTCATACAGTTTATAGCCATACAGGGATGCTGCGCCGGAAGCAACCATACTACTGACGGCAAGAAGGGGTTGAGAGATAACTCCTGTTATCAAGAAAAATCCTAATGACAGAGATAGCACTACTGATATGACTGAAAAACCAACGGCCATGTAAAAGCTAATTGATGCCTGCCGTAATCGCAATACCTGATAAGGGGAGTTCTTAAAACTAGCTACCAAAGGTTCATCCAGTAAGTCATGTAGTTCGTTAAGAAGTTGATACTGATCGCTCCGTGAAAGGTAAGGTAACATCCCCGAAATTGCAGACCCCTTTATGGGGGTCGCCTTATAGGGAGCTATATTTACAACAGATGCTTCTCTTCTTGATTCCCAAGAATCATTTCCACTAAAAGGATCTGAAGAACTGGATTCGTTACCAGAGAAGCCTTCATCACTTTCCCTTAGAACTAAGTCAAGTTGAGACACTTTTGATTCTTTCACTACAGAAGAGTCCTGAAAAGTAGCCCCTCTTAGCATCAAAGCAGACCTATCTGATACTGATAATCCAAGATTATCGCTGAAAATTGCTTGTGTTATGTCAGCACCGGCCAGTTCAGTATGGCTGAGATTAGCATGGCTCAGATTAGCACCGGCCAGTTCAGTATGGCTGAGATTAGCATGGCTCAGATTGGCACCGGCCAGTTCAGTATGGCTGAGATTAGCA
>JBCDAG010000672.1:0-2559 GCA_039186165.1 Cyanobacteria bacterium P01_F01_bin.53
CCGCTGCGACCAACGGGCCCGGTATGAGCATGAATTCGAAGAGTTCATTGATGATATCGAAGGACACAGTACGGACTGGGAACGCCACCGTTCAAACCGGGATCGTTCTACCATTCGTGAAATTTTGCGCGATCGCTCCAGCGCTTCTTCCAGCTCCTCTTCTAGCAGCCACTCGCTCAGGATTGAGATTGATGGTCAATGCGATGATATTCAGCTGCAGGTTGAGATGCCCTCATCTCCTTCGCATCCACCCCAGCCACTGCCTTATCCAAACCAAGGACAACCGCCCAGCATTGAGCAATATATGGAGTGGTACGAAGACCAAATGATGGAAGAAAACATCCCTTGGATTATTCGCCCTGGCTCCGGCTGGCACTGGCTGCTGCGTGATCAGCCTGTAGAGGGGCTTCATCAACATCAGGGCACCCCCTAAAAGAAATTTTTCCACCCCGTGCATACTCATCCCAACCTGTCCCTATACAAGTGTAAGGGGCAAACAACCGCCCCAACCAACACACCCCTCATCCTTGAGAAGGAGCTTGATAACGATGAAAACACCCACTCTCTTGAACTTGGCCATCGCACTTTCTGCCGCCGCTACCGTCGTCACAGGTCAAATGTCACCCGCCGCTGCCCAGCTCACACCTGGAGAAACGACAACTGAACAAACGGCTGCTGGGATGTCAGAACAACCCACTATCGAAACCTTAACTAACTCACAGTCACCTTCCGAGCCCAGAACGAACCTACTCCCTCAGCCAACAACGGTTACGATTCCAGCCAGTACAGGCGTCATCGTCAGCTTTTTGGCCCCAGTGTCTATTGACGCAGGCGAAGGTGCTTATCCTATGACGCTCCCCCTATCTCAAGCCATTGCAGACAGCCGAGGCAACGTAATTGCGCCTGAAAACAGCCCTGTAAGCGTCGTCATTCAGCCCGAAGATGGTGGGGCCAGAGTCATTGCCCAATCCATTGTTATCGGTGGCCAAATCATCCCCATCCAAGCGACAAGCCCCATCATTCCTGGCACCACCATCACCCATATGCGTGCCAATGACCGCGCGGCAGACGATGGTGCGACCCTGGGTCGAATTGCCGCCAGTGGTTTCGGTTTCTTTAATGGTGGCGACCCTGATGCCTTTGACCAAGGTGCGATGCTCGGTAACTTAATCGGTATGGTCTCGGGCCGTCAAGATGAAAGCACACGGGTTGTGCAAATTCCCCAAGGAAGCGTTTATGTCCTGGCCCTCGAAAACGCGATTACTCTGGGGCGTTAGTGGCTTATCACTAGCAGCCTAGTGTAAAGGTTTTCCATCGTACCCGTCAGGGTGGGCCCCAAGTACTCACCCCTCCTCGTAAAATAGCAGCGACCGCTTAGGTGTCTTGAACCATGCCTGTCAGTATTGGCACTAGCCAGCCCACCGCTTCCACCAAAAACACAGAAAACCGTTCTGTCCAAACCCCTTCATCCGATTCTGTGCTTTGGCTGCTGTTGGTGGGCGTAAACCATTACCAAGACGCCAGTCTGCCCGACCTCCGCTACTCAGCAGTCGATTGTGAGGGCCTCAGCGTTGCCCTCACCGAAGCCGCCCCCGCCTTTGCCCAACAAAAAATCCGGGTGCATCACGATAATGCTTTGCAGCCACCGACCCTAGCGACCGTTCAAGCGAGCCTTGAGCAAGTTGTTTCTGAAGCGCAGCCTCAAGATACGATTTTGTTCTACTTTTCGGGCCATGGCATCCAAACAACAGGGCCAGCATCTGAGGCACAACAGGCTGTTCTTTGCTTCACCGATACCCAAAAAGAGAATTTGTTGGAAACGGGATTGAGTCTCCAGCTTCTCCTGAGAGCCTTGAATCGCAGTGCTGCCCGTCAGCAGCTAGTATGGCTCGATGCCTGCCACAGTGGAGATATGACCCTGCGCGGCACCACGGTAGATGTGCTGCGACAGCAGGCGGCCAAAAGTAGCGGTTTTTATGCGCTTCTCTCTTGTGACCAGGACCAGCGCTCTTGGGAATTTCCCCAGCTGGGTCATGGTGTGTTTACCTACTACCTCATGCAGGGCTTACGTGGTGAAGCGGCCAATGCTCAAGGCGCGATTTCAGCAGATAGCCTGTACCGCTATGTGTATTACCAAACCCTCCGCTACATCGATAAAACCAATCAACAGCTACGAGTAATCAATCAGCAAAAGCGGAGTCGCGGTGATCTGCATCTGCAAACGGAGTACCCGCTACAAACGCCTAAGCGGATCGTAGAAGGGGTGGGTGAAAGTGTGTTGGTGCGGAAGGCGACAGCCGCCATTAAGCGCCATCCGCGCCGAGCAATTTTGGTCGATGGACTACGGGAAACAGGAACGAGTCTGGCACTGAGTAAGGTACTGCGCCAGACGGGAAATTTTGAGGTGAGCTACTGGCCTCAGCCAGGGGAAAATTGGGAGAATGTGCGCACTAGCATACAGCAGTATTTGGGATTCAACGGTGGGGGAGAGCATGCTGTAGAGCAGGGCAGCGTTCTGTTGTACTTGCGGGGAGCTCTGAAAACGACGGTCTCTGGAGA
>JBCDAG010000673.1:0-2558 GCA_039186165.1 Cyanobacteria bacterium P01_F01_bin.53
CCTGCTGTGCCGCGATCGCAGGCGGTGCTGACATCCTACGCGTTCACGATGGCAAAGAAATGGTCGATGTCAGCCGCGTGGCTGATGCCATTTGGCGCAACACATTCCCTAATTCATTACCGTAGAAACGCGATATATCGTGTCTCTACCGATAATCCGTATCCCGATAAATCACCCGCGCATTAAACCCAAGCCCCCTAAGTTCCAGAACTCTGGCCGCAGCACTGTCTTCATTATTGAAGTTACCGGCATTAACAAAGGGACCGAGTCGGGTGTCCTCCATGCGGGCATCTGGGTAGAGCTGCATCACTTCATCTAAAGTGCCATCACCACCGAAGACAGCCGCAACATAGTCACCTTGACTAGCCGCAGCCGCAGGCAACTCATTGGGGACGATGATACCAGGAGGTAGATTGCCAAGGTCATAGGTGACAGGCCCAACAGCAGACTCTTGAAAAATGCGTTGGTTATTTACGTTATAGACTTCCAGGATGGCCTCTCCTGTACTGAGGAGACGTGCGAAATATTGAACAGGGCGATCGCTGCGGGCTCCCGAGCTGACATAACTAATTGCTTGTTCATAAGGCGGCTCATTGGGAGCGATATTAGCCGCCGCTCCATTTACTTCAGTAATGCCAGAAAACGTATTGTAAACATTCATAAAGGACTGATCATCACGCTCGAAAACGCGAACGGAATAGGCGTCTGTTTCAAAGTTGAGCGTGGTTTCTCCCTGGGCTTCAAGCCGTTCACGAGGAACCTCAAAAACCGTAATCACTTCAGCATTTTCTTCCGCAATCAGACCACCATCACCCTGCATAATCCTGAGCTGTAAATCGCCTTCTCCTCTTACCATGACCTGATAAGTTGCCGTATTTCCGCTATAGCTGCCAGTACTGATATAGGTTGGATTACCTGCTAAAACAGTGTCAGAAGTCGGTCCTCTATTCAGGCGTGTAATACTGTTCGTCCGATCAAAAACATTCATTAGAGTCCGATCGCCATCGCGATAAACGCGCACAGCATACCCCCTCGTCCTGAAACTCACGATTGAGTTTTCGTCCGTTGCCTGAGACAGCAAAGCGGGGAAATTCACACCAACCGACCGATCAGATTCTAAGGCTGTGGATTTATGATTGGCCGCAAAAACAGGAAACATTCCTACCGATGACAGCAGCAGACAGTTAACTGCACCGACAACTCGCAGTGCAGTTTCCCTTCTAGAAACGGCTGAAAAACGAGATGGTTTGCCAATCATATCCAACCCCCTAATTATCTGGCTCTATAACGTTTGAACAAAAAGCGAGCTATCTCATTTTTTTGTTCAAAAGGCTTTATTGGTCTAGCCACAATTTTAGGTCAATTTAGAGAAACCGAACCTTTTTCAGCAAGAACAAGCTGATTTTCTCAGTTTTCTCAAGTTTTTCAGATTGAATACAAGAGTTGAGGCATCTACATTGCTGAAAGCCCCTCACAGAATGCTTTTCATGCTCCTCTTTAGCCCTTTACCTTCTGCCTTTAGCTAGATGCAGGCCATCAGCGTATCACCCACAGTGTTCAGGGTTGTTTGTAACCTTGCCGCGATCGCCCACGTCAGCAGGCTACTCCGCTCAACCATAGGTGATGGAGTAGCGCCGAAATATCCCATCCCCTCTTCCACCCCTTTACTCCTCTCCCCTTCCACCCTTCCACCCCTTCACCCTCCTAAAATCCGTTAATTTTTTTACCGTCTCAATCTGGAAAGTAGTCTCCTGAATTTGTAGAAAAAAGAGCATTTCTATTCAGCATGAGGGCTCTTATGACACAGATCACATTATCTGGAAAAATCCGTGACTTTAAAGACAGCCATCCGGATTTTGAACATGTTATTCGTGCCGAAAAGAATATTGTCAAATCCTTGCTCGGAAGCGATCAAAAGCCCATCTATCAAGGGGGAGAAGGTAAAACAACAACAGGGAAAGAAAACTTTGATCAGTGGTTCCGTGATGTCAAAGATGTGAACCAAAATAAGCGACTCGACATTGTTTTAGAAGATGCTGACGACAATGGCGTCTTCACCTATGAAAATAATTCCTTTTTCCCCATTGATGATGAGCTATTTGGGAATGAAGGGCGCAAACATAATTTTCACTTCACTTACGAAATTCATTCCGAATTCACCTATCAAGGCCACGAGCAATTCACATTCACTGGGGATGATGATCTGTGGGTGTTTATTGACGGCAAACTTGTCATTGATATTGGCGGCGTCCATCAAGCTCTTTCAGAAACTATCGACCTGCAACTAGCAGATGGCGAAAAACAACTCAATAAGACCCTCCCCACGGGGGAAACACTCCTCCTAGAAAAGGGGAAAAACTACGCATTTGATTTGTTCTTTGCCGAGCGCCATACTGGAGAATCGGCCACCTCCCCGTCAGCTCCATGCGCAGCGAAAGTCCGCTTCTTTGGGGGGGTTTGCGGGGTGGGCGCCCTGTGAATCACCGGATAAAAACTTAGACCACGCTGGTGTTTTCGGCTCCGGTAAAAATTCTCTGAGTCTAAAAAAGCGACAGAAG
>JBCDAG010000674.1:0-2556 GCA_039186165.1 Cyanobacteria bacterium P01_F01_bin.53
GTGGCCGGCATTTATTAATCTTCAGCTTTCCTAGGTATGGCATTGGCCCAGCTTCTATACATAAATTCTGACGCTACCATAGGCAGGATCTTGAGGCGATCCGACCATCTGTCGCACATCGCAAATGCTTCTATGACCATCTGTAAACGGTCGCCAACGTCCTCAGCAGTTTCACGGCTATCGGCTCGCGCATCGTCGGCCCAGTTCAGAAAGCGTCGTGACTGGCGGGGTGTTACTCTTTCAGCTAATGCCTCCAGTGTCGGCTCCGCAATAGCGAACCAGCGAAAGGTGAAAGCCAAGGCCAGAGACACTGGCACCTCCAAGTGAAAGCGAGCTATCGTAGCCAGAAATTCCTCTCGATCAAATTTCCATCGGGTCAGCGCTAATTGGATATCGCGAGCCAGCAAAAGGCTGCTGCAGGAATGCCCGCTACTGTAGGTTTTACGCTCCATTATTAGATGCTTGGCCAGATGTAAACACAGGTATAACAGCTCATCTTCTTCCTTGAGTTGCCAATGGTCTTCTTCTGAATTTGCTCGCTCCCAGCACCATTCGCTGAACCCTTTTGAACCCGCGATGCCAAATGCTAGATGGTCCCCGCCAATGGCATACCCGATCAAGCGGCGATGTAGTTCAAGGTGCAAGTGAGTACCGGACCCGTGCGGGCGCGTGAATTCCAAATGGAACAGCCGCGGGTTGCGTGTCACTTCGATGAAACCGGCCTTTAAAAGAAGCTTTTTGGCCTTTCCTAGTTGCGCTGGTTCCACCAGGATATCTATGTCCCCAAAAGGCCGGTGATGCAGCCCGCCATACAGCCGATTCGCCAAAATTGGCCCTTTCAAAGGGATAGCCTTGATGCTAGCTTTTTTCATAGCACCAAGGAGCTTGTCGTTTGTAGCCGAAAGTAAGAGCGATTTCATCAACAAACATTTACGTAAGTGTTTACTTTTCTCTTCCAATTTCGAGGGAAGTAATTCGTGCCTAGTTTCGGCTATTGATATCGCATGTGGCACAAGCTTTGCGTGCGCGGGATAAGACCATAGCCACTCGAGAGTCGCTTTGGTACCAAGGGACTTTTCTGTGAATGGGCGCATTTGGCTGTGTGTTTCTAATAAAGTAGACATGTCTGTTACGATCTAATCCCATAGATACTTTTTTATTCCGAATAATGCCTCAGATCGGTATTTGCAGAATGACGGCCTTATGTGGCTAGTGGCTGTCGGCGCAAAATCGTTTAGGTTAGCGATACGCTTTCTTGAGCGCTTCGACTATTTTCTCTGGTAGCCACTCTCATGTAGCAAGCGCGCATTCTTCGCTTCAGCGAGGTCACTGGTCACCATCTCTTTGATCATCTCGTTCAGAGGGGTTTCAGGCTTCCAGCCTAACTGCGCCATAGCCAATGTGGGATCGCCCAACAGACTTTCCACCTCAGCAGGCCGGTAGTAACGTGGATCAACAGCCACTATAACGTCACCCGGGGTCACAGAGATGTCCGAGTCGGCAACCGCGGTGTCGATGCTCTCTATGGTAGCGGTTTCTCCGGTGCCGCTGCCCTCAAAGCGCAGCGTCAAGCCGAGTTCTGCTGCCGATTGGTCGATAAACTCCCTCACCGACGTCTGTTGCCCCGTGGCAATCACGTAGTCCCGCGCTTCCTCCTGCTGCAACATCAACCACTGCATCTCTACATAGTCCCTGGCGTGGCCCCAATCCCGTTGTGCATCCAGGTTGCCCATATACAGGCAAGATTCAAGCCCCTGACTAATATTGCAAAGGCCTCGAGTGATTTTTCGACTAACGAAGGTTTCACCGCGCCGTGGCGATTCGTGGTTAAACAGGATGCCGTTGCAGCAATACATGTTGTAGGCTTCCCGATAGTTCACCGTAATCCAGTAGGCGTAGAGTTTGGCCACGCCGTAGGGTGAGCGCGGGTGGAACGGTGTGGTTTCGGTTTGTGGTGTCTCTTGTACCAATCCGTATAGCTCGGAGGTTGATGCCTGATAGATGCGTGTTTTTTCCGTAAGCCCCAGCAGCCTCACCGCTTCGAGTACGCGCAGTGTGCCCAGCGCATCTACATCGGCGGTGTACTCAGGCTCTTCAAAACTCACCGCCACGTGGCTCTGTGCCCCCAGGTTGTAGATCTCATCGGGTTGTACTTGTTGAATAATGCGCGTGATATTGGACGTATCGGTTAGGTCGCCGTAGTGCAGGGTAAAGTGGCGGTCTTCCACATGCGGGTCTTCGTAAATGTGGTCTACACGGCTGGTGTTCAGGCTAGACGCGCGGCGTTTAATGCCGTGAACTTGGTAGCCTTTGCCGAGAAGAAACTCAGCCAGGTAGGAGCCATCCTGTCCGGTCACGCCCGTAATCAAAGCAACTTTATCTGTCATAAGGCGCTCTACGCGCTGCGAGCGAGGTCTACGTTGTCAACATACCACTGGTAGGCATCTTCCAGACCTGCCTTCAGTGAAAAGGAAGGAGTCCAGTCGAGCTGACGCAACTTGGTATTGTCCATCAGCTTGCGCGGTGCGCCGTCCGGTTTGGTGCGGTCGTATTCAA
>JBCDAG010000675.1:0-2543 GCA_039186165.1 Cyanobacteria bacterium P01_F01_bin.53
ATGGATCTTACTATGCCTTTTGCTCAATCTTGGTTGAGGGAGATTTACAAACAGAAAAATTGGGCGCTGTTTTACAGAGAATTATTAGGCGTCACGAGATACTCCGCACTAATTTTCAGACTCTTCCAGGAATGAGAATTCCGTTGCAAGTTATTACTGATAATGCTAAACACCTGATTTCCGAGTATGAATTTAGGGGGTTAGGTCTTGCAGAGCAAGTTACTAAGCTCCAGTTATTGTGTCGTGAAAAAAGTCGTCAGACTTTTGATTTGGAACGAGGATCACTGTTTGATATTTCCTTAGTAACTCTTGATGCTAAGAAGTATCTATTGCTTATTTGTCTACCCGCTCTCTGTGCTGATCGATCCACTCTTGAGAGTTTAGTTCAGGAAATCATTCATGACTATGCAGCTTGGTTATATCGTCAAGAGCTATCTGATGAATCACAGCCCTTGCAGTATGCTGACCTTGCGGAATGGCAAAATGAGTTATTTGAGGGCGAAGAGGCTAAATTAGGGCGAGAATATTGGCGGCAAAGGAAAGACATCATGGCTTTCGCAAATTGCCAATTAAATTTTGCAAACCCAACAACTTTAAAGTCAGATTTTAAGCCTGAATTATTCAATCTATGTTTTCCAGCTAAGAAAGTATTTGAACTAGCCGCGATTGCGAATGAACATGATGTTTCTATTTCTGTACTTCTTCAAACTTGTTGGCATATTTTGCTCTGGCGGCTAACGAAGAATGCAGACATGACTATCGGCACTTATTGTGATGGTCGAAACTATGAGGAAATAGAATCAGCGCTGGGATTATTTTCTAAATTTTTACCTGTTCATTGTCATTTGGAAGATGAATTCAAATTTAGTGAAGTATTGAAGCAAATTGGCGAAATTATAGATGAGACCTTTAAGTGGCAGGATTCATTTGCTTGGGATCAAATAGGAGAATTTAGTAAAAAGATTCCGGAGACATCTTTCTTTGACATTTGCTTTGAATTTGAAGAGCAGTCCGATTTTCATTCTGCTACTGACATTTCGTTTGCGATTGACAAGCAATATGTTTGCTTTGATCGCTTTAAAGTGAAGCTCTCATGTGTCCGCAACAGTAGCGGTCTATTAACGGAGTTGCACTATGACTCCAGCTTGTTCCAGGTAGGCGTTATAGAGCGCTTGGCAGAGCAATTTCACATATTACTCGAAAGTGTCATTAGCAAGCCTGAAGCAGCCATTGGTCAGCTAGAGATACTGAGCGATCGCGATCGTGACCAGTTACTGATCGAATTCAACCAAACTCAGACTGAGTATCCGCCAAACAAGTGTATTCATGCGTTATTCGAGACCCAAGCGAATAATAATCCTAATCAAATTGCCGTTGTCTTTGAAAACCAACAACTCACCTATGCTGAACTCAACATCCGAGCCAACCAGCTAGCTCATTATCTACAAAAGTTGGGAGTTGGCCCAGAGGTGTTGGTAGGTCTTTATGTGGAGCGATCGCTGGAACTGATAGTCGGACTTCTTGGCATTCTTAAGGCCGGTGGAGCCTACCTGCCGCTCGATCCGACCTTGCCCCAAGAGAGCGTTGCATTCCGGTTGCAGGATGCCCAAGTAGCGGTACTGTTAAGTCAACAGCAATTGATTGAGCTCCTTCCTGAGAGCAAAACACGATGGGTTTGTTTGGATAGTCAATGGAATGCGATTGCTCAGGAGAGTGGAGCTAATTTAAGTCGTGAAGTCGAGGCTGAGAATTTAGCCTATGTGCTATTCACCTCGGGTTCGACAGGCAAACCCAAAGGCGTTGCCGTTGAGCATCGACAGCTTCTTAGCTATACAAACGCGATTACAGAAAAGCTAGAGCTTTCTGTCTGCAAAAGCTTTGCCACTGTTTCTACCGTTGCTGCTGACCTCGGCAATACAGTCATTTTCCCTGCCCTCTGCCAGGGAGGATGTCTTCATGTGATATCACCAGAGCGTGTGTCTAACCCCGAGGCCTTAGCGGACTATTTTTCTCGTCATGCCATCGACTGTCTTAAGATTGTTCCTTCTCATCTTGCGGCCCTCTTAACGGCTTCTAAACCTGAAAAAATCTTGCCGCAACGACGACTCATTCTTGGGGGAGAAGTTTGTAGTTGGAACTTGATTGAGCGAATCCAGAGTTATGCCCCCAATTGCCTGATTTTCAATCACTATGGACCTACAGAAGCAACCGTGGGGGTACTGACCTATCCGATCAGTGCTATACCCCCACTTACACCATTTCAGCAAGGGGAGACAGTCCCGATTGGTCGCCCCATTGCCAATACTCAAATCTATTTACTGGATACTTATTTACAACCGGTCCCCATGGGTGTGCCTGGAGAAGTTTATATTGGGGGTGCAGGTTTAGCTAGAGGCTATTTCAATCGTCCAGAACTCACCCAAGAGCGTTTTATTCCTAATCCCTTTAATCATTCAAAATTCAAAGTTCAAAGTTCAAAACTATATAGAACTGGGGATCTAGCTCGATATCTACCTGATGGCAATATTGAATTTCTAGGAAGG
>JBCDAG010000676.1:0-2542 GCA_039186165.1 Cyanobacteria bacterium P01_F01_bin.53
GTTGGAAGCGGAGCGTATCGATAGACTGTGCCGTGAGGAATAGGCCGAGAAAGATGTAGCTCGAAAACAAGATGAGCCCACTCGTGTCAAAAATGCCTTGCGTAAAGTCGGTAAAGTGGGTAAGTAAAGAGAGATGGGATAGCGCTACGCCAATCGCACCAGGCAACGCAGCAGCGACCTCTTCAATGATCCACAGCACCAATACCAAGCCAAAGGTCATCACCGCAGCGAGTACCGTACTTTCTGACAAAGACGAAATGAACATGCCTAGGGATAATACACCTGCTGCTAGCAGCAGCAGCCCACCGTGGCCCACAAGCAGTAGCATGGTTGGAAAGGCTGGATCGCTAGATCCAAACGCCATCAGTTCCAGTATCAGCAGGGGTATCAGCATCGCGCTGTAAAAGGTCACGATGCCTAGGAGCTTTCCGAGCGCTACAACCCAATTTGTCAATGGCGATGTTGCTAGCAGCTCTAGGGTGCCTTGCTTGCGCTCTTCTGCATATAGCCCCATCGACAGCATGGGGAGAATAAACATAGATAGTGAACCCAAGAAGTTCAAATAGATTTTCAGCACCTCGTAGGGCAAGTCGATAGACTGGGGCAAAACGCCGAGCTGATCAACCGTACGGACCTGAGTCACAATGCTGCCTGGAGAGAATAGCAACATCACCAAAAACAAGCCGCCAATCAGCCAAAATACCACCGAAATAATG
The DNA here is from genome assembly GCA_039186165.1 of Cyanobacteria bacterium P01_F01_bin.53. GTDB lineage: Bacteria > Cyanobacteriota > Cyanobacteriia > Phormidesmidales > Phormidesmidaceae > Phormidesmis. Next base: position 717 of record JBCDAG010000676.1, read on the forward strand.
TAAGCGAATGGAGAGTTAAAGTAGCTTTGCAGCTCTCGTCGGTAAATAGCGAGCAGGTTGTTTAAAAAGATTGTCATGGGTTGGCCTCTTCTTCAAAGATGGCCTCTGTGGGTGCACCGTCGTCCAAGTTATCCACCACGCTGAGGTCGTCTTCATTCCTGTCGGATAATGTTTCATCTGACGCAGGCTCAAGTGAATCTTTGCCCACAGCTTCTGAGGTAGGCTTTGCAGATGTGCTCTCGCCGGATGGACTACTTTCGGGTGTGTTCTCTTCCATGGTGAGATCGATAAACACGTCCTCTAAGGTGGCACGGTTGCGGGTGAGTTCAAACAGTTCTAGACCTTGGGTAACGACTTGAGCTGCGATCGCACTACCCAAATCATCTGCCCCTGTCGTCACCTGAAACCGCGTATGCCCTTCTGCTAAGCCTTCTGCCGCAACCACGTCTGCTGCCTTGACCCCCGGCACCTCCCTGAGCACTGTCAAGCTGCGCTCTACCTCACCCCGTAGCTCTACGCGATAGCCGCCCTTACCTGTGAGTCTTTCTACCAAATGCTCTGGGCTATCGGTGGCAATAATTTGGCCGCGATTGATGATGGTGATGCGATCGCACGTCATACTTACCTCTGGCAAAATATGCGTCGACAAAATGATTGTGTGCTCCCCCGCTAGGCTCTTAATCAGGTTACGCACCTCAATAATTTGCCTTGGGTCAAGCCCCACCGTTGGCTCATCGAGCACGATCACAGGCGGGTTGTGCACAATCGCCTGCGCAATACCCACTCGCTGACGAAAGCCTTTCGATAGCTTGCGAATAATCACCTTCCGCTTTTCATTCAAGTTGCACCGATCAATCGCAGAAGTTACCCGGCTGGCTAAGTCTCCAGGGCTCACCCCCTTAATGCGTGCCACAAACTGCAAAAAGCCCTCCACCGTCATTTCGGGGTAAAGCGGGGGCGTCTCTGGTAAATAGCCAATACTCTGACGCACTGCCATCGAATCAGCATGTACATCCTTACCTGCCACTCGCGCTGTCCCTGACGTTGCCGGCAAGTACCCCGTCAAAATTCGCATCGTCGTGGTTTTACCCGCGCCATTGGGACCCAAAAAACCTAAGATTTCACCGGGCTCTACCGTGAACGTTACATCTTTAATGGCATCGGTAGAGCCGTAAGACTTACTTAGCTGATCGACTTCAATCATGATGTCCCCTCAAAGATGACCCCAGCTGGCCAAAAAACGGCCTAAACTAAATAAACCTGTAACCTAGCGTTTTGCAGACAGTTCAATAGCGCATAGGCACGAAATTTTATCACTTCCAAGCCTGATTAATATTGCACCTACTGACCGATCTGCAAAGTGACCCCATCCCTTAACGTCCTATCTCACCATTGGCCAAACAAAAATTTCCCCATCTCGTCGGCTCCAAATGGACTGCCCAGCAAAAAACGATGGGCTGGCGTCATTTCCACGTCGTTAATCGAAAAAATCAGGGCAAATGGGTCTTTGCTGAGCTAGTCGCTGCTTGCGATCCGACTGTTCGCTTTTGGCTCAATGCCAAAGTGCTCAAAAATCGTCGGCTCTGGGCGGCGGGTTGGCAAACGCTCAGTGAAATCCAAGAACTGGCAACGGACTATCAACCAAAGGAAAGTAAGCCTTAAAAAGGTAAATCGTCGGCACAGACTACGATTTACTCATAGGAAAACGCTCTGCTAAAGCCTTGTGTTGATCCTTCATAAGGATTAAGGTTCGGCCTAAGAAGGCTGAAAGCTAAAGAACATCCGTCGGGGGGAACGCGTTCCCGAAAAAATCGTACTAATATATA
>JBCDAG010000677.1:0-2537 GCA_039186165.1 Cyanobacteria bacterium P01_F01_bin.53
AATCTCTTCTGCGCCAAAGAGAACAAATTTAATGGTGTTGGTTGTGTCGGTTTCAAGTCGCTGGGCTAGCTCCAATAAAACGCCTACGCCAGAAGCATTGTCATTAGTGCCTTCTAGATTGGTTCTGTCCAAGAAACTGCTGCTCGGTGCGTTGTCGTAGTGAGCACCTATTAAAATTTGTTTCCCTGAGGTGCCTGGACGTTCGGCCACAATATTGTAAGACGTTAAATTTTCGCCCCCAAACTCGTAGTCAAATGGCTGCAATACCGGCGCATAATCAAATCCCTTGAGCTGTTGAACTAAGTATTCAACCGTCTTTGCCTCGTTTGGGGTGCCCACGCTTCGGCCCTCCAAATTCTCAGACAAATAGTTAATGGTCTCGACCGCAGTCTCACCGTAATCAAAGGTTGCAGCTTTCGCAGGTGCAGCCAACAACAAAGGGGACGCAAAGCTCAACAGCGCAGAAAAGAGTGACGGTTTGCTCATTTTAACGATCACGACACATAGCCTCAAAGTCAGAGCCAGCAGAGCTACAGGCAAACCTGATTAAATCTATTTGCCATATTGCACTCTGCTTACAGTGCATGCACACTCCTAGCTACAGCTGTTGTTAGGGATACAGCCTTTGAAGACTTCATGGGATTTTTATATAAACTAAGCTGTCATAAAGAGACTGTCAGAGCAGTGCCAAGTTTTAATACGGCAACAGGCATTGCCAGATAGAACAGATACGGCTATCTCCGAAGCTTGTGGAATGTGAATAACACAAAAGACTTCAAAACATCACTGCTGCGTGGGGAATTTGGATAGCTTGGTGTGTATCTTACAGCTATCGCTGTATTCTTTCGCTGCTGTTGTTTATGCCTTTCCCATTCTCTTCTAAATCACCCTCGTTGAAAAATCACCCTCGCAAATGGCAGCGTCTACTGGTTGCTCTTATGGGTACCGGCGCGCTAGGCTATGTGCTCTTTTGCTCTTGGGTAACGCTAAAGCAGCGGCAGCTGATATACCGGCCCGGGCCCGTCGTCCAGTCGCTGCCAGACGACGCTGACTTTGGCCTGCCTTACGAAGAGGTTTTGATTCCTGTTGGCAGCGCTGCCGATAGACTGCATGGCTGGTGGATTCCTGCTAGTACCGATGAGTTGCCCTATATCGCGCTGCCCGAAGAGCCCCACAAAATTCTCTCTTCACCTAAGGTGATGCTTTATCTGTACGGCAATGGTCGCAACAAGGGCAGTCGTGGTTATTTGTTTCGGATGACGGCGTTTCGGCAGCTAGGCTTTTCGGTATTGGCGTTTGACTATCGCGGCTTTGGTAATAGTGAAGGGGATTGGCCGAATGAGCAGCAACTCTATGCAGACGCAGAAGCGGCATGGATCTATTTGACTCAGGAGCGGGGCATTCCACCCGAGCAGATAGTGATTTATGGGGAGTCTTTGGGCGGTGCGATCGCTACCGAACTAGCGACCCGCTATCCTGAGGCTAGCGGCCTCATCGTCCAAAGCTCCTTCACCACCATGCGAGAGGCCGTTCGCGAGCAAGCTGCCATTACCCGTGGGCTCCCCCTGCGATGGATGCTCACAGAGCAGTTCAATACACTTGCCAAAGTGCCAGCGCTGAATATGCCCGTTCTCTTCATCCACGGCAGTAACGATGATGTTCTCCCACTCAACATGAGCCAACGCCTATACGCTGCCGCCAGCGAACCTAAGCAGCTGTTTATCATTCCTGATGCCGGGCACCACGCCATATACAAACCAAACGAAGCCTCGTACTTTAGAGGCATTCAGCAGTTCATCCAAGCTTCGGAGGGTTAGACTAGCAAACCCACCTCTACACCAGTGCATACTAAAAGCACCGCCACTGCCATCCGCCCATGCCATCCTTCACCAACCTCCTCTGGTGCACCCTCGTCTTCGTTGCCTTCGGTTTCTCCGTTTGCCTGCACGAATTTGGCCATGCCATCGTCGCCTACTGGGGCGGCGACCACAGTGTAAAAGACAAAGGCTATCTCACCCTAAACCCTCTGCGCTACACAAACGTCTCCACGACCTTGGTTCTCCCCCTTATCTTTCTGCTGATGGGCGGCATCCCCCTTCCTGGCGCAGCCGTCTATATCAACCACAGTGCCCTACGTAGCAAAGCCTGGAAAAGTGCTGTCTCTGCTGCAGGTCCCTTCGCCACGATCCTCGTCGCCCTTGCACTGGCCGCCGCAATCGCACTCCTACAAAACCCCAACACCCTCCTCTACCAAGGCATCGCCCTCCTCCTCACCCTCGAAATCGCCGCCAATTTCCTCAACCTTATTCCCATCCCCGGCCTCGACGGCTTCGGTATCATCAATCCCTGGCTTCCCACCGCTTGGCAGCCGAAACTTCGCCCCATTCGCAAGTACGGCATCTGGATTCTACTCGGCCTTTTCTGGACTGTTCCGGACTTCAGTCGTGGCTTTTGGCGCAGCGTTTCTGCCGTCGCTCAGCTTTTTGGTATCCCCCAGCAAGCCTTTGCCCTGGGACTCGCACAGTTTCAGTCCGGTG
>JBCDAG010000678.1:0-2524 GCA_039186165.1 Cyanobacteria bacterium P01_F01_bin.53
AAGACTTACGGACTAGCGTCGAAACCACAGCTGTTTCTGATGTGATGGATGGCGATTTGGAAGCGTTTACCCAAGCGTATTTACGACAAGAAAATCAGCTGGTTCAAGCAAAGCTGTGGAAAGTCTTATACGGTATTTTCTTGAACCAGCTGATTTTCTTGTCGTAAATACGCTTGGGTAAACGCTTCCAAATCGCCATCCATCACATCAGAAACAGCTGTGGTTTCGACGCTAGTCCGTAAGTCTTTCACCATTTGGTAAGGGTGGAAAACATAGTTGCGGATTTGATTACCCCAAGCCGCTTCCACCATGTCACCGCGAATGTCGGCAATTTCTTGGGTGCGCTGTTCTTGAGCAATGACCAGCAGCTTAGATTTAAGCAGGGCCATTGCTTTTTCTTTGTTTTGGAGCTGCGATCGCTCTTGTGTACACCGTACCGAAACCCCTGTGGGTAGGTGTGTAATCCTCACCGCCGTTTCGACCTTGTTCACATTCTGACCGCCCGCACCACCTGATCGCGACGTCTTCACTTCCAGATCTTTATCAGGAATGTTCAAATCCACATCTTCATCGAGAATAGGCATCACCTCAATGCCCGCAAAGCTAGTTTGCCGCTTGCCATTGGCATTAAACGGTGAAATTCTGACGAGCCGGTGGGTACCTTTTTCACCTTTGAGATAGCCATAGGCATAACGCCCTTCAATTTCCATGGTGGCTGATTTAAGACCAGCCTCATCACCTTCAGATTTTTCTACCAGCGTAAAGCGATAGCCATTTTGCTCACTCCAGCGAGTGTACATACGCAATAGCATCTCAGCCCAATCCTGAGCATCGGTACCACCAGCACCAGCATTGATGGTGAGCACAGCACCCTCTTTATCATAGGGGCCTGACAGGAGCTGTTGAAGTTCCCATAGGTCAAGTGCCCGTGTTAGCTGCTCCACCGTGGTTTCAGCTTCATTGAGCAAAGCGTCATCTTGCTCTAGCTCTAGGAGTTCTAAAATCGCTTGAGCATCTCCGAGCTGAGTACCCCATCCTTCTACTTGGGACAGGTTAGATTTGTAATCGTTTAATTCTTGTAAGAGCTTTTGGGCCTTAGCTTGGTCATCCCAAAAGTCAGGCTGTGCAGAGAGCTGTTCCAAATCGTCAATCTTTGCATTGAGCGCAGGAACGTCAAAGATAGTCCTGAGCTTTGCCCAGGCGCTCGGAGAGTAACTCAAGATTGCGCTTGAGTGTGGTGGTATCGAACATATGGGAAAGCAGAGTTGAGTTATCTAGCTCTCACCCCAAACCATTCACTAGAGGCGTTACACCATGACACCTTGATAGCCAAGTATATTTTGGCCCAGTGCATTTCTATCCTAGACAAAGGTCGAGATGAGAGCTCTATGCAGTTTAGTCCCTACCGTTGATGGCAATCAACAAGCGCAAAATAAACACAAACAAATTGATGTAAGTCAGATACATCGACAGTGCAGCAGGCAACGCCTGATCGTCTGTATAAGTGCGAGGCAGAATGAAAAAGTCAACAACCGCTGCACCTGCAAATAGCAAAACACCAATGGCTGAAATCGCAATTTCGATGGTGTTAGGTGCAATGACGCCGAAGAAACTCAAAACGAACTGACCAATTAGCACCACAAACAATGCCAAGATGCCCAGTTGAACCGTCTTGGTGAGGGCCATACCGTCTTCTTCAGACAGGTTGGAACCAACCGGACGGGCGGCGATAAAGGTAAGGCCACAGGCAAAGGCCGCAAAGCCAACACCCTGGATACCCACACCGCTACTTTGCAGGGCGACTTGAACTAAGCCACTGAGGGTATACCCCGATAGCAAACCGTAGGTCGCTAATAAGGGTAGAGCCGTGGCGTTATTACCATTCATGGCCACGCCGCGCGCCACAAAGAATAAAATCAACTGGGCGACCATGGCAACGAAGAACGTTGGCATGAACAGACCAGGATTGGTCTGAAGTACGTTTAGCCCGCCGAAGGTACCAACGGCAGTGAGGATGAGGCCACCACCGACGTAGGGTAGGGCATTCGCGATGACGTTAGGGCCGACAAGTGCCTGGTTTTGGGCATCTTGAATAGCCTTGCGAAAGTTACTGGTATTGCTCATATGAGGTCGTTCAATTTAAAACGTTTTACTTGCCTAGTAAGAGTGTAATGAATCTGGCCAGGGTTTGCGATTGTGGAGAGCCCAACCATAGGGATTATTTACAACTGCCGACTATTGAAACGGGGAATGATTGTCACTATCAGCCAGTATCGAGACGGTTGTCTCTGGAAAAAGTAGCTGGAGCGTAACTGCTCCGATGAATGATGAGCGCCCTCAATTTTCAAGCGCACTAACAGAATACAAATTTCCGTAAAAATGCGGGGCGTTGTTGCATGAATATTTTCTGGGCCCCAATCTCTTAGATTTCTAAAAATATTCAGTTTTCTTAGTCAGTGAAGGCATAGCTATCCGGCATTCCCAAATGTGTCATCCGATTGAGTGCTGCACAAGCGAGTAGTAG
>JBCDAG010000679.1:0-2521 GCA_039186165.1 Cyanobacteria bacterium P01_F01_bin.53
GAACTTTTCTTAGGCGATCAGCGAGGAAATAAATTGCCCGTACCCGGCCATAGACGGGTAAATGGATGAAAGAATGAATGGGATGTCACTTATTTTCCAACCTAAAAGTAGTCGAAATGAATATACCGCCGTAGGCTGGTGCTGAGTTACGAAACTCAGTGCTTCGATGCCGTAATTTCTAGTTCAGAAATCACCTGAGTGAACGCAACAATAGAAGCATTACAGCGAGATTCCAGCCCTTGATCTTCCAGTCATTGCAGGGGCGCTAGGAAGATTTCTGAAGCAGGGAATACAAGCACGGAGGGTGCAGGCAACATTTCGCCGCGAAAGTCTAGGAGCTGCACCAGTAGTAAATACCCTACAGCGAGCAACAGCGACAAAACGCCTGTAATAATTGCAACAAGCTTAGAGCGATCCATAACAGTGTGTTTTTCGGTAACCTTAAAACCAGTCTAGGGTATATTGCCTCAGCCAGGATTTCCCGTTTGTAGGACGTGGTTAGCGGAGTCAATGCACCCCATTACTGGTATTTTGTTTCTGGTAGTTGCCTCAGAGAGTTACGCAAAGGGTAATTTCTATCCTCCCTTTTCTCGCCCACCCTTCGACTGTTTCGTACAGACACGTATTGGCAGGCTGCTTCCTTAGATATAATCTCCATATAATGATGGTGTTCCTGAGAGGCAGACATCACATTGACAACGTTAAATAATGAGAATATCTGTTCGGATTTGAGTATGAAGCGATTCTATTATTTAGCCTGATACACAGCGATATTGTATGAGTGCGCCAGTTTCTTCTTTCCTAGAGACCGAAACCAATGCTTCTGTCCCCGTCGTGGTACAGACTCAGAACCTCACAAAAACCTACCGTACTGGATTTTGGCTCAATCAGCGCGTGACGTCCCTGAAGGGCTGTAGCCTCACGGTTCATGAAGGTGAAACCTTTGGTTTGTTGGGACCGAATGGGGCTGGTAAAACAACACTCTTGAAAATTTTGCTGGGCCTTGTACGTTCTACTAGTGGACGGGCCAGATTATTAGATCATCCAGCTGGCGATCGCGCTGTCAGGCAGCGCATCGGCTATTTACCCGAAAATCCTTACTTCTACGATTACTTGAGCGGTCCTGAGTTTCTGCAATACACTGCTGGGCTTTTTGGGTTGTCTGCTAAAGAGCAACGTCAACGCATTCCAGCGTTGTTGAATCTGGTCGAGCTAGACCCTGCGGCTATCCGCAGAAAATCACTCAAGAAGTATTCGAAAGGAATGCTACAACGGATTGGGCTTGCCCAGGCGTTAATCAATGATCCAGAAGTGGTTTTTCTCGATGAGCCGATGTCCGGGCTTGATCCGATGGGGCGCTATCGTATGCGGGAAGTGATTTTGTCCTTGAAGAAACAGGGCAAAACTATCTTCTTCAATAGCCATGTGTTGTCTGATGTCGAAACTATCTGCGATCGCGTTGCGCTCTTAGATCAGGGTGAGCTGTTGTGTGTCGGCACCTTGGACGAATTGTTAGGGCACTCCGCTCAGTATGCCGTCCAAGGACATGGAGGCAATCTAGAGGTGCTGCAAAAGTGGCTGTCTTCCCTCGAGTTTAAAGGCGGACTGTGGCAAGGAATTCTCAAGGGTGAACCCTACGACTTTTTATCCAGTGTTCGAGGGATGGGGGGGACACTAGTGAACCTCAAGTTGGCCCGGCCCACCCTGGAAGAGTTTTTTATGGAGCAGATTCGACAACGACGTCAGGAGTCGACACAGCCACTCCAAAATCCGTGAAATCCTCAATACCCGGAATAGATAATCTTTCCAAAAAGTTTTGTCGCCACCTGATCGTTTCCTCAACAAAGCAGGGTAGCCTATATGACTGTAAGGCGGTTTACAAAGCGTTAAATATTCACCTTTGTAAGCGTTGCCGGAATTCCATTAGGGCTACAGGTAGCTAACGGTCAGTTAGTTTTTTAGGCAATCTACGTTTACAGGGCACTGATTGCTGAGCGCGAGTTATTTTCATTACATTTCAAGATGGGTTGGTTACCATAGAGCTGCCTATTGGCTGCTGGCTATTGGTATTAATTCTGTTCGTCACTGTGATTTGCTAAAGGGGTAGGCTACTATGTCCTCTCGTCGCCGCACGGGTCATTTCCAAAGAATGGTCTGGCAATTATTGAAGCGGTTCATGCAGAGCCTTCTACGGCTTTTGTTCCGGTTTAGTGGTCGCCGTACTGCCGAAGCAGGCTTTGTTTTTCCCACAACGGTGCTCTTGGTGCTAATGGTGGCTCTAACGGCAGGGGCGCTGACGTATCGGGCCTACAGCCGGAGTAGTCAGGTAATTGTCGAGCGGCAGCAGCAGATTATTGAAAATGCTGCTACCCCTGCAGTGGACCGATTTAAGGCCAAGATGGAATATCTCTTCAGTGGTGAAGATCGGCCAACCGCTAAGGTGCCGCCTAGTAAAGCGCTAGAGAATTTATTGCGAGCGGTTGATGCCAACATGCTCACAGGCGGAGCTTACGACCGCATC
>JBCDAG010000680.1:0-2518 GCA_039186165.1 Cyanobacteria bacterium P01_F01_bin.53
AATTTCTGAGATACAGGCCGCCCGCTGCCAGGGATTCTGCGCCTGCTGCGCATAGGCCAGTCCTTGAGCCGGAGACCAAACCTCTTTCTCCACTAGGGCCCCCACCAACTCCGCAGGTACATTACTCGCCATACTGTTAATCGACGTCCGCATCAACGCATAGCGAAACACCAGCACCAGTATTTCCCCTGGCTCATTCTCATAATTCTTCTTCGCCAGCTCCCACGCCCGTGCAACATCATTTACAAACCCCGCAGGCTTTCCAATCGCATCGCAGGCCTCATACCAACCATTCCGCCCATCCGCATTACTAGCCTGCAACAGCCCATGAATCTCCTTTACCTGCTTCGCCTGCTCCATATGCCAGGTAAGCCGGTCATAAATATACCCATCATCCACCAGCGTATGCCACTGCCCCCGCTCCGTTTTCGACCGATACCGCCCCAAAAACTCACTGTGGGCCTCCGCTTTCGTCATCCCCAACCCCGGCAGATCACCATCCTTTTTTTGGGAAGTTGTCGGGCTAGTCAGAAGACGCTGAGCCAGATCATGCATCAAGTCATGCATTCGGTAAACTCGTTGTTCGTTAGATTGCTTTGCTCCAGAGAGTAATAAAGCTTTTGAACTCAATGACCGCAAAATTGCCCTTGCTTGACGTGATGTGACCTGCCAGAGGATCATTGCCATCCCAGGTGTAAGATTCGCATCCTCAGGTACAATCCCTAACCAAGCAAATTGACCAAGCTGATCTGCTGATAACTGTTTCAGACTCAAGTTAAAGCAGGCAATTAAACTATGATTACGCCTTCGTTCATCTTCAGGAGTATCGTCTGCACTCTCACGATCTAACCCTTCCAAACGTGCTACTTCATCTTGAAAATCCTCTAAAAGTTCATCCCAGGTAACATCATCTTCTATCTGTGCTGCCGCTAGTTCTAATGCCAAGGGCAAATACCCTACTCGATTTGCAAACGTCAGAGCTTGCTTTTGCTCCTCCTCATTTAGCGGTATTGCCAATTTCTGAGTCATCAGCTCTATCGATTGCTCAGGACTCATTACGTCAAGACTATAGCGACGAGCATCCGCAATATTAGCTTTACGAGTCGTCACCAGCACACAACACCCATTACCCCCCACCCGAAACGGCTCCAAATGCGCCGGATTCCACACATCTTCCACCACCAACAGCGCTTTTTTGTCATACAGCAACGTCCGCAAATGATTCGACGCCGCCTCCATAGCGGTAGGCTTATAATCATGGTCCCCCAGTGCTTGTATCCATCCACTCAGCAACGGCAAAATATCCGGGTTCTGCCCCAACGTAGACCATAAAATTCCATCTGCGAAGCGTGCCTGCACGTCATCATCATGGGCCAACTTCGACGCCAGCACCGATTTACCAATACCACCAAGACCATAAATCGCACTAACCACCAGCGTGCCAAACGTTTTCTTGTCGTCACACAGCAGTTGTTCTTTCACCTTGTCTTGATGTTCTGGCCGCTCTACGAAATGCTCCGGCAACGGCGGCATTTGCAAGGGAATAGCCCAGTTACGACGTTGTTGTTTCTCAGGTTTCGATTCAGCTGCAGAATCATTTTCTTGCGCACGAATCTGTTGCCCAAGCTGAAATTTTACAATTGGCAGATCACTACCATTGCCCATCCACCGGGGTTCTTGACGGCTTTTCTTAAGCACACTATCCAGCGCCCCAAACAAAGTTGCCCCTGTAATGTAGCCATCTGAATCTGCATTTTCTGGAACTAGAGCGTCTAAAACTGCACCAGTAAAAACGCTATTATCCTCATCGGTTTTAGCCCAAGCTTTTTCAAATCTTCGACAGGACGTGATCAACAGATAGTCAGCTCTAGATTTGAAGGCTACAAAACTTTGATCAATCAGTTCCCGTTCAATCAACTCACCACTATGGCAAGCATCAATAATCACAACCAAGCTGCTGAGGCTTGAGTTGCGAATCAAATTATTTAATGCTGAAAAGGAAACACCTTTACTCTGTCCGCTAGGTTGCTTATTTTTAAGCGCGATTGAACAATCTGAGGTCGCTAAATATCCCTGAGTACTTCCCAATTCATCCGTAATAGTGAAGCCATGACCCGTGAAATAGAGAATGACTTCGTTTTTCTCTGCTCGTTCAGAGATCAAAGTCTTTAAGGCACCTGTCAGTCGTTGAGTAGTTACTTTGCCCTTTAATACCTCGACCTTTCGACATTGCCCATGGTCATCTAGCAATTTTGCAATTGCTTCCGCATCGCCCTCAGGTTTACTTAAATTATCTAAATAGTGGTCTTTGTACTCAGAAATTCCGATAACGAGGGCATAACGGGCCATGGGCTTAAAACTTTCCAGGAAACTAAGCAGATCTGGGCATAGTTCCCCCTAACTGGACAGTGACAAGTTTCTGTTTTGCCTGTGCTCCATCCTCAAGCTGCTAAATCGGGCGGGTCAAGGGCTTTAGCTGTCTCAGTTTTGGTAGCCAGTAATTTAGTCAAAAGTAGAG
>JBCDAG010000681.1:0-2485 GCA_039186165.1 Cyanobacteria bacterium P01_F01_bin.53
AAAAATTTAGCATCGGCGTTATTTTAATCCGAATTGGGGTCAAAGTTATCTTTCCTTAGTCGAAGTTAAAGATCGACTTTTTTTTAATACATTCTTAATTTCAGCTGAGAAACAGGCCGAATCGCTTTAGCCCCGTTAACTCGTCAGATCTCGGTATAAAGAGATACGCCCCTTCTCCACCGTTTATTTCTTATGTAACAGGAAATAACGGTTTTTATTCCGCTAAAGTGATGTCACGTAGAGGGGATGCTTTTCCATTCCTTGTAAGTCAAATTCTCTGGAGAATAAGATTATGGGCATTCTTGCTTGGGCTGTATTAGGTTTAATTGCAGGCGCGATCGCACGAGCCATCTATCCTGGTGAGCAGGGTCTCGGCATTCTCGGCACTATGGTGTTGGGCATCATCGGCGCTATTGTCGGCGGCTTCATCTTTTCGCTATTTGGTAGCGGTGGAGCAGCAACATTAAGTATTGGCGGCGTAGTCGTAGCCGTACTGGGTGCTATCGTGACACTCTTTGTTTATTATGCAGTTACTAAGCGCATGGCGTAGTCGCAAACGATTCTACGGTTAATGACACTGTGTAATGCCACAGCGTAATAGTTAGGCATTGACGAACGGTCAATCGGGCAGTTGCCTGGTTGGCCGTTTGTGATCGAGCCGTTTGTGATTGTTTGACATTAACCTGGCGCAGCGTCAACAAGCAGGATGAAACAGCAGTACTTTGTAGATCCAAATACTTTTAGAGCCAATTACTTTAGGGCCAACAGCAGATCGATGACGAATAGGGACAAACTCACTACTCATAAGGCACAGCAGGATGATGTGGCAAAGCAATTAGATCAATATGTGACGGCCAAAGCATTGCTCACGGACTTTGTACTAGATGCCGAAGATGACATAGCCACAGCGCTAGAGACCTTTAGTGCCGAGCAACTCAGCCGTTGGAGCCAACCCACCCTATCGGGACTCAATCGGACTGAGCTGGCCGTTGAGATGTTTTTAGGTGAGGGCCAAATTGCAGATCAAAGCATTACTGATTTATTTTTGCGAGCAAATCCCGGCCTCCCTGAGGCATCCCAACGCAGTGTAAAACACTGGGACAGAAGCTTTCAGGGGCTATTTCTCGTACAAACCGTCTCTAAAACTGAGGCCGATGGGCGATCGCGTTACATCCTAAAGAACTGGCTGACAGACAAAACATACCGTGCAGTAGGAGTTCCTTCGCAAACAGAAGCAGTCCTTAGTCGGGCCAGCGTCGGCGAAATTATCTTGGCACGACTAGTGCCAATCGCTGATGGCCTAGCTGATGAGCTATGGGTGTTTTCTGGACCGCTGACGCTGCTGGGCAAACTGGGTAAACCAAAGCTAGCGGTTGCTATTGGCAATTTTAAAAAATGGTTTCCCCAGCAACTCTACGGTGATGCGCCTGAACTCAAAGAGGCCGCTTGGGCATCTGTGAAAGAGCACTATGAAGAATTTGTCGCGTTTTTTGGAGCTGAAAAAATCACCCTGTCAGGCTATGAGCTAAATAAAAAGTTGCAGGCTTATCAGGAGCAAATGACCGACAAGCAACTTGCTGAGGCTGGCCTAGATAGCAGTAAGTCATTGCAGGAAATGGCTAAGGATGCGGGCCTTTCTGAAGAAGAAATGACTGAAGCGATGGATGCACTGGGAGAAGAAAGCAAGGCTGCTAAACAACTGCTAGAAAGCAAACAATCGCTCAAAATGGTCATGCCAAAAGTGAACCTACCCGATGAGCTTCGCAAGGCAGAAGCCGTCACCGTCTTGGTTCACCCCCGGTGGGGACAGGCATTTTTCAATGACTATCGGAAATTAGAAAGCTTGCTGGGCAAAAGCGAGTTAATGCAACGCGAACAGCCATCCAACCCTACTAGCAGTTCTCAATCTAGCTCTGCACTGCCTGATGAAAGCGCTGCATTACATGATAAATCAGAAACGGCCAACATCCTTGCGACCTTGGATAAGCTGCTCCTCAAGTACTTAAAAGACGAGCGGGCGAACACCTATGTATGGCGGCAGCTGGCTCAGGGGCATGGCACCGCCCTAGAAAACGCATTGCGACGCATACTGCACAACCCACAGCTCACCATTGCACAAAATTTGAATAAGGTTATGGCGGACTATGGCAAACCTCTCACGCCCGATCTTCCTGAAACCGCTAGCGTGCCGATACATCTACACAACCTTTTCCAAGAGGCCTTGAAAAAGGTGAGTAAAGGGAGTGGCAGCAAAAGCAGTCAAAAGAAATCGAAAAAACCGAAGCGATCAGGATTCGGTGCTTAGCCGCTGGTGCTCAAGTATCTAGCAAATCAGGGATCTAGACGATGGGTGCCAAGTTAAGGTTACGTCGCAGTAGTCAAGGTTGCGAAACAAGGTTAGGAAAGGAGTATGGTAGTGAGCCCCTGCGCCTCTGATGAGTCATCGATACGCCCGTAATCCGGACCATATTCGTCGTCGCAATGT
>JBCDAG010000682.1:0-2480 GCA_039186165.1 Cyanobacteria bacterium P01_F01_bin.53
CCATTGGTTAGTTTCCAGGCCTGCTGACAAAGCGAACAATGGCAGTCCTCCGATTACCATATGGAATCCTGTCGCCATCAGCGGATCGGCATAACGACTAACTGCTCTCATCATCACCGTGCCGACTGCCATCGCGATCGCCGCCAGCAGCATCCACCATTCGCCGCTACTCCAAATCTGCCCAACAACATCTAATACTTCTTCCCAATTGACTGCCACGCTGGAAAAGTCAGAACCAATCCCCCTGAGCTTTTCCAGCCAAAACTCCGACGTAATCAGGCTCTGAATCCAGGGATCAGGCAAGCCAATAACGCTAATGCCTGCCAATCCAACTGCCAATCCTAGCCAAACCCAGAAACCAACCACCTCTCCGTAAAGCCACCGGGCCAAAACAGCTACTGCAAGGGGCTGGGAATCGATCATCACAGACCCCAATCCAGCACTAGTTAAGGTAAGTCCCTGAGCTAGAAAACCTTGAAACAGAGCAGCATCCACCAGTGCAAACCCTAAAATCCATACCCATGCCTTCCAAAGAACTGGGGCCGGACGCCGCAATCTATAGGAAACAATCAGTACCAACAAACCTGCGGGTACAAGACGAATACCTGCCACAAAAAACGGAGTCGTATGGGCCAATGCCCCTTTCATCGCAACCATTGCCGTTCCCCAAAAGAAAAACGGCAAAATTAGTATTATCGGCGAAGCGGCTAATTCGTCCCACGAAAACGATGACTTCTCAAAGGATTCCTGAGCCGATTCTTTCTCAACTACAGACGTACTAGCAGAATTTTCTGTCGACTGACTGGACATAAGCAAGAAAACGCTTTGAAAGGGCCTACTTTATTGTGACAGAACATTAAGTCTTTTCTTGCGCTTACGCGACAAATTAAGCGGCGTTGAGAAGGGAACCACTTTTATTTTCAGGCATCGCTAAATAGTGATATGTTTTTGCAGAATTCTGGGCAGGACTTCACAGCCTTCAATAGTCAATTTACAGTTCGATTCGGCAACGCCTACTTGTAAAACTGTGATAAAACTTTTGGCTTAACACCCAAAAAGTACAGCGTAATTAAACACCAGTTTCGTAACGTACACCGCACAATACCTTCTCGTTCCCATCGTCGAGCTGATGTAAGAACTGGATCCGATAAAAAGCAGATTTTCATATTTCGTTTTTTTAGCGACCGCATTAATATCACATCTTCCATTAGCGGTACCTCTTCAAACCCTCCGACCGCTTCAAATACTTCTCTTCGAATAAAAATTCCCTGGTCACCATAGGGAATTCGGGTAATTCGCGATCGCCACGATGAAACTTTACTGATAACTTTAAACACCCACTGAGGTGATTCGATGGCTAAATCAAATGCCCCTGCGGCAATTTCATTGGACTGGTCCAACTCAAAAAGAATCTTTTCTAGTGCTTGTGGAGGTAGCCTCGTATCCACATGCAAAAACAGGAGAATGGGGGCGATTGCTTTTTTCGCCCCGTGATTCATTTGATTTCCCCGTCCTTTATCAGAAATCACGCAGTGGATGGGCATTGAGAAATGACTACTTGTAGAGTTTGTAAAAGGCTTTATAGCCCTTAAAGTAGACCCTTGGTTATCTCCATCAACAACGATAATTTCGTAAGGAAATTTCTCCGTCGCGCAGTATAAGCTGTCTAATGCATCCTTAATTCTGTCCGCCTCTTGCCACACAGGGAGAATGACAGATAAAAGAGGTTTATCAAGAAGCATCACAGCAATTCATGAAGCAGCACTGCCAATTTAAACCCTTTTCATCGCATCAATTCAAAGATGTAAATTAATAACAAAAAGCAGCACCCTTGATTAAACAAGAATACTGCTTTCGTTAAAAATCACCCTGGCATCGAGCTATTTTGACAAGGACCAACGTCCTAACTATCGTCGCCGCTGCAGCGTTTCACAACCGAGTTCGAGAAGGTTCGGCGTGGTTCCACCGTGCCATAGACACCAGGAAAAACTATCTAGAGCAAAAGAACAAAATAGATAAGCTGAAAAGTAATTATTTAGTAGCTTTAAAGCAATCGAAGAAGTCAAGTAAAAAGGTCAAGCCCTCGGTCTATTAGTATGGCTCGGCTTCATGCATTGCTGCACTTCCACCTACCACCTATTGCCGGGTGGTCTTCCCGTGACCTTACTGACAAAAAGTCATGAGAGTACTCATCTTGAGGTGTGCTTCCCACTTAGATGCTTTCAGCGGTTATCAACTCCGCACATGGCTACCCTGCGTCTACCGTTGGCACGATAACAGGTACACCAGAGGTGCGTTCTCCCCGGTCCTCTCGTACTAAGGGAGACTCCTCTCAATACTCTTGCGCCTACACCGGATATGGACCGAACTGTCTCACGACGTTCTGAACCCAGCTCGCGTGCCGCTTTAATGGGCGAACAGCCCAACCCTTGGGACCTACTCCAGCCCCAGGTTGCGACGAGCCGACATCGAGGTGCCAA
>JBCDAG010000683.1:0-2476 GCA_039186165.1 Cyanobacteria bacterium P01_F01_bin.53
CTAACTTAAGCATCTGTTGCCGCTCACATCTCTTTACCCTGAAACTAGCATTACTGACCTAATTTCACAACAAGTCTACTGTACTTTCATGAGTTCTGATGGTGTGCTTGCGGGTCTTTACGGATGAAAGATTAATAAAAATTGAACTATTCTGACTACAGGAATCGTTCAATCTAGCTAGTGATTTGCCTTGTTGTTATCAAGGCTGATAACGGTAAGAGATTAAGATTTTCGCTCATCAGCTGATTGCTGAATACGTCTAAAGGAATCCCATATGGCTACTGTCAAACGCCCTGTATATCTTATTTCGGAGCAACAACGGCATGCGTTGTTGAATTATCTGAAGGACCGGCCTTACCGTGAAGTAGCTTCTGGCATTCAGTTTTTGATGAATGCGCCTACGGCACAGGTTGATGTCGAGCTACCTGATGACGCTAATGCCAAGATGTCTGAAGGGGAAGCGACAGAGGCTACCAGTGCAACTGATAAAGAATTAGTCCACAGCTAGACTCTTGATATCAGCGGTGGATAACAGAAAAAATGGCTCTGTATAAGAACAAAAGTGAGAGCAATCCAAAGGACTTAGCGTTATCTCAACGTAACTCCAAATCCTTGGCTTTTGTGGCTCTTTTCTTACTCATTGGGCTTGTTACAACAGTGACCTTTGCCACCAATGTCAGGGCCATGCTGTTGCTACCGCATTCTTTTCAGACAGGCACAGTCTGGGCAGCAGATTTTTCAAGGATTACCGGTTTGATGGTTGCTAGAGCTGTCTTCCCTATTAACGAAGATTTTTCTAACTTCCACAATATGGATTTTTTTAAGCTTACCGCTCGGTATGTTCGCTCCAATAACAATATTGCGCTGTGGCTTGCTTTAATTGAAGTTGCTTTAGTGAACTTCTTTAGCCTATTACGTCGTATTCCTAAGCTGCGTATGGCAGCTAACCTTTACTTTGGTCTAATAGCGCTAGGCTCTCCCATCATCTTTTTGATAAGTAGCTCTTACGCTGGATTTTAGGCTCAACTCCTATAGTCTCCTCATCAGATTGGCCTACGGTTACATAGCGCTAGGTGCAGATTCAGCGGGTATTAGCGGTGCTGCTTTGCGCTTCTGTGTCCTAAAGAATTTGTCCTAAAGAATTCTAGAATTCTCGGCGGTGAACACTCGAACTCAACCATCACAGCATGGCGAGCGGCTCAGGCTTTGTAGGCGGTGGAAATGCAACATCGAGTGTGGCCAGTTCTTCAGCACTGAGCATTAAATTAAGTGCGGCATAGTTCTGTTCAACATGCTCAATGTGGCTGGATTTGGGAATCACAATCACGTTGTCTTGGTGTAATAGCCATGCGATCGCTATTTGTGCGGTTGTTACTTTCCGCGCCTTTGCCAATGTCCTGAGCGTCGGGTGCTTCAGTAAACGACCCTGCTCGATGGGCGAATAGGCCATAAGCGGAATGCCTTGCCGCTTAAACCAAGGGCGTAGATCCCACTCGATGCCTCGTCGGGTTAAATTGTAAAGCACCTGATTTGTTGCTATCCCTTTCCCACCTTGTAATGGAAGGGCCTCCTCCATATCTTCGGTATCAAAATTGCTGACGCCATAGTCACGAATTTTTCCCGTCTGCTTTAATGTTTCAAACGCTTCTAGGGTTTCTGATAAGGGGAAAGACCCGCGCCAGTGAAGGAGATAAAGGTCGATATAGTCGGTATTTAGCCGTTTAAGGCTACGCTCACAGGCTGCGATCGCACCTTGTCTTGACGCATTGTGTGGGTAGACTTTACTCACAAGAAAGACGTCTTTGCGACGGCCTGAAATTGCTTGGGCTACAACTTCCTCAGCGCCCCCTTCTCCGTACATTTCAGCTGTATCAATCAGGGATAAGCCTAACGCCATCCCGTGCCGCAGTGCCTCTACTTCATTCTTCAACTGTGTGCGGCGCTCACCCATACGCCAAGTCCCCATGCCTAGCACAGGCACCTGTTGTCCGGATGGAAGGTCTATTGTTTTCATTTTGCAAGCTCCTCTTTTGAAAACCTGGCACCCTGATGGGACGATAGCAAACACATGCGAAGAGGTATCTGATTGGGTTCGCCAAGGGGGAGATGACTGGCTTTTTTGTAAGCACTTAATTACTGAACCTAAACGAGTTTTATCAGTAAGCAAGGCGATATAAAAAGATCATCACCACCCTCTAAATTGCAGTGCTCTACAGTGAAATTTAGAGGGGGCTGCTGTCGGTATTAGTTGGGATATTCTACTAATGTGGAGTCTTTTGGTAAACAGCGGGATGGATAGTTTGACTGCTTTCCGAAGCCCCTAAAATTTTCAATAAAGGGATGGGTGCCAAGTTAAGGTTACGTCGCAGTAGTCAAGGTTGCGAAACAAGGTTAGGAAAGGAGTATGGTAGTGAGCCCCTGCGCCTCTGATGAGTCATCGATACGCCCGTAATCCGGACCATATTCGTCGTCGCAA
>JBCDAG010000684.1:0-2456 GCA_039186165.1 Cyanobacteria bacterium P01_F01_bin.53
AAAGATTTTAGAGGCTGTTCAGTCTGTTTATTTAGAATATAACTTGCAACAACAGCAAGACCGACTTTCTCGCGGCCTTGTTTTTATCGATAGCCAACTACCCATTGCGCGTCAAGAGTTGGATAAAGCCCAGCAAGCCTTGCGCACGTTTCGTCAAAACTATAACTTGATTGATCCTAACAAGCAGGCTGAGGATATTGGGCGAAAGCTGCTCGAAATTCAGCAGTCGCGTCAGAAAGTACGCGCCGATTTGCTCGCGACCCAAAGCCAAATACAGTCTATTGAGGCAGCTTTGGCGACGACGGCGGCGGGCATGGCCGGTCCTTTAGCCTCAGTCAGGCTGAGTCAATCGACACGCTATCAATCGTTACTCGATGAACTACAGGCCGTTGATAAAGAGCTGGTTGACACGCGATTAATTTATGAAGATAGCAGTCTTCATGTGGTTGTCGTTGCTGAGAAACGAGAAGAACTCCTGAACCTGTTATCGGTTGAAGCGAGCCGAGTGATTGGCACATTGGGCAGTAATGCGACTCGGGTAGAGGGACTGACGCTCGGTTATGGCCAGTATGGACAACTTGATTTGGACCTCACGGCGGACTGGGTTAAAAAACAGACAGAAAAGTATGCCTTGGACTCTACGGCGGCAAGTTTAGCGACCGCAGAATTAGAATTGCGTACGCAGCTCGACAAGTTACCTGAACTCATTAATGCTTACAATTATTTGCAGCCAGAGGTGGAGGCCAATCAGGCAACCATTGAAAAATTGCTAACGGCTCGCCAGGATTTGGCGGTAGAACTGGCCCAAGGTGGGTTTAATTGGCAAGTTGTTGAACCGCCTAAGCAAGGTGAAAAAATAGGACCCAATCATAAGCGCAGTTTAATTTTGAACTTTATTATGGGAGCTGCCTTGGGGATAGGGGCTGCTTTCCTCGTCGATGCCATGAAGGATGTCATGCATACGTCTGATGATATTGTGGCTAAGTTAAATGTTCCTTTGCTCGGGGTTGTGCCCCAACCGCCGAGTTCTTTTGCAGAGCCGATTGAACAACATCGGACGTTTATAGATGCGATCGCACTCATCTATAAAAAGCTCACGCTACGCACGCTCGAACAACCTTGGCGTTCAGTTCTACTCACATCAGCACTACCCCGAGAGGGCAAATCTACCTTGGCGATCGCGTTGGCCCTGAGTGCTCATCGGGCAGGAGAACACGTGCTCTTAATTGATGCGAACATTCGAGATCCGTGGTTGCATACAGCCCTACAATTATCCAACGAAAAAGGCCTCACGACGGTTCTTCAAGAAGAGCTGATCGAGCAGTGGTCACTGCCTATTGTTAAAGCTGAATTAGGCTTTAATGTGCTGACAGCAGGACCCTCAGACGATGGACCGTTACCCATCCTTAACGCCAAGCACATACGCCACCTGATGGAAAATCTCAGCGATTTTTATGATCGTTTCATCATTGATACAGCCACCCTCTCAGATAGTGCCGATGTTTTAGAATTGGCCTCTGCGTGCGATGCCATTTGCTTAGTTAGCCGAGTGAGACGGGCCACTGAAGCTGCACTCGAAATGTTGCATGATGATATTCAAGAGCTGCCCGTGTTGGGTGTCGTGGTGTGCGATGACAAGGCCCCAGATAAAGCTAAAAAAGTAGAACCCCGTAATAAAAAGCCGAATAAGAGAAATGATAGAGATGCGACGCCGACATCGACGTTCTAAGTTTTACGCGGCGCAACAGCTTTAATGAGTCGTTGGCGCAAACTTCTTAAGAGCTGAGAATGCTTTGTTATATCACCTTATCGGTATGACAGTTGTCGTTGGATTGATGACAGAGCTTAGAAAGAAAATTGTAGTCCGGCAGAAATTGTTGGACTCGTGTTCTGTCCGAACATATCTTCCATACGCAGGTAGATGCCTGGGCCATTTGCCTCACCAGTTCCGACCATTTGAGCGATGCGATCGCCTTCCTCATCCAATAAAAAACGATTCACAGCGACTTCTGCTAGTGTGCCATCTGGTCCAACGAGTTGTTCTATCACCTGATTGCCAGATTCATCTAGCACGGCTTCGGTTTGATAGACAGGCTGTAGATTTCCGGCCAGGTCGTATTGGTGGGCTTCCCGCTTTACTTCGCCAAAGGGCTGAAAAATCATTTCAGCGCGCCACCCAGAGTTTGGACCGCTAGTTTGGCGACCGAGTACGGTATCGCAAGTAAACACCTCGGCTCGTAACGTATTTGCTGCGGCGCTCCAAGGCGTATTACCAAAGTTTAGAACGTAGCCGAGGGTTAGCTCGCCCATCATATTGGCGTTGTTGCATGAATATTTTCTGGGCCCCAATCTCTTAGATTTCTAAAAATATTCAGTTTTCTTAGTCAGTGAAGGCATAGCTATCCGGCATTCCCAAATGTGTCATCCGATTGAGTGCTGCACAAGCGAGTAGTAGC
>JBCDAG010000685.1:0-2429 GCA_039186165.1 Cyanobacteria bacterium P01_F01_bin.53
AGCTCGTCGAGTCACACTGGTCAAACCAGTGGCTTACCTCAGATATTTAGTTAGGGGTACAAACCGTTGGCATATTGTCCGCCGGTGGATTGTCCTTTGGCATGACCTGGGTCGGCCTAAAAATAGTCACCCGCTGGTTCGACTTACGCGTATCTGCCGCCGATGAAGAGATCGGACTCAATGTGGCTGAACATGGGGCCAGCTCAGATACCTACGACTTGCTGCACACCATGCAGAAACAAACCCTCACCCAGGATATGAGTTTGCGGGTAAAGGTGGAGCCCTTTACCGAAGTGGGTGCCATTGCCTCCCGCTACAACCAAGTGATGGACTCTCTTTCGGAGTCTCAAGGTAGCTTGCAGAGCGTCAACCAAACGCTTGAACATCAGCTTCGGCACGATCGCCTTTTCAAACACATCACCCAGGCCATCCGTCAAAGCTTAGATACCCAAACCATTTTAGAAACCGCCGCCAAGCAAATCGGTCTTTCGTTTCAAGTTCATCGCTGTCATATTCATCGCTATGATCCGGGGCCACCAGCGACCATTCCTATTGCCGCAGAATACCTGGTTCAAGATGCCTCTCAGCTCCCAATGGATTCTATGGAAGGGGTGGTCATTCCGGTTGATGGCAAGCCCCATGGGGAGACTATGATGTCACAAGATTGTGCGCTGGCCTCATCGAATATATACCTGGACCCCCTACTAAAGAGCAGCATTCCAGCCGATAAACCCGTTGTGCTCAAATCCATGTTGGCGGTGCGAACCTCTTACCAAGGCAAGCCCAATGGGGCGATTGTGCTACAACAATGTGGTGCTCCTTTGTCGCGAGCGGACTATGTGGCCAACCCAGGGGCAACGTCTAACTTTCGGCAATGGACGCCTGAAGAGCAGGATTTGTTAGAATCTTTAGCGGCCCAGCTGGGGATAGCCTTAGCCCAAGCCCAACTGCTCGACCAAGAGAAACAACAACGTCAGGAGCTAGAGCTAGCCAAACAAGCCGCCGAAGCGGCGATGCAGGCAAAGGGAGACTTTTTGGCGACCATGAGCCATGAAATCCGCACGCCGATGAATGGTGTGATTGGGATGGCGGGCCTGTTGCTCGACACCCCGCTCTCTGATCAGCAGCAGCATTTTGCAGAAACCATTCGCAGCTGTGGCGATTCTCTACTGACGATCATTAATGATATTTTAGACTTCTCAAAACTTGAATCAGGTAAGTTCGAAACAGAATCTTCTCCCTTTGAGCCGCGCCTTTGCGTAGAAGAAGCGTTGGACTTGATAGCGCCTAAAGCCGCAGAAAAAAATCTTGAACTCACCTATAGAATAGATGATGTCGTGCCCCGCTGTGTGATAGGCGATATCACCCGCGTGAGGCAAATTTTAGTGAATTTGTTGGGCAATGCGGTGAAATTCACCAAGTTTGGAGAAGTCTCCGTGTCTCTCGCTGTAGAGTCTCTCACGCCAGCCAATGGGTCAGAAACCCCGACCACCAAACTTATGTTTGCCGTTAAAGACTCAGGTATTGGCATTCCAGAGGATAAATTAGGTCGCTTGTTTCAATCTTTTCAACAAGTGGATTCTTCAACCGCACGGAAATATGGAGGAACTGGTTTAGGCTTGGCCATTTGCAAACAGCTTTGCGAAATTATGGGCGGAGAAATTTGGGTGGATAGTCAGCCCAATGAAGGCTCTACCTTTTCGTTTTCCATTCTGGTGAAGCTTGATGAATCTAGCTCGCTACCGCCTGTGGTGAATAGGGATGCCTTGGCCAACAAACGCATTCTCATTGTCGATGATAATGCCACTAATCGTGAGATTGTGATGCACCAAGTCACCGCCATGCAGATGGTTGGGCAAGAAGCTCGCACGGGATATGAGGCGCTTGGGTTGCTGCAAGCACAAGACCCTTATGATGTGGCCGTGTTGGATATGGAGATGCCGGGGATGGATGGGGTGGCCTTGGCCTTGGCCCTCAGAAAAGAGCCTAAGGGCAAAACACTACCGCTGATTATGCTGACATCGGTGGCTAAGCCAGCCTCTGCATTCCCAGAGGTAAAAGATTATTTTGTCGTCTGGTTATACAAACCCTTAAAGGCCAAACAACTCGAAACTGTCCTACTCCAAACCTTTGGTGAGCAGCACGTTAATGCTGAGGGTTCTAAGCCATCGACCCACTCATTGCAGCGATCTGAGGCGAAGACAGCCACTTCCCTAAGTACCAAGCGTCGTCACTCAGCTCAGCGGGCTCAAGCCCTCGATGCATCCATGGCAGAGTCCTTGCCACTGCGCATTTTGTTGGCAGAAGATAACTTAGGAACGCTCAATAAACAACTGTCGGATTTTGCGGAATAGCCTTGTAGTTCCATTTGGGTAAGAACTCATCGGCAACGATTTTTAGATTTCGCTTGATTTCGTCAGTGGCATTAC
>JBCDAG010000686.1:0-2425 GCA_039186165.1 Cyanobacteria bacterium P01_F01_bin.53
AAACCATTGACTGGTCGTTTACCAAAGAAGACGCTGACAAGAAATTAGGAAAGCATTACATTTGACGTTGCATAATTAATTATTTTCTGTACTAGTGTCTTTGATTTCCAGTTTGATTCCCAGCGTTTTTGAGCATAGGCATAATCTGCCTATATGACAGAGGCTTTCAGACCCAAGGCGAGTTGGGGGGCTAGCAAGCTCAATAACTGAGTAACATCTCCGATGGTTGCGTAGGCCGTGTGCCACTGAACCGATAGGGCGGCGATGGTTTGCCCTTGATACGTAATCGGTGTGACCATATGGCACTGGGTCGTGCCAGCGTAGAGTGGATCAGCCGCGAGGGCTTCATCCGTCTGGATGTTCACGGCTGACTGGGTGGTTTGCGAGGCGAGAGCTTCGGAGACCAGTTTATTGCCACCGACTGCAGATCCTTCCACACTGCCGTAGCAGCCCATGGCTTGCCCGTCACTCAACGTAAACGTACAAGCATCAGCATTAAGGATTTGGCCAAATCCATTGGCGACAAAGTTCAACGCTTCTTCTTGGGCCATATTTTGCGTGGATAACTGACCAACTGTGACCATCAGCTTGGATTGTTTTTCAGCTACATGCAAAGCTTCACTTTGCTGCTTGAGTAGGTCATAGGTTTCAGAGGCTCGCTCAACGACATGCTTAAGCTCGTCCGGGTCCCACGGTTTTGTGATGTAGCGATATACCTGACCGGCGTTGATGGCATCAACGAGATCTTCAACATCGGTAAAGCCGGTGAGAATGATGCGAACCGTGTCAGGAAAATCAGGGACCGTTTTACTCAAAAACTCGGTGCCTTTCATCTCTGGCATGCGCTGGTCAGAAATAATGACCGCAACTTCGCCTTCGTTAGAAAGCACATCTAAGGCTTCAACACCGCTCTCTGCCCGCAGAACTTTAAAGTCTCGGCGAAAGGTTCTATACAGCAGATCTAAGTTGTCGGGTTCATCATCGACAACCAGCATCCGAGGCTTTTTAGATGGTTTGTAGCTGGCCAGGGTCAGCGGACTAATGGCGCTCATGTTAAAGTTCGCTCTTTGAAGGTGTGGGGTACAAAAACAGGTGCAACATTGTTGCCGATGAAATAGCTGCCTCTGACGTCGACAATTGCCAATTTAGATGATGTTCAGTTAAGCGTCTCCAGCGGAAGTGGTTCTGCTTTAGGTGGCTGTCAATGGCAAGCGTAGCTCTATTTAAGTAAGCCCAGGCATCCATCAAAAATAACCTTCCTAACCTTTCTATGATCGGTGTTTGAACCGCTCTGTAAGCGCGAACGATATTGTTGATGAGTACCGATGATGGGTGCTCTTATTGACGGCTTGTTTGGGGTACTTCTAGGAGTTCAACCACATTGCCATCGGGGTCTTTTACAAACAATGCTGCGCGGCCCGAAGAACTCATTTGAAATGGAATATCTTGTTCTATGAGTGACTGTTTAACACTGGATAACTCGGGAATGGCAAAGGTCACATGGGGATGCCTGCCCCACTTATCTTCTCGGGTGGGATGTTTGGCCCAGTCGCTCACAATCAGGTGTAGTTGAAAGTCGCCAATCTGATACCAGGTCCCTGGAAAGGTTAGATTTCGTTCGACTTTTTGTAAGCCAATAACATTGGAATAAAAGTGTTCGGCGGCACTAAGTTCGCTGACCTGGAGGGCGACATGGAGGGGATATAAAATGTCTGCCATAATCTTTTCTCTAATTTCTCCGTAGGGCGTTCAGTTTCACTCTATTATCGGTGGGCTAAGGTATCGGTGGGCTAATGATGAAAGTCTTGATAGGGTTAGGCGCGATCGCACTGCTGCTCGGTCTGGTCGAGGCTGTCTTGCAACTAGGCTATGGCTTCGGCAATCCACCGTTGTATGCCGGAGATGAGAGCATCGGCTACTTGCTCGCGCCCAATCAGCGCGTGCGGCGTTTTGGCAATCGCATTCATATCAATGAATATTCTATGCGGGCCGAGGCGATTGAGCCGCAGCCGATTGACGGTACATTTAGGCTATTTTTGTTGGGCGATTCTTTGGCTAATGGCAATTGGTGGACTGACCAGGCTGATATTTTGTCGGCCCGGATTGCGCACTATGTAGAGCCTTCGTTGTCTGATAGTTATACGCAAATAGAAGCGCTCAATGCCTCTGCTAATTCCTGGGGACCGCGTAATGAGCTGGCCTATCTGGACCGCTATGGCACTTTTGGTGCGCATGTGTTGGTGCTATTGCTAAATACGGACGACTTGTTTGGTACCCGTCCCTCACCATTGCAGGTAGGACGTGATCGCAGCTATCCAGACCGTAAGCCACCCTTTGCCATGGCTGAAATTCTGGGCCGCTATCTCAAAAAAAATCAGTCCATTCCAGGACTGAAGGCAATTCAGGATGAAGGCGGCGATCGCGT
>JBCDAG010000687.1:0-2386 GCA_039186165.1 Cyanobacteria bacterium P01_F01_bin.53
GAAAAAAATGACTAAAAACTGGCTTACAAAGATTGTTTCCCTGCAAGTTGCGTTCGCTCTATTAGGAAGTTCTGCCGCATTAGCAGATCAGCAATTCCGTTGGGAATCTTTCAACAGTCAAAGTGTGGATACTACAGTAGGTGATGTGCCTGCTGGAGCCTTCAAAGCGGGTGAAAACGGCCCTATCGAATCTGTAAGTGACGATAGTTTGTACCTGTGCCGTGGAGAATATCAAAATGGGGTTCATCCCGGCAAACTGTGGAAAAGCTGGTGCCACATTGGTTGGAATGGTCAGGAAGTGTTACTGGAAGAATTTGAAGTTATGATCACCAGCCCTGGCAATATGACCTTAAATTGGGTGCCTTCATCACGAGGCGCACGGCATCCTGGCAACACTCTTCCTGGTGGGTACAATGACACCTCTCAAGGATTTGGTGGTTATCCCCTAAGAGTCTGCCAGGCAGAGTATCAAGGCGGCATGCACCCTGGCAAACTATGGCTAGACATGTGCCATATCAGCTGGGGTGGTCAAGAGTTTCCGATGACTGATTACAATCTCCTGACAGTTAATCAGTAGGTTCAACAGGCTACTGTATATATGTAAGGCAGAGAAAATGGCTGAACCCGTTAAGAATCAGTGGGTTCAATATGGCTTAACTCAGGGTTCCTCTTACGAAGCTATCCATTACGCAGAAGTCGTTGAAAAGCCTATGGTTGCTAATGTTTGGTAGCCAGTTGCACCCCTTCGAGCAAGTGGTGAAGTTTAGTATAGCCCCGCCAAAGTGTCTTGATACCCGGCTCACCATCGCTCTTACGGGCTAAGAATCCTCCCAGTCGGGCAATCCAAATCATGGCTTGCCGCAGGGTCGGGGGCTTTTTGGAACGACTTTTGGGCTCAAATTTACGTCGTAACAGTTTCCATTCAGCCGGTTGCAATATCACCTCACAGGAGACCTCAGGAGTTAATCGTGCCTGATAGGTCATCGACATTAATCGCCAGGCAACAATATTGTAAGTGGCCAAGGCTTTGAGTAATCGGTCTCGGTGTTGCAGTTGTAAATCTTCGATCTTACAGCCACTTTTGAGCGTAAAGTGAAAGCGTTCGACTAACCAACGGTAGCTGTACCAGCGCACACACTGGCAGGCTTGTTCAAATGTATCCAAGGGTAAACTGGTCAACAATCGCCAACAAATAGGCGGACCTCCATCCGCAGGTGACCCGATTTCTTCGACCAGCAAAGCATTGAGTTCAATCGGTTTCAACTGATGTTTGTTGGGTAAATGTTGAGGTACCTCCAACGTCACCGTCATTGCCCGTATTTGTAACTGCGCTGTGCGCGCTGCGCGTTTGGGATTCCGCCGCAATTCAATCCTCAGTTCACCTAAAACAGGGGATTGACTGAGCGTTGCAAAGAGGTGACCAAGCTCGTGTTTGACCTTGCGATTTGTTTTGGCTCGAATTAATAACTCACTGTTAGCTTGACGGGGCTGAGAAAACAACTCAAAGATATCGGCTTCACGGTCAGCGACTTGAACCAGCTGTACCTTCTCCGAAATCTTGATTTCAGCGGCTGTGAGTGTTGTTAACCATCGATAACTTTCCTTCTCTTCAATCGGTTTCTGATTGTTCTTGACTTTCTTCTTACTCTTTTTCTTCACCGGGGGCTTTTCGCGCACCCAGCAGTGTTGATGCAGGAGTCCCAAGGGCGCTCCCTCTCCACTGACGGCAAAGCAGTTATGCACTTTGATGCCTTGCTGTTTCGTTTGATTCAGAAAGCCTAGCCCCTGAGTCCCGGGGTGGCTCGTAAAGTCTAAGTCAGTCGTATCTTGAATCGACAGAACCGTCTGGCAACTCAATGCACGAGCTACCGTCCCATCAATGTGGCTATTGAGAATCGCGCTTACACTCACTTTTGGATTCGACCAAAAACGATAGATACTTTGGGCTTGACTCGCATCGCTACAGGCTTGCGACACACTCCCTGTCGGACACTTACTAAGAATCTCCAAGGTACTCCGCAATCGTTTGGCATGGCGTAAGTCTTGGAAATAAATCGGATTAATCTCTTAGCTGGTCCAAGTTTGCATAGGTTTATGGGGCTTGCGCATTCAGAGTTAGCTTTTACGGTCTCATAACGTCTGACCAAACGCCCCTTTCTGTAATGCTTCTATACAGAATAGCGAGGGCCATCATGCGTGAAAATTGCAAGTGCTCGCTGAAACCCCTTCCCCATAAGAAATTGAGCTACTTTTGCCTAATGGATAGGTTACTAAGCAGGTGCTTACTGGGACAGAAGCCCACATCCAACTGGAACGCGAACTGATCTGGGAGGAAGGGCACAGTCAGGAGCGCCGGATATTAGCCGAGTTGCTTGAGCCATTGCGC
>JBCDAG010000688.1:0-2370 GCA_039186165.1 Cyanobacteria bacterium P01_F01_bin.53
CCGCGCTGCCTCTGCCCCCTGGCTGAGCCCATTTTCTTGGGTTACCACTATCTCCACCGATATTCAACGTATTGAACTCAACTCTGTCGACAGAATGATCGTG
The DNA here is from genome assembly GCA_039186165.1 of Cyanobacteria bacterium P01_F01_bin.53. Lineage (GTDB taxonomy): Bacteria > Cyanobacteriota > Cyanobacteriia > Phormidesmidales > Phormidesmidaceae > Phormidesmis. Next base: position 104 of record JBCDAG010000688.1, read on the forward strand.
GGCGTGATCGTGAACCGTATGATCTTCAAAAACGTGGTCACCATGAGGTTCAGTCGATGAGTCGAACCCATTAAAAAACGTATTGAGTAGGCGATTATTAAATCGAAAATTGCCTTGCTTTGCGATCGCAGCTAATCCTTTGCGGATGTTTGTGCCTGCCGGATTTGCCAATAACTGAGTGAGCCCCTCTGTCTCCAGGCTCTGTACCCCAGTACTATTTAAAGATGCCTTTATTTCCGCCGTCAGGTTTTCGAGTAACGATTTAGAAAGCGCTTCAATCGTCTCTTCAGAGAGAATAGAAGGAAGCGGAATCTTTTCCAATGATTCGATCGTCTTTATAGTCGTAGAAAAAGTCATAACGTCTGTATAAACACCTTGATAGCAAACAAGGTAGATGCAGCCCCTGATAACTCACCGACTCTAGAGGAGACGGTGATAAAGTTGGACTTCCTGCCCGAACATCCACTGTTCAACAGGTCCACTGCATTAATAAACAGCGAAGCAACAGCGAATTTATAGCGAGGAATCCACAACCCAACGACCTATACGCAGAAGCTTCGCATTTGGATTGATTTATCCTAAAGTCCGTACAATTCTTTGGGATTGCAGACGATCTAGCCCCCATTTAAGCCCCCACTCTCCCATCTATGAACTGCCTCAAATCTGTGAGCATCAGTGCCCTTTTGCTCATTTGCCAGGCCTGCCAGCCAGCACCAACATCCACCCCAGCAGACTCAGTTCCCCCAGATGCTTCGGAAAGCATTGACAGCGATTTGCCATCTTTAATTGATGCCGCCGCCAATCCAGACGGGACGCCAGATCCCCTCATATCACCCAGCCTGACGGTGGCCACAGGCGAGCCGTTGCCTGCCTTGAGTAGGGACGAGCTCACAACACTCACCTCAGAGGGCACAACCCTAGCCCGAAGCTGGGTTGACCTTGCAGGATTGGGCAAAGTCATCATGCCGCCAACATTTACTGAAGCATTGCAAACCTATCGGCGTGAGGCACTCACCAACGTACCGATCATTGCCCCTTTCCTCGGCACCTGGCATGACGATGGCAGTATCAGTCGCGTTTACTATCTCAGCATTTTCCCCGCCAGAGCAGCCGAGCAGGTCTGCGTTTTAGAATATCGGGCAGGTCAACAGGTGGTAGAAGAAATTGTCACCGATCCCATTTTCACCCTCTCCTTGGCGACGGTAACCGAGGGAGAATTGCGTAGTCCTACCGTGCGAACCACCCAGGCAACTGCCCGCCAAGTAGAGTTACACACCGGTGATAAGGCCGCACTCCTAGATGTTTTTAATGCTGATAATGGCGTTTATTCATTTGGGCTACAGGGCCTCCCGGCACTACCACCTGGTACGACTCCAACCATGAAAGAAGAGATTTCCCAAGGTCTAGATACCTTGGGCTGCACCAGGGAGATATTAACAGCGGTGGCCAATGAAGCTTTGTTTTAGTGAGTTTTCATCATCACCTTTAAGGGAACAGAATGCTCTATTACAATGGCCAAGCACGATGGCATTTCCATGTGTTGTTGTGCGATCGCTGATAGAACCTCAGTTCCCAAGCGACCTCGGCAGAAATATCAATTAGCTCATCAGCTAGCTGCTTTAACACCGGCGCGTGTTCCGGCTGAAAGTCGTAGGCCAAGCTCACATGCAGCCAGTCTTTTAAGCGTAAGGGCGCTTGTAGGGTAGGTGAATTGGCTCGGTCTGCAAAGGCTGCCACTAGCGGCTTTAGCCAATCAGCCCTAAGGGATAAACCATGCCAATCAGGACGGAACATAAGCTGTTCTATCTGAATTTTTGGCGCAGGCTCAGCAGGCGCAAGATTGTTTTTTAGAGATTGTTTGTAGTCCGCCAGGACCTTTTCGAGGGCATCAATATAGTAGGCAATTGTCTGAGAAGATTTTTCAATTTCAGCGTCGCTGACAGCCCACTCAGCACAACCGCTGTCCACAAAAAAACCTGTCAGCGTACAGTGCGGCATATAAGCATGGGCAGTGTTGGGACCACACAACCGTTTGCTTTCCTCAAGGTAGGCTTCGAGCTGTTGAGCCAGTGGGCCAACGGGGCAAGTATACAGAATCAGGTGGAACATGTTAGATTTACTCATTATGTAACTACTTAGGATTAATTCTTTAAGTTGATTAAGCGAGGGTGTGAACCTTTGAGAGTAGGATTTTGAGAGATTTTCAACAGCAGCAGGGAAACGACAGTTGAAACAGCACGCGTCGAAACTGAATATCAGCGAAGCCG
>JBCDAG010000689.1:0-2365 GCA_039186165.1 Cyanobacteria bacterium P01_F01_bin.53
ATGCAATTTGATATCATCCAACGACTGGTTCAGCATCCCCGTCGGGTCTGGTGCAGAGATCAGTTTGAAGTCATCTTAAACAATAATATTAGTAAGTTTGACAATCGAGCCGTTGATTCTTCCATCAATCGCTTACGGGAAAGATTCAAAGCACAGATTCAAAAATTACCGGCAGGCAGCTGGCAAATCAATCCTTTATACAAGTATCCATTTATTCAGACTGAATACGGCAGTGGATACTACTTTCTCGATTGCTTACAGCTTGGCAAAGAACTAAGGGGAACCAATTCACCGCTGCAACCCATCAGACAAGGCGGATTCCAACTCTATCCAGACAATACGCGTCCATTTCCCTTCAATATTCAGGATTGTACCTACTCCTGGGATGGCAAAGAATAACGCTACAGTTCGACTGAGAAGGCTCCTAGCGGCCAGACCACAGCAATGACTTTCCCTTCAATTCGGTCAGCGGCGATCGCCCCCAGAACGCGGGAATCGTGAGATGCGCTACGGTTGTCTCCCAGAACGAAATAATGCCCCTCAGGAATTGTGGTTTGTGGGTATGCTTGGAGAGCTGGCAACACATACGCTTCTTGTAGCCGTTGACCATCGATATAGACTTGGCCCCCAGGGGTGATCTCAATCCGTTCACCCGGTAGCCCAACAACCCGTTTGGTCAAACGCACTTTTTCACGTTCCCACACCCCCGCCCGATAGCCGGAGTCAAACACCACCACATCGCCTCGTTGGGGCGTATCGCGCCAAAATCGGGTGTTGTTGACTAAAACTTTGCTATCTTCAGCGATCGTTGGCTCCATCGACACCGAGGGCACATGGCTGATAGGCACTAGCCACCGTAACAGGATGAAAACCCCAATGCAGATCGCACCAATGCCGAGGGTATCGCGGAGGTTTTCGCGGGTAAAGGTGTTATAGCGTTTATTGAAGTGCATCACAAACCTCTTACGTTTCAAAGCTTTCGCAAAAATCTTTGGCCTGAAATATTGCATTATTGGCGGTCACTTCGAGCCTTCCCAGTGTCTGTAGCTGCCCCCGAGTCAGGGGTCGAGAAGCCAGAATTTCAACCAGCTCTAGAAGCTCTTGAGTGACATCCGTGAGTTGTGTTAGCAGGGTTTCGGGCTCCGAAGCTGCCAGTTCTTGTCGAATCACGGCAGCATCTTCAGCGACTTCAGCCACCACGTCTTTTAGATAAGGCGCAAGCGCTGCCAATGCAGCTTCGTAGTCTGGAGACAGTTGCTTTGACGTCCGCATGGCTTGTTTCTCAGAAACTGATTTCAGACTAGCGGTCAATTTTTACCCAATTGTTGCTTTCTGCCATTCGCCCTTAAAACACACTGGAAATCAGCGGGGTTTTACCCATAGCGCGTCGCAACTGATTCGCCAAAATGGAAGGGCAGCTTAAGAAAACACAGATGAAGCAACTAAATCAGGCGCTGAATTGGACAGCCCATCTGGAGCGGCCACTGGAATACATCTTGGCGGTCCTTTGTGGCCTTTTAGCGATCGCTGCTGTTATCGGCGGTGGATGGCAATATGCCATCAGTTTTGCCGTGCTCGCCATCACTCTTGGGCTGCCCAACCAAGCTTGGAAAACCGTTTCTTTGGGGCGCATCCTGCGCTATACAGTGATGACGTTGGCGGTGATGAGTCTCAGCGTTTAAAAAGAAAAAGTCGCCTCTAGTGGACTTGCCTAGAGACGACGCAGGGGAGTGGCTTGGCACAACTTCAAGGAAGTCCGACGCGGGTCTGCAAACGGGTTAGATTGGCCTCTTCGTCAGCGCAGGTCTGCTCCACAGGACTATAGCAATATACCGGGGGCGTGAAACCGTGTTTCGGCACTCGCAGTCCCCCATCAGCAATACGGTCTGAGTTCCAGGCCAAACTGGGCTCCGCCATACTTTCATGCCCCCAGCCAAAGGCACCAAAAACCGCTTCTTCCACTTGAAGCGCATCCTTCGTCACCAGCTTTGCCCAGTGGTTGCCGGTATTGGATTGCTGACACCAGAAGCTCAGAGCTTCCTGTAGGGGGACTGGCGTAATGGCCTGATGCTCCCACCGACTGCGATCCAACCAGACATATTCGGGAATATCCACTTCATCCCCTTCTTGAAGCGCCCTCAAATGGGCCAGAAAGCGTTGAATGGCTTGCGAGGAACAGCCTTCAATTGCCTCAATCACCTCTGAAATTTGTAGACACAAACTGTTCAAGAGGGTTGGCGCATCAGGACAGCCTACAGGCTCAGAGAGCACGAAGAAATGCAAAATTTTTCCGGCGATCTCAACTTCTTTCACATCCTCTGCACCAATATGAGGAGCAGAAAGGGAACTGGGAACTTGGGACTGG
>JBCDAG010000690.1:0-2358 GCA_039186165.1 Cyanobacteria bacterium P01_F01_bin.53
GCCAAACGGGAGAGACTGTCCGATTAAGTAAATCGTCTATTTGTTGTTTAGCACAGGAAATGGCCTTTTCTTTTGTTTGCTGGTCCAGGGTCAGACCTTCTAGGGCAACGACATCTACTGAATTAATGCCGATAAACGCCAGTATTTTCCTAAGATAGGTTGTCTGAAAATCATCCGTGGGCGAGGATTTACTACCTCGAGCCGTAATTAACGTAGCTGCCTTGCCATGCAACAGGCCACGATAGTTACCCTGTCGAACTTCAAAGGTAAGACCCGCTCGCACAACGTGGTCGAAATAGGCTTTAAGGGTGGATGGGAGAGTCAGGTTATAAAGGGGGCTGCCGATAAGCAGATGATCGGCACTTTTAAGTTCATCGATCAAGGTATTGGACAGTGTTGTGTCGCTTGATGTCTGATCTGAATGGTGGAAAGCTTGGATCGTTTCATTGGTGATATGGGGAATGGGATCACTTGCCAGACAGCGGTGAATGACCTGATGCTCTGGATTATGGCTTAGCCACTTGGATTGAAAATAGTCTGTAAGGACTCGGGTATTTGAGTCATGTATTCGAGTGCTGGCATCAATCCGCAGTAGTGTCTTCATGGATAGCGTTTGGTGTCTACTATCTATAAGACAATTCAGGGTTGAACTATGTGACAGGGATGAATATTGAGCATAGCTATGGGGGCTTATGTTGGGGTTTGTGCTGCTATGGTTTGGTAAAACTGGGCGATGTCTTGGCTCGATGGTCAAAGACCGGTCCAGAGGACCATCGCAAGTGAAAAACTTGCTTTGTGGCTTTAGCCGTTTCCACATAGTCTCGATACCTGGGCGTTAGTTTGGTGTGGCACAGCCAGACAACAGAGTAGCTTTTTAGCGTGCCTTTTAAGATTGAGCTATTTTCTGGCCAACCGGCGGGGGTGACCCAAGCCCCTTGGAAAAAGCGCTTGGTGACCCACCAGTAATGTTGCAACACGGGCATATCAAGATAGACCAGGGTGTCGGCTACGGCCAAACGGTTCCAGAGGGTATCCATTGAGCCAAAGCCATCCACAATCCACTGGTCTTGTTTCAGTAATGCATCGTGAGCCGCTTTGAACTCCGCGTGGGGGACTTCCTCGCCACCGGGCTGATACTGCAGTGAATCCAGCGGCACCCAGGGCAGGCCGGTGATCTTAGCCAGACGTTGACTGAGGGTGGACTTGCCGCCGCCCGTGTTGCCAAATACAGCCACTTTGTTCATTGGGTTCGTTTCATACATGGCATTTATGCCTCGAATGGATGCTGATCAAATTGCTTTGCTGTATCTCCAATTTTGAGCCAGCTTGGCTTTTCCGCAACAAACTCATGAAAACTATTTTCAAGTCCAATCTCCCCATCAATGCAGTTGGCCGCCAAGGGAAATGAGTCACTTTCGGATAGCACCTCTCCCAAAGCAGAACCACAGACCGAACAAAAACACCGGTCGTACTTATAGGGGTGTTGAGCAGGGTAGGTGGCGATTTGATCCCGCCCTTGGGTAATCTGAAACGTTTCAGTTTTTACGAAGATGAGGGTGCTTGCACCCACTTTGCGGCAGCGGCTGCAGTGGCAGGTGCCCATCATACTGGGCACTTCAGTCAACTCAAATTGAACAGTTCCGCAACAACAACTTCCTTTGATCATGATAATTTCTCCTTATCATAACTAATGGTTCAGGCTAGGCAATAACACTCGAATGCCCTGCAATAACCTGCCATTTACCCGCAGTATTTGCCCAAAAACGAGTAAAGCGGAAACAACCATTGGCTGGCTGGCCGTTATAGTAGCCCTGAATTTCAGCTTTGACTGACACGACCGCAGAATTTTCATGAGTGAGTATTTTTGAGTCTGATAGGTCGAGGGACTTAAACACAAACGCTTTACTCGAATGCGCACTGAGGTCATCCTCTTTCGACACCAACACTCCGAGATGATTCGTGAACAACAAATCGGGTGAAATCAATTCGTCTAATGTGGCAACGTCTGAATTGAGCATCGCCAATCTTAACCTTTCCTCAAGCTGAATAATTTTGTTCTCCATAGTCTCACGCTTTCCTTAATCAAAAAAAATCCTCCGTTACAGTCAGAAACCTGCGTGGCTCTCCTGGTAGGCTGTTCGCGATGTGATTCGCTCGACGTAACTCGCAACCTTTGGCGATGCCGTCATCATATTGAAACCGCAAAATAATGCGAGCGTACCGCCAAAGACGACATCGGCAGCAGTGAACGTTTCCCCGAGTGCCCAGTCGGTAGCAGGTGTCATCGACTCGACTGCGGCCATGGCGCGCGGTATATCACCCCACCCCATCGTTTGCGGCTTGATATCTTCCACACCA
>JBCDAG010000691.1:0-2350 GCA_039186165.1 Cyanobacteria bacterium P01_F01_bin.53
AATAAGGCTTATAAATTTTTAAACGACCTGAATGCAGAAATAGAACAGGGCTGGACTGACCACGGTCAAACCAATCGGCTGCTGGGTCGGATTACCATGCGCACCTATGTGTTTCACCATGTGATGTACGGCGGTGAACCGCTAGCCGATGACAGTCTGGCAAAAGAAGTACTAATCGTAGCGAAAGCGCTGCCGGGATATGAACTGTGGTGCCGTCACCAACATGAAATCGAAGACCGAGTTTCAGAATGGGTGAGCTGTATCGAGAAAAGCCACTACTTTCACTATGGAGAACAGTTTGGCAAATACAAGTCTAAAAAAGAAACGCCTAAAACTACTGAGCCCAGTTGGAATCAAAAGCAGAGTCAAAAAACTAGGGACAAAATTCAATCAGCCATTAAGGAACTCTCGGTTCAAAATAACCTGCCAGAACAGGCCACTGCTAGATTTAATGCCCTAAGAAAATTTGGCATTGGCGGAGGTTCTCTGTATCGATATAAGGAACTGTGGCATCCCCTGTGGGCAACGCCGGAAAAATCCACAAACACAGACCAAATTAAAAATGAAACTGGACAGTTTGGCGATGCTAACGCACCAAACTGTCACAGCGACCCAAGCTTATTACAAGAGATTGGTGGTAATGCTAATAAAATCAACGCTTCTGATGATCCACACTCTGTTGAATCTTCGCAAAAGGGTGGTAATCCCCATTGGGAAGAGATTCAGCGCATCCGAGGGATGTTGTCTAGGGCTCAGGCCGATATAGATTTACAAACCGCCCAGGGGGGTATAGCGGTGGAAGCGATCCTGGCCCAGGAGGCTAGGGCAGACCATTTACAACAGATGGCCTATTGGCTAACGCTGGACGACCCGATTTTGATGGCGGAGGCCCTAGCCTGGCTACGACAACAACCGCCCGAGCTATGTGCTGAGCTATTGGATATGGAGCTGCTGGCCGACGCACAGGCAAGATCGCTAACCACCATCGTCAGTATTATTGAACAGATACAGCAGCTAGCGTGGGGACCGCAGCGCATAGGCGAGGAGCTACAGGCACGCTTTGGAATCTTATCGCTAGCCCACCTGAGCGCTGGGCAAAGGCTGCAGTGGCTGTCTGATTTACGGGGTTTGTCTGGGGAGACGCGATCGCAACCTGATACGGGATAAACGTAGGGGGGGTTGCGATCGCAACCGACACCAATCGCCCCCTCAAAACCGATGAATCAGGCAATTTAGGCCTTTGAGCTAAACAATAATTCATAGTTCAAGTATACTATTGGCTTAACGCACCTGGGACGATTACACATCACCGAATAGAGCGTTTATGTTAGAAATTGGGCAAGTCATACCAATCAATTTCAAAGGTCGTTCGTTCAATGCCATCATCATTGATCCGGACGGACTGGGGCCAGACAAACCAACGATAGGCGTAGGCTGTCGCGGCATGTCGCGGCATCTGAACATATCCCATACCAACCTGATGCGTAGGGTGGTGCAAATAGAGGATAGTAAGGTGCTCAAACTACCATCTGGAAAGACGTTTAGGGTGGTGCAAATCACCGGAAACGATGGCAATGAATACACCGCCATTGAGGTTTCAGACTGGGTGCAGATTGCGGCGGACTGGCTCAAAAAACCAGGTAAACTGCGAACGGCAGCAAAGAACGGCATTATCGATTTCCTAGCCTGGTACGCCGCTGAAGGTCTTTATGCAGAAGCCTATACGTTTCTTAAGCAAACCTATAGCCGAGAAGATAATCAGCTGGTTCAGCAATGGCTTGTGGCGAGGGAAGCGGGTAAGCCTCCACGCAGGGAGTGGGCCTATGCGATCGCAGACCAGGGGGGAGAGTCCCCATTCAAATACGGACAATGGACAAACTACATCTATCGGGGATTATTCGGGATGGATGCCGCTGAAATGAAACAGGTATGGGCTGAACCGGTTTCTGGCAGTAAGGCCATTGCCCGAAATTACATTCCCGAGTCCCAAGGGTTAGAGATGGTTGCCCATTGCGAACGGCTGATTCCAGTCCTGGGCTTCGATGACTTGGAGCAGGCGCACGACGAGGCGATTCGCCTTACTCAGATGAAGTTTCGCCAACCATGACGCCAGGAAAATAGCGTCGATTAAAGGAAGAGGCGTTCATTCCAGTGGGGGGTGTAGCGTTGGGAACAACAGGTTGTACATTCATTTTATGTTGGCATCGCTGAGCGGCACCTAAATATCCTACGAGAATACTTTATCGCGATCGTTAATTGGGATCTCTAAATTGCCAACAATTTAAAGCCGCTCATCAATCAGATAGACATCGCGAGTCAGGTCGCATCGCTGCTCTGCACTCTCATTCTC
>JBCDAG010000692.1:0-2338 GCA_039186165.1 Cyanobacteria bacterium P01_F01_bin.53
AACTTAGAAACTCGCTGTTGCGGATTATCTGCGATCGCATTAAGCAGCGTTTGGAAATGCGCACTCATTCGACTTATTCTTGCAGCATCAAACAAATCAGTATTATATTCCCAAAACCCTTCTAACCCTAAATCAGTTTCGGCAATATCTAAGTGCAAGTCGAACAAAGCTTTAGTGTGTTCAAACTGAAAAGGCGTAACAGTTAGGCCAGGCAGTTCAAATGTCATCTTCGAAGTATTTCGCAGGGCGAACGATACCTGAAATAGTGGATTATAATTTACATTTCGCTCTGGCTGCAGTTCCTCAACCAGTTTTTCAAACGGTGCATCTTGATTAGCATAGGCATCTATTACCCCCTTCCGCACTCGGCCTAAAAGCTCGTTAAAAGTCGGGCTGTTCGAAATGTCGGTGCGCAACACAATAGTATTGACAAAGCAGCCAAACACGTCTTCAACTTCAGCTCGGGTACGGTTGGCGACAGCTGAACCGACAATAACATCTTCTTCTCCAGCGTAACGATATAGCAAAATTTTGAAAGCTGTCAGCAGAGTCATAAATAGAGTCGATCCAGCCTTCTGAGCGATTAGCTGAAACGTCTTGGCCAACCTTCTAGGCAACAAGAATGATTGCCTTGCCCCTCGATACGTCTGAATAGGTGGTCGTGATCGATCAGTTGGGAGTCTCAGTAAAGGTGGAGAATTAGCTAATTGACTTTTCCAGTAAGCAATCTGAGTCTCTAGCTTTTTCTCTTCAAAACGCTGCCGCTGCCAAAAAGCAAAGTCAGCATATTGAATAGAGAGTTCAGGCAAGGACGCAGGTTTGCCAGCAACAAAGGCTTTATAAAGAGCTGACAATTCATGCAACAGTAAACCTATTGACCAGCCATCCCCAACAATGTGATGGCCAGTCAATAGCAAGATATGTTTTTGTTCATCTAGCTTTAACAATGTCAGCCGCAGCAAAGGAGCTTGAGCCAAGTCGAAGGAATATTGACTCTGCTCAAGCGACAACTGCTGCACTTCTCTTTGCTGTTGATCTGCCGGCAACTGACACAGGTCAATCACCGGGAGTGTAAAGTCTAGGCTTGGAAGGATGACCTGAATAGGTTGCTCACCCACTAACTTAAAGGCAGTACGCAAAGATTCGTGACGCTGCAAAATTTTGTTGAAACTTTGCTCTAAGACTGCAACATCAAGTGAGCCTAATAGGTGGAAAGCTTGTTGCCCATTATAAAAAGAATTACGAGGGTCTAACTGTTGAAGGAACCATAGCCTTTGCTGGGCAAAAGACAAAGGCAAATCCATATCTCTTGAAACAGGCAAAATTAGCTCAATGCTAATGCTTGAGTTAAATTCTTTCTCTTTTAAAAATTCAACTATTTCTAATTTTCGTTCTCGTAGCTGCGACTTTAGAGTCGGAGTCAGTATTCCTTGAGGAGCACTATAATTTAGCTGATCATTACGAACCCAAAGCTTCACATCGAGACTTTGGAAATAAGATATGAACTCATTAATTTGCTTCATAGTACTCCTTCCTCACGATCATCTAATGCAGTAGCAGGAGAAGTTTGCCAATCGCTAGTTGTTGAATGAATGGTTTCAATTTTTTCTAATAGACCGGCTACAGTGGGTGCCTCAAAGATGTTAGCTATAGGCAACTCTATCTGGAATGCCTTACTTATCTGAGAAATCACTCGTGTAGCCAGGAGAGAATCCCCTCCTAATTCAAAGAAATTGTCATAAATTCCAACTCTATCTACTTGAAGCACTTCTTGCCAAATAGAAGCAATGAGTTTTTCATTTTGGGTTTGTGGACATACATAGTTTATTTTAGACTGCGCGATTCGCTCTCTGCCCTTGAGGCTAGGAAGGGCAGAACGATCCAGTTTCCCATTAGGAGTTAAGGGTAAGTTATCCAGCGAGATAAAGTCAAAAGGTATCATATATTTAGGCAACTTTTCCTGTAAAAAGTTGCGGAACTCAATAGACTTAAATCGCTTCACTGAAGATGGACCTCTAGCCACTAGGACATCGAGCCCGATAAAATCAGACACATAGTCAGGTTGATTCAAAATGATACTTTCCCCAAATCCGTTAGTGGCTAGTATTTCTTGCCATTGATCTCTAGACAAAAGCGGATGGTTTGTACGGAGCTTCTCATCTTCGAATACATCAAATCCTTGCTGCAGTCCCATATGCATATCAAATGAGCGATGAAACTTAGTTTCTTCCACGATCAGAAGTAAGCCATCAGGAGACAGTAAGGAAAGAAGGTGCTGCAAAGTTTTCTGCAGATCACGAGTATCATGCAACACACTTATAGCAACAATTACATCAAA
>JBCDAG010000693.1:0-2328 GCA_039186165.1 Cyanobacteria bacterium P01_F01_bin.53
GTTCCAGGGCAGGCGCAGTTGTAATTTTGCAATCCACCTTCATTTCCTGGGCCAAAATCAGGGCCATGGTGGTTTTTCCCAGACCGGGGGGACCGTAGAGTAGCAGATGGTCCAAAGGCTCCTTACGGGATTGAGCCGCTTGAATAGCAATCTGCAGTACTTCCTTAAGGGCCTTTTGGCCAATATAGTCGTCCAGACTTTGGGGCCGGATGCCGTCCTCATTGCGACTCACCTCATCAGGTCGAGCCGCAGTTTCTAATAGCTGATTTTTGGGGGTTGATTGCCTGGCCGGGGCGCTTTTCTTTGGCTTATCAGCCGGTTTATCTGAGTCTGGCTGCTTAGAAGAAATGATTGCCATGGCCAATTAAACGATGGTTACATCGGGAGATTACTAGGCTGACGATCGAGCCAGCCCTAGCAACAAATGTACTATATCGCCTAATAAATCATTACGCGTCCATCGTTAACAATGTGTACCGCACTATCATTAACGGCACCACTGGGTAGGAGTTCAATCTGTAAAGTATCGGTCTCGGGACGGTGTAGGCGGACTTCAATCGGTCGCTGTGCCGCTTCCCAAAAGACAACGGATAAATCGCCCACACCTATCTGGGCATCAATGGTAATCACCTGATCAGGCCACATGCCATAGGGTTCAAAATCTAGCACTCGTTCGAGACTGACACGACCGCCAGTATGATTTACCACCTCTAGCTTGACGGCCTGTCCAGGGGCAAACTGAATTTCATCTGATCCGCAGCGATAGACGCATTCAGCCGCGCGAACCGTGGATGTAATAGGTGAGATTGCTGTGGCTACAACCAGAGCAGAGCTTAGAAAAAAGAGCTGTTTTAACATGATGCTTCCTCCATAGCTAGAGGACGGCTAAGGTTGTGTGTCCGTTCCATTGTCAGGTAGATAATCCTTAGTTAAACCCAATTTTTCCCACCAATGGATGCAGATGACAGGTCTTAGAGTTCCCTGGGGGCGGTCAATCTAACTGATTTTGATACAAAGCCTAAAAACAGGTCTGCCGCAATGGTAAAAAACTCGTTAAAGTAAAACAATGTAAACGTTTCTAAGGTAGGTATGCGCGTACTCCTGATGACGGGTAAGGGTGGCGTTGGTAAAACGTCAGTAGCAGCGGCAACGGGGCTACGTTGTGCAGAGCTGGGCTACAAAACCCTGGTGCTGAGCACCGATCCGGCTCATTCTTTGGCCGATAGCTTTGATATGGAGTTGGAGCATACGCCCCGCGAAGTAAAACCGAATCTTTGGGGGGCAGAACTCGATGCCCTTCGCGAACTGGAAGGAAACTGGGGTGCGGTTAAACGCTACATTACACAGGTGCTTCAGGCCCGTGGTTTAGAGGGGGTGGAAGCTGAAGAGCTAGCTATTTTGCCAGGAATGGACGAAATCTTTAGTCTAGTGCGGATGAAGCGCCACCATGATGAAAATGAGTACGATGTGTTGATTATTGACTCGGCTCCGACCGGGACTGCTTTGCGCTTACTCAGTCTGCCGGAAGTAGCGGGTTGGTATATGCGTAAGCTGTATAAGCCCTTTCAAGCTGTTTCCGCCGCTCTTCGCCCCCTTGTCGAGCCTCTGTTTCGACCGGTTGCCGGGTTTTCATTGCCAACTAATGAGGTGATGGATGCCCCCTATGAGTTTTATGAGCAACTGGTGGAGCTGGAAAAAGTTCTTACTGATACGGCCACCACATCAGTTCGTTTGGTGACTAATCCTGAGAAAATGGTTCTCAAGGAGTCTTTGCGAGCCCATGCCTATCTCAGCCTCTACAATGTTGGCACAGATATGGTGGTGGCAAATCGGATTATTCCCGATACGGTCACGGATCCTTTCTTTAAGCGATGGAAAGAGAATCAGCAGGTGTATCGTCAAGAGATCCACGATGATTTTCGTCCTTTGCCTGTAAAAGAGGTGCCCTTATTCTCAGAAGAAATGTGTGGTTTAGAGGCCTTAGAACGGCTGAAGGAAACCATCTACGGTGATGAAGATCCTACTCAGGTGTATTACAAGGAAACTACGCTCCGAGTGGTTCAAGAAGAGAATAATTACAGCTTGGAAGTGTATCTGCCTGGTATCCCTAAGAGTCAGGTGGAGCTGAGTAAGAGTGCGGATGAGCTAAATATTCGCATTGGCAACCATCGTCGAAATTTGGTGCTGCCCCAGGCTTTGGCTGCGTTACAACCGGCTGGAGCGAAGATGGAAGATGATTATCTGAAGATTAAATTTGCTGCTTAATAGTGAATTCGAATGTGGTCGGGGCAATTTTTCATGGTTGCCCTCCCATTAATAAGGATTTGA
>JBCDAG010000694.1:0-2262 GCA_039186165.1 Cyanobacteria bacterium P01_F01_bin.53
AAGCCGCATAGAGTTCTTCCACCCCTTTCCGAGCACTCCACTGAGGCTGAAACTCAGGTAACACGCGTAAGATCTTGCTGCAATCTACCCGATAGCAACGCTTGTCAGGACCAGCGTCCTTAGCATATTCCACGACGCAATTCGGCACGATCTCTTGCACCATATCGGCCAGCTCGCGAATCTGATAGTTATCTTCGTTGCGGCCGACGTTAAAAGCCTCGTTGTGAATCTTTTCCTTTGGCGCATGCAGCACAGCCAAAAACGCTCGAGAAATATCTTCAATATGCACAATCGGCCGCCAAGGCGTTCCATCACTCTTAATAAACACTCGCCCTGTTGTAAAAGCCCACGCCGTTAGATTATTTAGAACCAAATCAAAACGCAGCCGAGGAGAAACGCCGAATGCTGTCGCATTGCGCAGATACGTGGGACTAAAGTTATCGTCAGCCAGCTTAGCCAAGTCTTGCTCTGAACGGACCTTTGACACACCGTACGGGGTCACCGGATTAAATGCCGATTCTTCATTGAGCCAATCTTCGCCACCGGCACCATAGTTACTGCAAGAGGAGGAAAAAACATACCGACTCACCCCTGCTTGCTTAGCCAGCTCAGCGATTCGAACGGTTGCCTTGTAATTGATATTGTGGGTTAGGTCAGGGTTGAGATTACCCAGTGGATCGTTAGAAAGTCCTGCTAGGTGCAGCACTGCCTCAAACCCTTCAAAATCTTCAACGGTCGCTTCGCGAACATCTTTTCTCACCTCAGGAATTGATGGGATATCATCGCCAAACGTACAGGCTTCGTACAAATCGCTATCCATGCCCGACACCTCATGTCCCGCTGCTAGCAGCATCGGAACCAACACAGTGCCAATGTAGCCCTGGTGTCCTGTCACTAATACGCGCATATCGAGCCGTCTCCTTAAAATTAGGTCTAATTTTTCTTGACTGATCCTCAGTTGCTCTGGCTATTCCCAAGTCTTCCAAGGCGCATCTCCCGCATCCCAAAGACCTTCTAGCCGACGCTTATCCCGTAGTGTATCCATACACTGCCAAAAGCCAGAGTACTTGTAGGCCATCAGCTGACCGTCTTTAGCTAGCTGCTCTAGGGGCGCTTTTTCCCATTGCGTATCATCGCCCTCAATATAGTCAAAAATTTCAGGTTCCAAAACAAAGAAAGCACCGTTAATCCAGCCCTCTCGAGTCTGTGGTTTTTCCGAAAAATCAACAATCTGATCACCTTGTAAATCCAAATGACCAAACCGCGCCGGCGGACGCACCGCAGTCAACGTTGCCAATTTGCCATGGGACTTATGGAATGCCAGCAGCTCCTTAAGATTGATATCAGAAACACCGTCCCCCCAAGTGAGCATAAATGTCTCATTGTTCACATAGGGCTTAAGGCGTTTAATACGGCCACCGGTGTTGGTATAGAGCCCCGTGTCGATTAGGTCCACCTGCCAGTCAGGGGTGTCACCACCATGGCGATTGACTACGCCATCTTTGAGCTGAACGGTCAAATTACTGTTGAGTGCACAGTAATCAACCATGTACTTTTTGATCACCTCAGCTTTGTAGCCAAGTGCAATCACAAAATCATCAAACCCATGGTGCGCATAGTGCATCATGATGTGCCAAAGAATAGGGATGCCCCCAATCTCAACCATAGGCTTCGGCTTCGCTACGGTTTCTTCAGACAACCGGGTACCAAGTCCACCGGCTAGGATTGCAACCTTCATAGGGAATACGCTTCCAAAATTACAAGCATCATCACTTTGCCAATAAGAATTTCAACTGGGTCTTCATCAACTGGGTCTTCATACTGTCAACCTTCAATATCGAAAAAACGCCCCCTTAAAATACTTATCGTTAAACCGTAGAAGCACTGAGTAGAGCAATCAGAATATACTGAGCCACTCATCTACGACACAACTTAACCAATCACAACACGAGTGGCCATAACCATTAGTTGCTCTGGCCTTAAATTAGTGTATTCATGCAACTGCGAAAGGCTGAATTCGTTAAACTATTTAACTTTGTGTTGCAAAAAACACATTCCAGTAGCCAAATACTCTGGGCTTATCTACGCAGAAATAAATATACGGCAGTGACAAAAAGCCCACTATAAAATTTCACGCAACAGCTAAAAAGAGGCCGTAAAGAAAGCCCAAGCTTCACAAACACGCCATGACACAGAAAGGGTACAGCCGCTATTATTAGTCGGCAGAATGATTGCCAGTAGTGGCAAAGCATACGTTGATGC
>JBCDAG010000695.1:0-2258 GCA_039186165.1 Cyanobacteria bacterium P01_F01_bin.53
AGCAAAAAGTCATGGGGATGGTCTACAAATGCTTGCGAAATGGCCTGGGTAAACTCAATCGTCGCCCCCGCCTGCACCAAATCTCGGTAAGCTTGGGCACAATGCATCAGTACATGCAGCTGAATAATGCCGGACCCCAGCAACAGCAACAGCCCTGGCACCAAGAAAAACATCACAGGTCGAAACACAAACCCGTAGAAGAAAACAGACCAACTCTGTCGCAGCACCTTCATGCTTGACTTTCGGCGAGGCGCTTTAGGGGTCTGGGGCTGCGCACCCGTGAGCCAGTGCAAATGGGCAGGCACTTCCTCCACCGGCACTTTTAGCACCTTGGCTTTGTACAGCAGCTCTGGATTAACATCCATACCCATCGAGCGGAAACTCAAAGACTTCAAGAAATTCGCATCATAGACACGCACCATGCCCGTTAAGGTAGCCACGTCGCGATGGGCCGCCAACGAGAGAAATCGATTGGCCCAGACGCTCAGCATCAAACGTGGCCAGGGCACATTTGAAACCCGCCCACCGCGCATATACGGGGATGTCACAACAACTTTGGCCCGACTCTTTTTGATTTTCTCTAAAAGCGCCTCTATGTGATCAGGCGCATAGCTGAGATCGAGATCCAAGGTAACAATGTAGTCACCGTGACAATTCTCAAAGCCGGTCTTGAGCGCCTGCCCCAACCCCATATTGACCACATGATGGACAACCACCAGATTAGGTTGAGCACTTGCAAACGTATCAGCCAAAAAACCAGTCTCGTCACGGCTACCATCGTTGACTAGCACGATCTCCCAACGATACCTATCTTCTAAAGACCCCAGATACTGGCAAAGAGTCTGAAGATTGTCCCACAAAATCAACGATTCGTTATAGGCAGGTACCACAATTGAAACCATTGGCAATACCTGTGTCGCCTGGGCAGGGTCAGTACCGCCACTCTGCTCAGCAGCTGGGTGCCAAGCGGCCGACATTTGCTGGGAAGATAAATGCATTTCAAAAAAACCAAATACTAGCCGTCATATTCACTGGCAAATGACAATGCACGGACAAACAAAAACATGAGCAAACCTGCCGTACCCGACTCCTTTAATCAAGCAGCCAAGCGGCAAATCTTCCCACACCCTCTAAGACCTTTAAGCAACGACCGAGTTCCCACCCGAGTCATCTATTGAACCGCAAAGGCACCTAAACCGCCCTAAAGCCTTGATTGATTGAGGCAGCCACGGCAACGTTAGCCCACAGGCGATCATCCTACAAAAAGCCCATCAATCAACGATCATGCGCATTCTCAAAAACCGCTTTAGCCCTATTTTTACCGACAACAGACATCTCTTAAATAAAGACTGTTGAACCGCCTTATAAAAATGTCATGAGGCAACGCCAACAGACCCGGAACCGGGTAGCTAGCATGAATGCCTCCCATCAAAATGGGGCTACCCTATGCCTAAACAGCGAAGGGACAGGTTACCCCATCCCCTCACTGCTTTTCCAATCAGCGGTTCTTGCTTTTAGGAGCAAACAAATCAACCTGACAAAAAATGTTCCAAAAAGAACAACCAAGTTAATCTCAAGTGCTCCTGTTTTCCAGCAGATACAATCAGTTTCCTGATTGCATAGTGACATCTCTACCATGAGGTCCGGCAGAACCGAAGCGCTTTTGAAGCGGCTCACCCAAGCCTTGATTTAGCTTGAAGTTTGTATGAAGGTTCCTCCAACAGCAGCAGCCAAATATACTGAAAATATTACTAATGAGCCATTAACAGAAAATTCTAAGAAAACATTAAGTTACATTAGCTGACGCAGTCTCATACCCTATTAACCGGTCAACGTCAGCGACGCCTGGCATAGTAGGATACCTCCAAGTCTGCACACCACCCCGGTGTGGTGTTCTCATACAAGAACACCGCATCAACACGAAAGTATCGACCATCGTGGAAAATACAATCCCCTACACGAGGAATAATGGGATACACCGCAAACCAAAGATAGTCACGCCCCGGTAAATTCGTATTCGTCGACACGGGAATCTTTGCAATCACTTGCACCTTGTGACCAGGACCGGAGTAGGCAGTTGGAGGAGATGCGGGCGGCTTAGCCTGGCTCTTAGTCGACTTTTTACGAACTTTTTTAGTTTTTTTGGCAGGGGCACCTTTAGCAGCATCAGCAATGCTTGGGGTAGGCGTTGTCCCAGTCGATAATTTTTGAGCCGCTGACTTAGCAGACGATGCCTTTGGAGGCGGCTTTTGGGGCAG
>JBCDAG010000696.1:0-2242 GCA_039186165.1 Cyanobacteria bacterium P01_F01_bin.53
CTGGAGGTAAGCCGACTCGCTTCTAAAGTCAAAAAAACGTTGTTTTCCGTAGGCGCGATCGCTTTCTAAATGAAAATCAGAACAAAAAAAATGTGGCTCTTTAATGCTTGACATATATACTTCAGGATGCTGTCCCAAAAACTGATGTAAAGCTGTTGTTCCTGATTTTGGTTGCCCGACAATAAATAAAGTAGGCTTCATAAAGATGACGATTGATACGTTTTTTAAAAGCTATTAATAATAATTATTTGTTAGTTATTAGCTCAAAGAATATTCTTTTATGTAACTAAATAAATTTAGATTCACCCTTGGGTTTGCAGTTTGGCTTTGAGACGAGCCGAAATACGCTCTTGAATACGAGAGTCCTGCCAATAGCGCCACCATCCTGTAGGTCCTAAAAGAGTAAAGTCCCAGCCTAGCTTGAGTAAATTCGGTGACTCACCATGAACTAAAGCAGCCAGAGTAGTGTTTACCTCGGTAGAAAAGAATGCCACTTTGCTCACTTCCCGATTCGCTTTGCGAGAAAGATGCTGACTTACTACGGAGCGCATTTGCTGACGGAATTCTTCAATGCTGGAGCTACGGCGGATTGTCTGGGAATCTCCATGCACCCTAAAAGCCGCTAGCGCCCGAGGAATATAGCAGGTATCTCCTAATGCCGCTAGCTTGAGCCAAAAATCCCAGTCGGCAGTGTACCACAGTTCGTTGTTTAGACCCTCAATTCCTAAAGCAGCGGAACGCTTAAATACTGGTGCAGGAATAGCGATAAAATTCTGTACCAGGAGCTTTTCAGTCATTTCTGTCGCCGCAACTACACCTCTCTTTTTAATCAGAGGACAGCGCCATAAACCTAACGGTTTTCCCTGTTGGTCGATAAATACCGAATCGTGAAGATATAGACTGGCTTGAGGATAAGCGGCGATCGCTTGTTTGACCTGATTTAGTCTACCATCGAGCCACAGATCGTCTTGGTGCAGAAAACAGACATATTCCCCGGCGGCTTCTTTGAGAGCATGATTAGTATTTATTACCCAGTTTCCTGATCGCGCTTTAGTGACTAACTTAATCTTGAGTCTGTCCTGAAAACTCGCCACAATATCGAGGGTGTCATCCGTCGAACCATCATCGATCACCACACATTCAACTCCCTGTTGCTGCTGCACCACGACAGAATTCAAGGCTGCGACTAAATATTTGCTGCCGTTGTAGGTCGGAATAATTACCGACAGCCAAGGTTGCTTACTCATCGTTTTAGACCCAAAATACTGAGGAAGAAACTGGAGAAAATCGCTTGAATACCCAAAGCTAAACAGGTTACTCCAGGAATCACAATCGGCATTGTCTCAGTAGGATTCAGTGAACCAAAATCATGCTGTCCCCAGATCCCAAAGGCATAAACCGAAGCCGCCATGCCGATTACTAGCAAGACTGCTCCCGCAATCAAGCCTGTTTCTAGGTTGAGGTAGTTAAACAGCCTATTTAAACGTCTGTCTTCTGGTAGTAAACCCTCGCTAATGCCAAAGACTTTGGTGAACAGAGCAAACATCACAATCTGAAAGCCAATAGTCATAGCAGTAGAAGAATACAGCAGACTGTGTACTTTGGGGCTAGGCAGAAGAGATAGGGTTGCCAACAAACCACCTAAAATCAAGAAGATACCTGGATAGAAAAACAACCAGCGGGGGCTATACATCAACAAAAAGCGTAGATGTCTCCAGCCGTCGCGCCAGGTGTTGAGGTGGGGAGGACGACTACGACCATCGGGAGAAAGAGTTGTTGGAACTTCAGTAATCTGCATTTTGTGCAGGGTAGCCTTAACCACCATTTCACTGGCAAATTCCATTCCTGTCGTCTGTAACTCTAACTCAGAAATTGCCTCTCGACGAAAACCTCTGAGTCCACAATGGAAGTCATTACAGGGGCTACCAAACAAAAGTTTACCAATTGCTGTTAAAACAGGATTACCCAAATAGCGGTGCAGAAAGGGCATTGCTCCCGACTCAATTCCACCTCGGAAACGATTCCCCATCACCAAATCATAGCCGTTGCGCAGCTTGACAATAAAAGGATTCAAATTACTAAAGTCATAACTATCATCCGCATCACCCATGATGATATATTTTCCTTTTGCAGCGGCAATCCCCCCTTTCAGAGCGCTACCGTAACCCTTGGCAGGAACATCAACTACTCTGGCATTTAGTCTACGGGCGATCTCTTGAGAACCATCATCACTACCGTTGTC
>JBCDAG010000697.1:0-2239 GCA_039186165.1 Cyanobacteria bacterium P01_F01_bin.53
ACCGGGCTTTGAGTGCCGAAGAAATTGGTCAGTTGGCAGCCGGTGAAACCGGTTCTGCTGGGTCAGCACCTACAGGTTCTGCTGGCAATGATTTCCTGTATGGCGGGGTTGGTAGCGATACGCTTGAGGGGGGCGCAGGAAACGACTGGCTAGAAGGAACGGATGCGATCGCTGCTGGATACTTTGAAAGAGATATCCTAAACGGTGGATTAGGGGCTGATACCTTTGTCTTGGGCAATACGACCCAGCTGTATTATCAAGGTGGCGGTGATCGCGACTTCGCCACTATCCGAGACTTCAATGCGTCAGAAGACTTAATTCAACTGCATGGCTCGGCTGACAATTACAGCCTCCAGCAGCAAGGTAATGACACCTACCTCTACGAGCAAAGTAGTGACCCCGAATTAATCGCTGTTTTCAAAAACATCAGCGGTGTCAATTTCAATGCTGGCTTTAGCTTTGTCTAAACCGTGTATCAGCAAACCCAGTAGTCAAGGGCTTCGGTAAGCACGTAAAGTATAAAGGTCAGCCTCCTTACCTTTACTAGCCCCGTGACCCATTCTGACTACTTAGAGCGCATTTTGAAGGCACGCGTTTACGACGTGGCACAAGAAACTCCTTTAGAATGGGCACCTGAGCTATCAAAACGGCTAAATAATAAGGTATTGCTCAAGCGAGAAGACGTACAGTCCGTTTTTTCGTTTAAGCTGCGTGGCGCCTATAACAAGATGGCCCAGCTCCCACCTGACCTACTCGCCAAAGGTGTCATTGCCGCATCAGCGGGAAATCATGCTCAAGGTGTAGCACTAGGCGCTAGCAAGCTAGGGACCACGGCACTCATCGTAATGCCCGTGACCACGCCCCAAGTAAAAATAGATGCAGTCAAAGCCAGAGGCGGTACGGTAGTTTTGCATGGGGATACGTACGACGATGCCTGTGCCCACGCGCGTAAGCTCGAAAAAGAGAAAGGACTAACGTTTGTCCATCCTTTTGATGATCCCGATGTCATTGCGGGGCAGGGCACCATTGGGATGGAAATTTTGCGGCAATATCAGAAGCCGATTCATGCCATTTTTGTTGCTATTGGTGGCGGTGGATTAATTTCAGGAATTGCAGCTTACATTAAGCGGCTGCGACCAGAAATTAAAATCATTGGAGTGGAACCAGTCGATGCGGATGCCATGAGTCAGTCATTGGCGACAGGTGATCGTGTACATCTAGAACAAGTCGGTCTTTTTGCCGATGGCGTTGCTGTACGGCAGGTAGGGAAGGAAACCTTTCGCCTCTGCGAACAGTATGTAGATGAAATTATTTTAGTCAATACTGATGACACCTGCGCAGCGATTAAAGATGTCTTTGAAGATACGCGCTCCATTTTAGAACCTGCTGGGGCGTTAGCGATCGCAGGTATCAAAGCCTATGTAGAACGGGAAGGTATCCAAGGAGAAAGCTTAGTTGCGATCGCTTGCGGAGCCAACATGAACTTTGACCGCTTGCGCTTTGTAGCCGAACGAGCCGAAATCGGTGAACGCCGCGAAGCTGTCTTTGCCGTAACCATCCCAGAAAAACCAGGTAGCCTTGGCAAGTTTTGCGACTGTCTAGATGGCCATAGCATTAGTGAGTTTAACTATCGCATTGCAGATAGCAACAAAGCCCACATTTTTGTTGGCATCAAAATAAAAAATCGAATCGATAGCCAGAAAATTGTCGAAAACTTTGAGACCAATGGTTTTACGACCATGGACCTAACAGATGACGAACTTGCAAAAATGCACATACGGTACATGGTCGGGGGAAAATCACCCCTCGCACATAACGAATTACTCTACAGGTTTGAGTTTCCTGAACGACCAGGTGCACTCACCAACTTTGTCTCTGCGATGAGCCCCAATTGGAATATTAGCCTTTTCCACTATCGTAACCATGGTGCAGATTACGGCAGAATTGTAGTAGGCATGCAAGTACCCCCAGAAGAAATGAGTCAATGGGAAGCCTTTTTAAATACCCTAGGCTATCGGTATTGGAATGAAAGCGACAACCCCGCCTATAAACTCTTTTTATAAGGCACTTTTTATTCAGGGCAATACCAACTACTAGTCGGGAGCAGTCCGCTACTATGGGGGAGTTTACGATAGAGCAGCGGTAAGCACGGAATGCGAGAATTGTTGCCAGGTTCCAGCCGCCCACTGACAACGTCCATGTAGCATGATTTCGGCATGAGCTTCTAGCCAAAACTTGC
>JBCDAG010000698.1:0-2221 GCA_039186165.1 Cyanobacteria bacterium P01_F01_bin.53
CTACAGCCACGGACTTGAGCATGACCATCCCAATCACCCACTACAAATCCATTAAAGCCCATGCGCTGCTTGAGAACATCCGTCAGTAAGCCTTTATGACCGTGCAGTTTGGCGCCATGCCAAGAAGAAAAGGAGGCCATCACAGTTTGTACCCCCGCTTCTAGTGCCGGGGGGTAGCCTGCGCCATGGTAATCTCTCAGATTAGCTTCACTGTCAGTATTGTCTCCTTGATCTTCTCCGTGTTGGGTGCCGCCATCGCCAATAAAATGTTTGGCTGTGGCTATCACATGTTGATCGTTTAAAAAGCTGTCGGTTCCCAATTCCCCTTGGAGCCCTGTCACGACAGCCGTGGCATAGTCTGCAACGATGGTCGGCTCTTCTGAATAGCTTTCATAGGTGCGGCCCCAACGGTTGTCGCGTGTCACGGCTAATGTGGGTGCAAAGGTCCAATCCATCCCGGTTACTAAGACTTCTTGGGCAGTGACTTCACCGATTTGTTGAATCAGTTTGGGATTACGCGTAGCACCTAGCCCGATATTATGAGGAAAAATAGTCGCTCCCACAATGTTGTTGTGGCCGTGTACCGCATCGGTTCCCCATAGGGTGGGGATGGCTGTGCGCCCCTCGGTTGTGTCCATGGAGGCCGCATAAAATTCATCGGCCAGTGCCAGCCACTGTTCGGGTGTAGCGCGAACATCATTATCAGGGGCAGAGTTGCCGCCATTGAGAATGGCACCCAAGTGATAACGACGGACATCTTCGGGAGTTACGGTGCCAATATCTGCCTGAATGGTCTGTCCCACCATTTCCTCAAGAGTCATGGTGGCCATCAGTGCGTCAATTTGAGCTTCAATCTTAGGATCTAAGGCAGCGCCACCAGTTGTGGTTGGCCAGTTTTCTGGAACAACAATTGCGCGGCGGCTTTGTATTCGTGCAAGAGCACCGGTATAAACGGCATACGCGGTACAGCCACCAAGCATGAGCAGTAATGAGGCACTGTATATATTGATTTTCATAGGGCAGCTACGGATATTGGGGACTCTTTTTGTAGACTGCCCAAATCACGGATGCTTGATATAGCATTGCCCGTTCAGTACCCGTTCAGCATAGCTTCCAAGAATATAGTGCTCAGGAAGTATCGTTTCTAAGGCGCTGTCTAAACAAAAAACTCAACAAGATAGCGAAAGGTATTTCTGAATCGTTACTTTAACAGCTCTGCTAAATCCTGTAGGGCTTACGGATGTGTGAATTTTGATTCCATTGTCAGTAGCCTAGACCCCACCGTGCTGGCTCATTTAATCGGTTGATATGGGGCTAGGCTATTGAGTCAATGAAGAGAAAAAGGATGCCTGAGCGAATGAAGCATGGACCCCTCATGAGGGAACGAAAGTAGGCATCCCAAACTTGACACATTGAAGCACTGAGACGGGTTGGGTTGCTCAGTGCTTCATCATATGGCCTCAGTCCCCCGGCAAATATCTGACCGAGAGCTGAGGATGAATAGTTAGCGAAGGCTGCTCTTGTTACGACGAGCCCTTTCTTCTAGACGCGTCTCGTGGCTATTTTCAACGGCTTTCGTCTGATTCTCCAAGAATGCTAAGCGTGCTTGCTGGATGTCCTCAACCGCTTTGGATTGGGTATTGAGCTGCTCTAGTCGTACCTTTTGAATATCCTCAATCGCTTTTGTTTGGCTATCGAGGAACTCAAGTCGAGTTGCCTGGACATTTTCAACGGCTTTGGATTGGTTCTCTAGGAATGTCAGTCGGGCGTCTTGAACGTTTTCAACGGCTTTAGTTTGTGTGTCGAGGAACTCAAGTCGGCGTTGCTGAATGGAAGAAGATGGTAGAGCTTCAGCGGCGTTAGCGACAGGTGTGAAAGTGAGAGTCGTAGCAGCGAGAGCGAGAGCGGAAAAGAGGATGTTTTTCATGAGTAGGCTCCTTGCGGAATCAATGTGTTTGCTTCATTGATTCAAGAATGCCAGTGGTGGAGGCTTGGCTTCTGAGGGAGCCTTAAGGGGTATCTGAGAAAAAGGGAATAGCTTTGGATGAGCTTACCCAGGAAGGTCTCAGCGTCTTCTCATGAATGAGCATCGTTACCTATAATTTCATTGCTTTGTAGCCTTGAGGGGTACTGCTATGCGTGGATTCATTGACTGTGAGCGGGCAAAGCCTGCCGTAGGCGATGGCAAAATCCACTGTGCGATGACGGAGTCCGCCCTTCA
>JBCDAG010000699.1:0-2190 GCA_039186165.1 Cyanobacteria bacterium P01_F01_bin.53
CCAAAACTGCCTGATGGCCTGTACAAAAATTATACCCAAATCCAATTCAAACAAACTTGTTATAACTTGAAGAATTATTCAACAATTTCAAAAGTTAGCCCATAGGTCTTCGCCAAGTTATACGTATCATGATCCACCACATTCGTATCACTCAGCTCTAGATTGTAGAAATTAATCACATCTGTCTCAAACAAAGGCCCCGCATGCCAGGTGCCCACCTCTAGCTTAATAAAACAATCTCCAGGAATCCTAAACGCCCGAATCTGTTCCGGATCCGGAGCAGTTCCCTCACAGGCAGGAGCCACCCCCATCAACCACTCCTTTCCCTCTAACGACCCCAAACATTGGGTACAGGCCAAATGCCGCGTAATCCGATCAAACTGGCGGCCCTTCCGCTCCAGCTGCATGATGTAAAAACGCGGAATACCCCCATCCAACGTCAGCTGAGCATCCTCAGAATCGTAAGACTTACCATCCCACTGTGGGCGTAGCACTTGACCAAAGGGCCGAAATGCCTCAGCAGTCAAAGGTTGAGCCGTTAGTTGTTGCAACGTAGTTTCCATAGCAAGGTAAGGGAGCAGCTTCTATATTTTGCTGGGTATTTTAAGACAGTAACAAGGCAACTTGATTTTGCGTCATGAATTGGGTTGAGCGCTGATCTCTAGCTAAACACTTGGGAGAAGTGAGACAGCGCGCATTAGGTAAATAGGGAATATGGCAAAGGTTTCCCAAATGCTGTGGGACTGTCAGTTCTGCGGGACTGCAAAGTTACTAGCCAAAACCCAGCGAGCCTGCCCAAATGTAAGGCACCACAGGATCCTGCACGGAGCTATTTTCCATCAGAAGCTGATACGGTAGAGGTCAAAAACTACACATTTCAGGGCAAAGGTAGGCTGTGTAAAGCTTGCAAAGCGCTGAATGTGGCCACCGCTAACTTTAGTGAAGTAAGTTCGCTGCCCCAAACCTTACAACACATCAAAAATGCGTCAGGGTATGCCAGAACTTATGCGATTCTGGGGAATGCACTTTTTCCCCTAACCCCATGGATAATAAAGCAATGCTAATGATTCCGGGGCCGACGCCGGTTCCCGAGAAGGTTCTACAAGCGATGGGCAAACACCCCATCGGCCACCGCAGCGGCGACTTTAGTAAAATCATCGCCGAGGTCAACGAAGGCCTCCAGTGGCTATTTCAAACCAAAAATGAAGTCTTAACCCTATGCGCCAGCGGTACCGGCGTCGTGGAAGCAGGCATTATCAACTTCCTCAGCGCGGGCGATAAGGTGCTGGTGGGCAGCAACGGTAAGTTTGGCGATCGCTGGGCGCAAATTTCTAAAGCCTTTGGTCTGGATGTTCAGGTGATTCAGACTGATTGGGGCGTTCCCCTCGATCCCGAAGAGTTTGGTAAAGTGCTAGCCGCCGATAGCGAAAAGGCGATCAAAGCCGTTATCGTCACCCACAGTGAAACCTCCAGCGGTGTGCTCAATCCCGTCGAAGCCATTAACGAGCATGTCAAAGCCCATGGCGACGCCATCATCATTGTGGATGCGGTCACCAGTCTGGCCTCCTACGACTTAAAAGTAGATGAATTAGGTCTGGACGTAGTAGCTTCTGGCTCCCAGAAGGGCTTTATGATCCCGCCTGGCATGGGCTTTGTCTCTGTGAGCCCCAAAGCCTGGACCGCCTATGAGAACGCCACCCTGCCTAAGTTCTATATGGATCTGGGCAAATACCGGAAGTCTTTTGCTAAGAACAGTACGCCGTTTACACCTCCGGTCAATCTGTATTTTGGTTTGCAGGCCGCTTTGCAAATGATGAAGGACGAGGGCTTAGTAAATATCTTTGCCCGTCATGAACGCCAAAAGCAGGCCTGTCGTGCTGCGATGAAGGCTCTAGGGTTGCCTCTTTTGGCTCCTGACGAGTTCGGCAGCCCGGCGGTCACCTCTGTTATCCCCGGTGATGCAGTAAATCCTGAGGATATTCGCTCCACCATGCGCAAGCAGTTTGATATTGCGTTGGCGGGCGGACAGGACCATCTCAAGGGCAAGATTTTTAGAATCGGTCACCTGGGGTTTGTGTGCGATCGCGACATTCTCACCACCATCGCCTCCTTAGAAACCACCCTGCAAATCCTAGGCTACGAAGGCTTTGCACCAGGCAGTGGCGTATCGGCAGCGAGCCAGGTACTACG
>JBCDAG010000700.1:0-2187 GCA_039186165.1 Cyanobacteria bacterium P01_F01_bin.53
AGTCTCAGCAGAAAAAAATTCGGCTTAACGCCATAGATTATATTTCATTGCCTACTCAAACTAACATCAGCCCCATTCACTTTTCTTCCAACAAAAATCAGGCACTGACAGAATACTCGACGACACCTCAATCCCTTAAGAAGAAAGTACAACAATCTGCCTAATCTTCAGCTAATTGCCTGTGTGAACACACAGCGTCCCATAGAAAGATCAAACAGATGTAGGCCATACTCTTGAGAGAGTTCTTCAAATACACGGAGTCCTCTAACACTGTTGCCATTTTTATCAATCAAAGGAGAGAAGGTGGCAATGCCTGCCTTCCCCGGAATGACAACAATGATACCGCCTGAGACGCCGCTCTTGGCTGGGATGCCGACACGATAAGCCCATTCGCCTGCTCTGTTGTACATGCCACAGGTGTACATGACACTGAGTAGATCTCTCACATAGCTGGGGTTCAGCGCTTGCTTTTGCGTGATAGGTTGAGCGCC
The DNA here is from genome assembly GCA_039186165.1 of Cyanobacteria bacterium P01_F01_bin.53. Classification (GTDB taxonomy): domain Bacteria; phylum Cyanobacteriota; class Cyanobacteriia; order Phormidesmidales; family Phormidesmidaceae; genus Phormidesmis. Next base: position 492 of record JBCDAG010000700.1, read on the forward strand.
AAGATTAGCAAGCGCTGCGGCCATCATTGCTAAGTCTTGGCAATTGACCATGACAGAACACTGCTGAAAATAAAGGTCGAGCGCAGTATTGATATCTTGATCGATCATGTCGAAGTTAAGCATGAGGTGAGCCATCGCTCGATTGCGGTGCCCAGTGGCGCGCTCAGACATGAAGGTGGGCATATCAATAACAACGTCGTGATCGAGGTAGCGCGCAAACATATCGAGTAGACGATTAAGCTTTTCGGTGGGGTCAGCGCCTTTGATGAGGCTGGTGGTTGCGATTCTCCGGTAGGAGAGGCTGTGCCATCGCACCCGCATTAATCATTGGATTAAACGGTCGTTTTGAGTCTTCGTCTAGCCGAATGAGTGAGTTAAACGGGTCACCGGTCGGTTCTACGCCGACGGTTTCGAGCAGTTCGTTGCGCCCGTGGTCTTCTAGTGCCAGGCCATAAGCAAATACCTTTGAAATTGACTGAATGGTGAAGGTTTGCTGAGTATCCCCAACTTGAAAAATCTGACCATCGGTCGTGACAATGCTAATGCCAAACCATTCAGGCGCTGCTTTTGTCAGTTCGGGAATGTAGCTTGCTAGATGGCCGTCATCTAGGGTGCGATGCTTGCTATGAAGGTCGTTGATAAACTTTTGCAAAGGAACCATAGAGAAAAAAGAAGTGCTGTTTGGAGTCGGTATCGCAAAGTGCGGAAGGCTAGTAGCATTGTATTCAAAATTACAAATAGGGTGCTTTCCTTTAGGTAATGTTGCAGATGGACTTATCCAGATGCGTTAGAAATACTCTTCTAGCAGCGCCAATTGAGGGATGGCTTCATGAATTTATCCGCTGGCCTAATGCCCCCTATTCTGATGCCCCCCACTCTGATGGCATATACCCCTCAGTTTTCCGTTGTCTGGAACAATACAGGATTCTTTTTACAGGGTGTTTTACTTACGCTGCAGATTGTCATTGTTGCGATCGCCTTTGGTCTTATTCTAGGTATCCTTGGCGCTCTGGGCCGCACGTCTAGCTATCGTGCATTCAGAGCGATCGCCAGCGCTTATGTCGAATTCTTTCGTAATACTCCTTTTTTAATTCAGCTATTTTTCTTCTTTTTTGGCTTGCCGAGTATAGGCGTTCAGCTGTCTTCCTGGCAGGCCGCCGTACTCGCTTTGGCCATTAACTTTGGCGCATATTCCACCGAAATTATTCGAGCAGGCATCGAAGGCATCAGCAAAGGCCAAATAGAAGCAGGCATGTCCCTGGGCTTCAAGAAGATGCAAATCTTTCGCCACGTTGTTCTGATGCCTGCCCTCGGTGCGGTGTACCCTGCACTCGTCAGCCAAATTGTCATCGCCGTCCTGTTCAGCAGCGTAGTCTCACAGATATCCGCTGAAGAACTCACCTTCGTCGGCAACTACTTGCAGTCTCGAACATTTCGCAGCTTCGAAATTTATCTCACCATCTCACTTATTTACGTTGCAATTGTATGGACAATAAAGGCGATCGCATACCTCATCCAAAAAAAGTTCTTCGCCTTCACCCAATATAACCGTTAGATAACCCTTTCCCCCTTCCCCTTTTCCCTTTTCCCTTTTCCCCATGAGTCGGCACTAAGCTGTCCACCGGTAGCGAAGTGTGTTTCCCCTAACCAGTCTTCAAAGCCCTCCCACCGCCCCACCCAAGCCCTCACATGCAAG
>JBCDAG010000701.1:0-2164 GCA_039186165.1 Cyanobacteria bacterium P01_F01_bin.53
GCGATCGCCATGACAATTTGTTTCCTTATTTGCTGCGCTTTGCCAATGCCCTCGCGGACCAACGCATCAAACAGCCGAGATATCATATCCTCTACTACGTTCTGAAAGAGGAACAACCCCTTAGATTAGAAGAACAGGCTTTGTAGATGCAGAAGTAAAAAATATTCTGAGAGAATGTCTGAAAAGGTAAATGAGCTATCAAAAAGGCTACTCAGTATAGGCTGAAAGTGATAGCCATACAGCAACTGATTTAATCAACGGAAACATTAATCTGAGTAATTTGTCAGGTGATTTAGTGAGAGAAGTAGTAGAGAAATGGGCGATCGCCAAATGGCACTGACGAAAGGAGAAGAAAAAGCTGAAAAGCGTTTGAAAATAGAGATTCCTGCTGTTCAGCCAAATATTGATATCCAGCATCATGCCAAATCGGAGCACTCTTCTCAAAGAACAAATGAGCAATAGCGTTGGGTTGCCCTTTAGTGACCTGCTCTCTGCTCAAGCCATTGACCAGGTCTGTCAGGAGCATCAACATCAGTATCGTCAGGCGCTGTTTACGCCCGTGCTCACCCTGTGGATGTGGCTCTCTCAAGTGCTGGAGACGGACAAAAGCCTGCGCAATGCCGTTGCTCGTGTGATAGCTTGGTCAGCGTCAAATGGCTGTGAGCTCCCTTCTGCCGATACCGGAGGCTACTGTAAGGCGCGACAACGATTGCCCCTATCCATCATTGAGCACTGTCGCAAACAGAGTGGAACTCATTTGGATGAACAGCTTCAGCCTAAGCATCGCTGGTGTGGCCGTCGCGTTAAAGTTTGTGATGGCAGTAGCATCACGCTTAGCGATACCCTGGCCAACCAACACGCGTACCCACAGCCGTCGAACCAAGCGCCAGGCTGTGGCTTTCCAATGATGAAAATCTTAGTCGTTTTTTCATTAGCGACAGGGGCAGTGTTAGAGGTGCTTACTGCCCCTCTTAACACCATGGATGTCACGCTGGTTCGGCCCCTCTATGCCCATCTCACCCCCGAGGATGTTGTCCTTGCCGACCGAGCATTTGGCACCTACGTAGATTTGGCATTGATTGCTCACCATCACGCAGATGGGGTCTTTCGCAAGCATCATGCTCGCAAGAGCGACTTTCGACGGGGTAAGAAACTGGGCATTGGCGACCATATTGTGACGTGGAAGCGGCCCCAAACCTGTGCCGCAGGAATGAGCCTTGAAGCCTTTCGCTTGATTCCTGAACAGCTAACGGTACGAGAAGTCCATGTGTTAGTCCAGCAACCAGGATTCCGCTCTCGAGAAATTATCATCGTCACCACCCTGCTCGATGCCACCTGTTATAGCCGAGCAAAATTGGCCCAACTTTACTTATTACGGTGGCAGGTAGAAGTGAATCTAAAGCATCTCAAAACTACCTTGGCCATGGAGTTCCTTGCGGTTAAAACACCTCAGATGGCGCGTAAAGAACTCAACATGTACCTGCTCGCCTATAATCTGTTGCGCACACTCATGTGGCAAGCGGGTGATGCACAGCAATCTGACCCATTGAGGCTGTCCTTACAGGGGACACGGCAACAGTTCAACCACTTTATTCCCCAATTGGCGGGTGCAGCAAAGCGGCAGCGGCAGGCTCTTTATCACGTATTATTGACCGTTATTGCCAGTGACCTACTGCCATATCGACCGAATCGAGTTGAACCTCGGGCGAAGAAACGACGACCGAACCATTATCCGCTTCTACAGCAATCCCGATCTACCTTCAAAGCCAAATTTGCCGCCTGATACAGACTATTTCAGTGACATTCGGCGATCGCCCTTTCGCTAACCATCTCCATTGTTAATTCTTGTCATGATATAGTACTGGTGAATTAGTGAGTATTGTTCCATGACGGGATGAATTTTTGTGTGGGGTCAACGGCCCCACACAAAAATTCATCCTCAACCTTGGCCAAACCGGTGAATTAGTGAGTAGGCAGTAAAGATGAGTCGGATTCGATATGATCAATATTTCAAAGAGCATATCGATGAGTGGCTAACGGGATTGGGGCGCATAGAACGAAGTTATGAGATTCCCGGTGAGCCACTCTTTATTGATTTATGGTTCCAGCCAAATGAATCGGCTGTGGGACAAGCCGTAGGGCTAGGTCTATTGGGCGAAATCGC
>JBCDAG010000702.1:0-2161 GCA_039186165.1 Cyanobacteria bacterium P01_F01_bin.53
GAGAGTTCGAGCCAGAATACTCTGGCAAGATGAACTTTTACGTTGAAGCTGTGAACCGCTTGCTACGTACTGAAGTCGAGAACCCAACAATTGGCATTATTCTCTGTCGTTCTAAGCAACGCACCATTGTTGAGTATGCGCTGGGGTCATTACAAAACCCGATTGGAGTCGCTACATACCAACTTAAAGAAGAAATACCGCCAGACCTGAGAAAAAGTCTGCCCACAGCCGAGCAGCTTGAAGTCGAAATGGACGCAGCGATCGCGGAACTCAAAGAGGAAGAAGATACTTGAGTACAGCAGATCGCCAACAAGGGTAATAAGGCAGTCTTTGACTTGGCAACCTCAAAAGCTTCTATCATTCCAATAACATAGCGATGTAGAATTTGGCGTTGCTAAAACAGGCCGCCATGATCATTTCTTTTAGCTCACTCAAAGGTGGCTCAGGCAAAACGACGCTGGCCGTACACCTAACCCATGCGATTGCCTTAGGTAAGGCTCGGGTGCTGCTAGTAGATGCTGACCCACAAGGCAGCGCTCAAGGTTGGGCTGCTGCACGTGAAGAGAAACCACCTTTTCCTGTAGTAGGCATGGCTCGGAATACGCTACATCGCGATCTGCCAGAATTAATGAATAATTATGATCATGCAGTCATCGATACACCACCTCGTGTATCAGCACTAGCCCGCACAGCTATCCTCGCTGCTGACCTGGTGCTTATTCCTGTCCAGCCATCATCCTATGATGTGTGGGCTGCCTCCGAGACAGTGCAACTCATTGAAGAGGCCCGAGGCTTCAAGCCAGAGCTACAAGCAGCATTTATTATCAATCGCAAGATTGTGAACACCGCTATTGGCAAAGATATCCAGGATGCCTTGAGCGAATACGACATCCCCACCCTTAAAACTACAATTGGGCAGCGCGTAGTGTTCGCTGAATCAAGCGCGGGATATTCAGTTATCGAACTTGAGAGCAGCTCTACAGCTTCTAAGGAAGTGGCGGCATTGGCTAAAGAAGTCCTCAAGATGATGGGGACAAGACGATGGTAGACAGGAAGAAGCGATCGCGTATTGCGAAGAAACCAACTACCCCACCGCCTGAAGCTGACGCCTGGGTAGGTGCTGGGGGAGAAGATCCCGAAATTGCTGCTGAACCTGCACCTACTGTACCTACTGAGCCACGGCTAGCAGGCACGACACTATTACTTGACGATATCAAGGACCGTCATAGTGGGGATACCCGCCCGCTCAATGATGACCATGTGCAAGCACTAGCAGAGTCTATCGCTGCCGTAGGGCTCATTGAACCCTTAGTTGTAGATATTCAGGGGCACTTACTTGCCGGGGGACACAGACGTGCTGCGATCGAGTATCTACGCGAGCATGACTCTAAGACGTATCAAGAACAGTTTCCAGGCAACCGCATCCCAGTGCGGCAGCTCGGATTTGTTGCCGAGGATGAACCGGATAGAGCACTAGGAATTGAGGTAACCGAAAATGAGCGCCGACGCGACTATACCGCTGCCGAGGTGAAGCAACTCGCCGAGAGGCTTAGGGCTGCGGGATATGTCGATAGACGAGGAAGGCCAAAGGAAGGTGAGTTAAGGCTTAATCCAGCGCTAGAAGTAATCATTGGGAAGAGTGCTAGAACAGTCCAGCGCTTACTTTATGAAAAAGACGGCGAAAATAAGGACAAAGAAATTCGGCCAAATGACCGAATTAAGAAAGATCAGCACTTAAAGAAGGCAATCTCGGCATTGAAGGCGTGGGAAAAGCTTGGGGCTGATGACGTTTACGAAAGAGAATTGCACACCAATCTCTCAAACATTATCGAGAAAATAGAGGATGCAATGTCAAAGGATGAATAGTAAGAGAGTCAAAAAAGTGGGAGAAAGCTTTTGAAAACTGAGATTGTTTATGCAACTCCTCTTAGCTCTTACATAGGAGTCAAATCGAGTCTGTTTTGGGAAAGGTCTAGGTAGTTAACATCATTCCAGCAGACCCAATTAAGCAACACACCGGGTGGATAGCCCTTCTTGGCAAAATCCGACCGCGCCTGCTCGTATTGGTGAGCCGTCGTCGTAGATGCCTGAATACGCTCCCAATCTGTCTTCAGGTTGATTAAGCTATCTTGCTCCATATCGGCCCGAAAAGCCGTGACAC
>JBCDAG010000703.1:0-2131 GCA_039186165.1 Cyanobacteria bacterium P01_F01_bin.53
AGAATTCGTGACATCAATTTTTTTGTTATGTCGGAAATATTGGACAGCTTGGCTGTTGATATCTGTGCGAGCTTCAAAAGCGGATTATCGCCCCAAAATAAGCTGGCCTGATTGTTCAAGCACTGCTCTTTTGTCTTGAGCGGTCTTAAGCAAGTGCTACAGCTGCCGCATCTCGCGAAAAAAACAACTACTCAATGCATTTTCGGCACTATGAAAGTTTTATTTTCTGCGCTTGGTTTGGTTTTGTTGACGGCGACTAGCTCGTTTGCTTACGTTGAATTGGTGAACGAGGACAGCTTTTCTCATGACATTGTCATTGAAGATGGCATTTCTACGTTTAATACTTCTATCAATAGCAGTACTCGCACACGAGCCTGCAATAGTGATACCTGCACGATTACGGTAGAAGGGATTGGGTCGATTGAGGCGAGTGGCGATGATGTTGTTGTCATCGACGATGGAGAGCTGTTTATTAAGGATTAGTAATCTGTTTCCTGCTCTGTGGAGAAGACGCTGTTTCCCACAGGTGACTTGTTGAATATATGAATTCTGCTGAATCGATCGCTGTTGCTGATATTGAGTCGCTACTAGTGCTGCTTGACCAGTTTGACCTTTGGGTTAAATGGTGGGTTAGGTGCGAAGTTGGGCCGGACTGGATAAGAGCTGGGCGATCGATTCAGTTTTACTTGGGTGAGCGACCGTTGGCTGATACGGCGTTTCACACTTATCTCAAGAGTGAGCTGGTCAATGTTCTAGGTATTCCAGAGCGCTGTGAGGATGCGCTTATTTTTGGGGAAGGTGACATTTTTAGAAAGCGCACTGTCCTTGAAGTTGAGTATGAATGGTGGGAAGCAGTCCCATATATGTATCCGCGAGAGGTCCAAGCTGGAAAAGCTGTGCTGGTAGCCATTTCTTAAAGATTTGTTTGAAGCGGTTAGGGTCTCTCTTTATTCGCGCATCTTTTTTAGAAATAGCGATAACCTGTTCACTGTTTGTTGCCTTGCATTTTTTGTCATAGTTCAGCAATAGGAGATTTTTATATGGATAGCAATCCCAGCATTATTTCTCATGTTTCGATTGGGACGAATGATTTTGAACGGGCGGTTGCGTTTTATGATCAGGTGCTGTCAACGCTGGGGTGAAACCGGATAATGGAGTATCCGGATGCGATCGCCTACGGCAAGCAATACCCTGAGTTTTGGATGAATTCCCTTATGAGAGTAAGACTGCGTCTGTGGGCAATGGTATGCATATCGCATTTGTTACCGCAACGAAGGTGGTGGTGGATGGCTTTTATGAGGCTCTGCTATTGCAGCGGGTGCCACCGGTGATGGTTGACCAGGTGGCAGAGAGGGATTATAGGGTGCCCTGCTACGGGTGCTTTGTGCGCGACTTGGATGGAAACAAGATAAAATCTGCTGTTGGGGATGAGCAGCTTGAGGCAGGCTAGGTGTATGCGTAACAAAGATGATTGATGTATTGAGAAGGCGCTAGCGATGGAGATTTCTTTTTATGGCGAGTTTTGAGCAGTCTTATCCTCACATAGCTTCATGGGTTAAAGATGGATGCTTAGAAATCGGTTCTATCAGTTACTACACCGATACTTTTATTTGCGCCATTGATGAAGGGGGTACTATTTGGGAAAGTCCTGATCGCTTTGAAACGTTAGATGAGGCATTAGCAGAGGCGGATGCCGGTATTAAAGCCTGGTACAGCGTTGAAATGCCAGATTTAGTAGAGGCGGAAAAGGCTTCGCCATCTTTTACAGATAAGCAGGGGCAGTATCTTGCTTATATTTACAACTACTCTCAAATTCACGGCCAACCACCTGCGCAGGCTGATATCCGCTCGTTTTTTGGCGTGACGCCACCGACTGTGCAGCAAATGATTGTGAAGTTGGAAAAGTTGGGTTTGATATCACGAGTTGCGGGAAAGGCAAGATCTCTCATCGTTTTGGTAGAGCCGGAGTCATTGCCAATTTTAGTTCGTCCATAGAATTTGCATGTGTGCTCTATAATTAACTGCACTGCATTTCGCACCAAATATTGGAAAAATCTCTCTTTACTAAGTCTTGTTTTCTGATCCAGAAATAAAGCCTGCCAGAATCGCCCCACTCCCAATTCAGTGCTCT
>JBCDAG010000704.1:0-2092 GCA_039186165.1 Cyanobacteria bacterium P01_F01_bin.53
CCGTTGTACAACATGGCGTTCTTGTTTACCTTCTCGGGTGAGCTAGATCCGACTCACTTTCAGGCGGCTTTTCAAGCGTTGGTTCAGCGCTGCGACGCACTGCGAACGGTGATTGAAGAGGTGGATGGTGTACCTCAGCAGCGGGTGCAAGACCCGATACCCTATTCTGTGCCAGTGCTGGATTTTAGGGGTGAAATGAGCCCTGAGGATGCGGTGCGGGCTTGGGGTGAGGCGCGATCGCAAACCTTATTCAATCTTTCTGAACGGTTGTTCGATACGGCGTTGCTTCAGTGCCCGGACGGCACGGTTTGGTATCTCAATCAGCACCATCTGATTACGGATATGGTGTCACTGAAGCGATTGTATGAGGTGATGGGTGAGCTGTATGCGCGATCGCTTGAGGGTACGTTAGCCCAAGCGCCAGAACTGACTGCTTATGCTGATGTTGTGCTACCCGCTCCCGCGTCTCGGGCTGTGGAGTATTGGCAAAAACAACAGATTTCACCGAGCTCTTTGTATCACCGAACTGCTGCTAATTTTTCGGCTCGTTCTTCGGCTCGTTCTGCGGGCGCTCACGAGAGTACGGCGAGTCGTCGTATCTCGTGTGTGTTAACGGCTGAACAAACGGCGGCGCTGAAAACACTTTCAATTGAATCAGAGGCCGCGGCCCTAACGCCTCAACTTTCTCTCTTTAACCTAGTGTCAGGGCTAGTGTTGGCCTATCTCCATCGCATTAGTGGTGACCCGCGAGTGGCATTTTCTACACCCGCCCAGGGCAGACCTTCCAGAGCACTTAAAGAGACCATTGGTGTATTTATTGAGCTGTTTCCATTGGCGGTTGAGGTGGACTCAAAAGAGACATTTGCCTCGTTGCTGACAAAGGTGAGTGAGGCCAGCGGTGGCTTTTTACGCCATGCTCAGCCTGGGGCGAGCGAGTTCGTGCCCAAGCGAGATGCCAATGTTGTGCTGAATTTTCTCACGGCTAAGGTGTCGGATTTTGCGGGATTGCCGGTCAGGGCTGAGTGGCTTCACGCTGGGGCGAGTGACCCGCACCATCATCTGCGGATACTGGTCCATGATTTTGATGATCGTGGTTGCTTGCAGCTACATTTTGACTTCAATAATGAATTGTTTGATCCAGCGTTGCAGGAGCGTGGGCCCAGTCACTTTTTGGCTTTGGTGAATGCGGTACTGGCCGATCGCAATCAGCCGATTGCCGAGGTGGATTTGCTGAATGAGGCTGAGAAGTATCGCTTGGATGAGTTGGGGCAATCCTCACAGATGCCTAGTATCCAGGGATTTGTTATACAGGGACTTGCTAGCCAGGATTTGATTGATCAGGATTTGAAAAATCAGACTGTCGTGCAACAGTTTGAGGCCCAGGTAGAACGGACGCTGGATGCGATCGCCCTCGTGTGCGACGACATCACCCTCACCTATCGCCAGCTTAATGCCAAGGCCAATCAGCTGGCCCATAGTCTTCAGCACCAAGCCATTTTGCCAGAAGCGCCTGTGGCCCTGTGCTTCCATCGTTCGCCTGACATGTTGGTGGCCATTTGGGGTGTGCTGAAAGCGGGTGGCGCTTACGTTCCCCTAGAGCCAAGTCATCCGAAAGAGCGAATCGCCCACATCTTGCAAGACACTCGGGCGCAGTGGGTGCTGACCCAGGCAGACTTAGCCGATCGTCTATCGGGCGAGGCCATTGTGCTGACACTGGACACGCTAAATCTAGAAGCTCAGCCAACCCATAATCTGCCCATCTCTCCTTGGGCAGATCAGCTGGCTTACTGTTTGTATACTTCGGGGTCTACGGGTAAACCCAAGGGCGTCGAGATTGAGCATCGGAGCTTGCTGAACTATGTGCAGTGGGCGCAGCAGCAGTATGTCAGGGGGCGATCGCTCGCGTTTCCCCTGTTCTCTCCCTTGGCCTTTGATTTAACGGTTACCTCCATTTATGTGCCCCTGACCTCAGGTGGGCAGGTGGTGATTTATCCTGAGTCTGAGTGTGTCGATGCTGCTGAATCCGGCGCGACAATCGATCTCTCTTTACAGCGCATTTTTCAAGACAATGCGGTCGATGTAATTAATCTGA
>JBCDAG010000705.1:0-2052 GCA_039186165.1 Cyanobacteria bacterium P01_F01_bin.53
TATCAGGCCTAGCTCCACCCAGATATCCTTCGTCCAAAGTCGCAAATTCAAAATCGATATTAACTGTTACGTCGTCTTGTAGGATTGAGCTCCAGAGAGAACCTGCTTCTTCTACTTTGTTCATCACCTTAGACGAGGTGCCCTCAGCGAAGTTGAAATGGAAGGTGACCGCTTGTGAGGGTGTTTGGTAGATGCTCGTGATTGCACCAGCGACAAGTGCAGATGTGAATAACCTCAAAGGCAGCTGCCTAAAGGTAGATTTTGGAAACAACAATTTTGAAAGCATAGTTGGCCTCGTACTGAAAAAGGCGAGTCCTGCACAAACGTTTCGGAAGTCAGGCCTTGATCATGAAATTTTGCGTAGTGTGTATGTATACTTTGATGCACAAATATATGACGGTCTATAGTGCATACACTTATGTCACGAAGTACAGGAAAAATTGTTTTATTTTCGAATGCAACTTTTGACATCTAAGTAGGTGTATCCGTGAATAGGCCGAAAAAACAAGTACTCAATTAATCCATGTTGACTTGACTGGGTGTAGGCAACGAAGTGTTTTTACCGACTATGAGGGTTTATAGCTAGATAAATCTGCTAAGACTCGAGAGTTTAGCCTGGGTGAAATTTATCGCTGTCTTACATTACTCACCCAAAACTACAAAGGTTGTCTGTTGAATCTTTAAATGAAAGTATCGAAGAGAAGAAACACGATATTAATTTTTTGCCAATGTTTACAAGGCTTTTGGTCAATATCTTGGCTTGAGACTAAACAGAAAATAGACCTGTTGTTAGGGAGTCTGAAAATCTCTTATGTTCTTACAGAGTTTTCCGTTCCTAACGTTTCTGAAGTACGTGAACTATCCACCACATCATCTTTATGGAGCATTCCGGGCAGGCTCTTGGAGATGTGCTTTTTATTGGCTAGGAACGGGAATCTTACAAATATGGCACTGCAAGTATTTTTTAACGAGAGTTCAAAAATCACAGACCAAAATTTTCGCTATCTGCCCTCTACTCATGACTCTGCGGCACTTCACTTCGGCAAGCAACGGGAAAAATCGCCCTCACTCAACGCAATTTCTGTGTAATGCGGTTAGTTTATCCGTTGCTCTCACAGTGATTGCTTCACTGCTTCCATTCTCAGTCTTCGCTCAGCTGAGAGTGGTCCCTGACGGCTCTACAGCAACAACAATTTCTGGTGCTGGCACTGACTGTACGGCAACCTGCCAAATCACTGGGATTAGCACCGCTGGCGGTAATCTCTTTCATAGCTTCAGTGAATTCAGTATCCCATCAGGTGTTGTAGTTACTTTTGATGATGGGGGTAGCAACAATATCTTTACTAGGGTCACTGATCCTAGCCAAGCCTCTACGATTTTGGGCAATCTCTCAGTCAGTGGCTCTGCCAACTTCTTTTTGATTAATCCAGCTGGTATTACCTTCGGAGAAAATTCGTCTTTAAATCTAAACGGAGGCTCGTTTATCGCCAGTACCGCCGAGCGATTGACCTTTGAAGATACAAATGTGTTCACGGCGGGAACGCCTGCTGCGCCTGTAACCCTCACCATCAGTGCACCTACTGGATTGCAGTTTGGCAGCACAGCTGCCCCAATTGTGAATCAGTCTCGGGCCGGTGTGCTGCCCTCAGGTGCACCTATAGACAACACGCTAGGCGCGCCTGCTGGCTTGCGAGTAAATCCTTTTAAGACTTTGGCTCTGTTGGGCGGAGACTTAATCTCGGTAGGAGGTAACCTGACTGCACTAGGTGGAAACATTGAGTTGGGAAGCTTAGAACCTAATAGTGAAGTTTATCTGGAAGCGGCGGCTCAGGGCTTTGACTTTATCTATGACGACCTTTCAGCAACTCAAAATATCCAATTACTTGGGTCACTCATTGATGTCGGCGGGCCGGGCGGTGGACAAATTCACTTGCAAGGAAACGAAGTGACCTTAGAAAGCTCAGGACTCTTCGCCGCTACTTTCGGGCCTATTGACGGGGGAAACATTGGAATCGATGCTGCGACCCTTAACCTGGATGACAGCGCAGTACA
>JBCDAG010000706.1:0-2044 GCA_039186165.1 Cyanobacteria bacterium P01_F01_bin.53
TGACACGGGCGCCAAGCAATTCTCCCGCATTCGCGGTTATATTTCTACGCTCAGAAAGCAAGGAATGAACGTTCTGGAGTCCCTTTCCAGTACCTTTGCTAATGCACCGATGTTGCCTGCCCTTCAACCTGAGTAGTTACCCGAATTGTTAATTTCATGGGCAACGCCTGCGACCATCTGCCCAAGGCTAGACATCTTTCCACTAGAGACTTGAGTATATTAAAAGTCCGCGCACTTTTTCTAGGACACCTTAAGAGTGATCTATTTATGCAATAAGTTTTCCCTTTCAAGCTTTAGGGTAGCTGCGTGTACACAGTGACGTTTTGGACAAGACGCATCCCTTGGATTCACTTACCCAGCCTCCAATATCGAAAAATTGGCGTCACTAAGCAAGAGCGATGGGATTCAGATTGTTATGGACTTTCATATTTAAAGTTGTTTCTAATGACTAAGTTCCGTGGAATCAATCAATTTTAATTGCTCCTGGTTGAAATCAAAAAAACAGGGAATTCTTTAGACAAGGGCCTTGCATCGACATAGGGCTAGTTTTTTAGGGCTGCCTGTTAGGGGGCATTGATCGAGTAGCTGATTCTCTTTTGAACAGGTGCACTGTTGGCAGCTCTATTTTTAAATCAATTAAAAACGAGTGTTCTCTGGGAATCTTTCAGGACTCGGAGTTTGCAGGGCTGGTAAGTAGAGCAGTTTAACTAAGCTGATAGTAGACAACAGCACTATATGACCCTTTTATGGGAAGCAAAATGCTATCCCATGGTGCTTATGGTGTGCTTTCCGAAAAGCTGGGGCTCTGAGGCAAGATTCTCCAAATCATTCCTGGACACATGAGCCGTGTCTTCTGAATCAACGACCTCTCCTTTTCCGCAACAATAATCGATCAAGTACATCAGGGTGATTCGCATCAGGCTGGTTGAGAAATCAACAGCCGAAATATTTATCTTGCATCAGCGGCCAGCACGTCACTGGTTCCACGTCGCTGGTCCATTGATGCGTACAGTTTTTTCTAAAAAATGAACATGAACATGATGAATTACAAAATTGTTCTTTCTGGTATTGCCTTAGGTGTTGCAACGTTGCTAACCGCACCTGCGACGGCAGCTTTGTTGTTTAGTGATTCTGACAGTTTTGAAAATATTTTGACAGAGTTGACCGGTGGCCCGAAATTATCAGTAAGCCGGTACGACGGCGGCGGCATCGTCAACGACATCAAGCTTACGTTTAGCAGTGCTTTACGTACCAGCGGTGAAATTGTTAACACAGCGGCCCAGGCTCAGGACTTTAGCTTAACCCTGTTCGCCGGACAGTACGATCTCGTACCTGCCGCAGGCTCACCGGTCGCGTTGCCAACCTTTAGCGCCCTTACATTAGACAGTCCTTTTGGTCAGACCATTGGCAGTCAGGCCTATGTCGCGCTTGCTCCCGATACACTGACTCCCTTTGGTGAGTTTGAAGTGACCGGTGATGAAAGCCTAAGTATCACGGATATCACTGCGATCGCTGATTTCATAGGAACTGGCGATATTACCTTTGAGCCCTTTACCCAGATCTTAACCCTGGGTCAGGGAGGCGGTGGCAACGTAGACACATTTGTCGATACGGTTGCCGATGGCACATTGACTATCGAATACTTTGGTGCCCCCCCGGTCACGTCACCAACATCCGTTCCCGAACCTAGCGTTATGGGAGGCATGGTAGCACTGGGTGCGCTAGGGCTTAGAAAAAAGCTGAAGCGCCAAGTGAGCTAGAGGCTTAGCAGACACATACCGCCCCCGCTATGTTAGATGAATCGCAATGGCCCACTTCGGCAAGTCTGCCAAGAGATGCCAATCGCCTCAAAGAAACTTCAGATCGAGAATTTTGATTTTGAGGCCGATACGGTTTTCGGTAGTTAGGGATGGGTGCCAAGTTAAGGTTACGTCGCAGTAGTCAAGGTTGCGAAACAAGGTTAGGAAAGGAGTATGGTAGTGAGCCCCTGCGCCTCTGATGAGTCATCGATACGCCCGTAATCCGGACCATATTCGTCGTCGCA
>JBCDAG010000707.1:0-2036 GCA_039186165.1 Cyanobacteria bacterium P01_F01_bin.53
ACGTTGTCAGTGGGCGGCTGGAACCTGGCAACAATTCTCGCATTCCGTGCTTACCGCTGCTCTATCGTAAACTCCCCCATAGTAGCGGACTGCTCCCATATGGCAGATAGGGCCAAAGGGCTATTGCAAAATCCCAAAGCCAATAAAATCATCAACCGAATAGCCGGTAGTGCCATGCTTGTTACGGGACTGTATTTGGTGGCTGCATCAGTTGCTGGGGGCGCAAACCATGTGACCCAATGAAGCCACATTGAGCATACAAATTACCGCAATGTTACTTACCTCAATGTTACAGTGCGCTATAGCGCGCTTACAACATTAAAGACGGGCAACATTATGAACCCCAAAGTTTCAGTTTTTATTGCAACCAGTCTTGACGGTTTTATTGCCCGTAAAGATGGCACTCTCGACTGGCTAGATGCCGCCAACGCTAACGTCCCAGATGGTGAAGATTGTGGCTATCAGGCCTTTATCGAAACGGTAGATGTGCTGGTAATGGGCCGTAATACCTACGAGAAAGTCATGACTTTTGGATCTTGGCCCTACGGCAATCTGCCGGTTGTTGTTTTAAGTCGAAATCCTACAACGTTGTCACCACCACCAGCCGATACCGTAACCTATTCGGATGAAATGCCTAAGGCATTGTGCGATCGCCTATCACGCGAGGGCATAAACCATATTTATCTAGATGGCGGTACTACTATTCAACGCTTTTTGTCAGCTGGGCTCGTGGATGAATTGCTCATTACGGTGATTCCTATCCTCCTGGGTGACGGAAAACCACTCTTTGGCCAACTGCCAAGAGACACAGCGCTAACATGCCTGAATACAAAACGATTTGAGTTCGGATTTGTTCAGATGCATTACAGGGTTGAAAAAGACTCATAAATCTGTTTTGTAATGCCATTCGTATTGAGTCTGGTCGTTGCCTATCAGTGCTTTTGTTTATGTCAGCGCTTTCGTCATAAATACACTGTTTGGATCGTGGGTATAGTCAGCAAAAGGCCCTCGATAGGTGAACCCATAGCAGCTGTACAGGGCACGGGCTGGTGCGAATTCAGGCATGGCCCCCGTTTCCAAATTCAAGCAGTCGTAATCACGGCGTCGAGCTTCTGCGATAATGTGCTCTAGCATTTGGGAGGCAATGCCCTTGCCACGATGGGCTCTAGCCGTCCGCATAGATTTTATTTCTCCATTGCTAGCATCTAGCACCTTGAGCGCTCCGCATCCCACCAATTCATCATTTTCCCAAGCTGACCAAAATGTAATGTTAGGCGATCGCAAGGCCTCTAAGTCAAGCGCATGAACGCTTTCAGAAGGGGTAATTTCATGCATTTCTTCAAGATGTGCCTGAAGAAAGTCTGCAATTTCCTGACCGGTCAAGTTATCTTCACGAATTTCCATACTCATTCGGATATTTTTAACGAAGGTTATGATCGCCCCAGCGGCAAGCCGATAGGAATCTGCGCTAAGTTTTTAGCGGGAAACAAGGCTAAAAAGTTGAACACGCACGGATAAAGCGCAATGACAAACCAAGCTGTAGATACTGTTACCGCTAGTCAGCTCACGTCTCGCACTATTGATGGACCTAAGGCAAAGGGCATCAGAGGCATGTTGCGAGTTCTCCACCTCATTTTGAATCCGACCAAATATATGGACGACAGCGTACAACGCTACGGTCCCATGTTTCAAATCGGTAGTGATAGCCCATCGCCACTGGTGTATGTCGGTGAGCCTGCTGTTGTAAAAGAGATCTTTGCATTAGACGATGATAAGGTGGTCACCGGGCAGGGCAATGGCGTCCTAGAGGCAATGGTGGGCAAGCAATCTATCCTACTGCTCGATGGGGTACCTCACAAAAGGCAGCGTAAACTCCTCATGCCCCCCTTTCATGGCGAGCAGCTGCGGGCTTACGGGCAGCTCATTTTCGATATCACTCGCGATATTAGTGCCAACTGGCAAGCGGGGCAAACCATTGTGGCCCGTTCGCCTATCCAGAACCTGACCCTGGGCGTTATTTTACAGGCGGTCTTTGG
>JBCDAG010000708.1:0-2028 GCA_039186165.1 Cyanobacteria bacterium P01_F01_bin.53
CTGGGGGGATTTGTTATTTTTGAGATGCAAAAAATCCCCAAAATCAATGAGCAATTGAGCTATTCACTCTCGGGGCAAGCATCGTCAGGACAAGATCTGGTTTTCACAGTCATTGCTGCCGAAGGGCCTAAATTGACCAAAATTCAAATTTCACGACTGGGGGAAGACCTGAAGCTGACGAATGCCTCCGCCCCTGTCACAGTGAGACAGGCTAGTCACAGAACATCACCCTTCACCGCTAATAACAACCAACCGCTACACAAAAAACGTAACCCTTCGTAGGCAAAATCCATGAAGTTATATGGATAGGGCTGTCATATTTATTAGATTTTCTATAGTACTGTTTACATAGGGTGAGGCGCTACCAATTCTCGTTGTGCGTCTATCTTCTTAGGCACACAGATTTTTGGCAAATATTTCTTTTGGCACATAGGGACCTCCAGACTTTGCTGGCAGCAACAGAATTTAACTACCAGAAGCCAATATTTAAGACCGTGACCTTTTGGACAAGTACTTTAGGCAGCTGAGCCTTGATGTAGGCCCAACACATCCAAAGGCTTAAAAGCGAACCTGATTTTTACGAGGTGTGAGAACGTGCAGAGTCAACCTTTACCGCTTGCTGAAACAAAACCTTATAGCCGCAACCGGCCTGAACCCGTAAAGGTTGGGGTGATTGGCATTGGGAATATGGGTCAGCACCATGCTAGGGTGCTCTCACGTCTGAAAGACGTGGAATTGGTAGGTGTTTCTGATGTCAATGCAGAACGTGGCATTGAAACGGCTAGCCATTATCAGATTCACTTTTTTGAACAGTATCAAACGATGTTGGAGCACGTAGATGCGGTATGTGTCGCCGTGCCCACCAGGCTCCATCATCCGGTAGGAATGACCTGCCTAAAAGCCGGTGTGCATGTGTTGATTGAAAAACCCATTGCCGCCAGCATTGCCGAAGCAGAATCGCTGGTCAATGCAGCAGCAGACCTCAACTGCATTTTGCAGGTGGGGCACATTGAGCGGTTTAATCCGGCGTTTAAAGAATTGCACAATGTGCTGAAAACCGAAGACATGCTGGCAATCGAGGCACGGCGCATGAGCCCGTACTCCAAGCGAGCCAACGATGTATCGGTGGTACTCGACTTAATGATCCACGACATCGATTTAATCCTTGAGCTGGCTAATTCGCCGGTCGCCAAGCTCACGGCCAGTGGGAGCAAAGGTGCAGATTCTCCCTTTTTAGACTACGTAACAGCGACCTTGGGCTTTGCCAGTGGCCTGGTAGCTACGGTCACGGCCAGTAAGGTAACCCACCGCAAAATTAGAACGATTTCGGCCCACTGCCGTAATTCGCTAACGGAGGCAGATTTCTTAAACAATAAAATTGAGATTCACCGCCAAACCACGGAAAACTGCATGGCGGAATATGGCCAAGTACTTTATCGTCAGGACGGCCTAATCGAGCAGGTATACACCAGCAATACCGAACCGCTCCATGCAGAACTAGAGCATTTTGTTCAATGTGTCAGAGGCGGCGATCAGCCGTCTGTTGGCGGGGAGCAGGCGCTCAAGGCACTGCGGTTGGCTAGCGTAATTGAACAGATGGCCCTAGATGGACAGGCGTGGAAATCACAAGATGAGCTGAGATTGGCATTAGAACCTGTAAAGACAGTGGCCTTGGGGTGACTTTCCGCCATCGCCCTCCGCCATCGCCCCTTCTTGGAAATTAGGGAAACGATATGGTTTTGATCGTTTGGGCGATCGCACTGCCAACCAGTTCATTCCCCTGCGGACTCAGATGAATATGGTCTCGGTATAAGCTTTCAGGTGCTTCATGCGCCTGATAAGTTTCGAGCAGGTCTAAGTATGGAATATCCGTCTCAGTGGCCCAATCTTTTAACCGCTGACGGGCAACCAGTTCATAGTCTTTAGGGCCAGGCAGTTCGCGCTTGAGGGGGGAGAGAACCAAAATAAATTGACCGCCATCGGCAGTTATTTTTTGGTGGATACCGTTGATCGCCGCTAGGTTTTGGC
>JBCDAG010000709.1:0-1982 GCA_039186165.1 Cyanobacteria bacterium P01_F01_bin.53
AATGTGATTCAGCAGGGCCATCGTAATCCTTGGGAAATTGTGACGGCTGAGTTGTTCCCCAAAATGGTGGATGAAGCTCGCAAAAATTGGGCTCTTGAAAACAATATCTTCAATGTTGGCTGTCGAGGATATGTGGGTAAACCTGGTGGAGGACGCGAAAATTACCTGACATGGGTTAAGGACCTGGCTGAAGGAAAGTACGAGCTGCCTTGGGATAAGGACATCAAGATTAGAGACGGTTGGGAATACTATCCTGATGGAGTTAAGCTAGGACCTCTTCCAACAGAAGAACCTGCCAAGACCTTGGCGGAAGTTAGTTCTTAATATCTTTACTTCTTCATCTATATATTGGTGAATTCCCCCACAGGTTTACCCTGTGGGGAAATTTAATTGGCTTCCTTACACAGACAGAGCCGGTAAGATTTCTCACTGGGTATGCGTAGCCGTTTCAAAGCGATTTGCTAAGCCTACTCATTTTTCAACTCAGCTAAGAGTCTGGTAGCAATCGTGTCTTTTCGATCATCAGATAAACAGCGTGGTTCAAAAACAGTGATTTTAGGGTAACACTCGCAGCAAAAAGTAGGTCATGGATGATCATGACCTGGCTCTACTATCAACTTGCCTTTCAGCTCTTTAGAAACAATGAAATCCTAACAATTCTAACCAGTGAGGATGTTCTTGCCTCGTAAGTAACGGCTTGGGACTCTTGCCGATTCATTCCGGTATTTCAGACCGTATAAAGCAACGATGGTTAAGGAAGAATTGTAACAACCCCAGATAAGAATCACCCACCCGACGTCGCAGAAAGAAGTAGTTTCGCAGACGAGAGTTTAGATTTTCTACCAGAGAACTCGCTCTGGGTGTCTGTTTAAATGCTTCACCGACTGCTTCCAGCAGCCCATAAAACTTGCCAGAAGTCTGGGAGTAAAAATGATGATTCCAACGCTCCCAATAGGCATTGGAGGTGTGATGCTTTCGGTACAGCAGGTAGCCATCACAGACCACCTGTAATGGTAGATTAAAGCGTTGGGCAATCTGTGTCGGCTTGTAAGCGAGGGCACCGGCAAAGGCAAGTAAATCATCCCGTTGATTGTACAGGGCTTTCCTGAGCTTTCGGATTGCAGAGTAATTCTTGTTCTCCCGGTGTTGAAGTTCTCTGACAATATAGTCGAAGAGTGCTTGACGCACATCTAGCAACGGACCTGACAGTTCAAGTACATCATAAAACATCCACTGCAGGAACGTTTTGATATCTTGACACAGGCAGAACAATTCCCGGTCTCGACGTTTGGAGTAGACCAGCTGACCGATCAGCTTTCGAGGCATCGGGCCAGTCAATCGGGCATTTTCAATCTTGTGTTCCAGCTTGATGTGTCTAGTGGTTGTCCCGTTGGCTTGGCGTCTCAGACTATTAGCAACCTGCTCAAATTGTTGTTGGATATGAAAGCCATCTCCATGACAAGGTGCTTCGCTCATCACGGCTTTCTGCCCGGTGCTCAAGCCACTACCGCCATCGGCAATGGTGTAATCCGGATCAAATCCTTGCTCCATGACATAGAGGAAATGCCAGCCCCAGGTCTCTTCATCTCGACGGATCAATGCCACTGTATGACTACAAATGCAACAGTTGCGGTCCTGTTGAAGCTTGGCGAAAAATGACAGAAGTGAGAACGCCCATGGCTTGCCATGAGTGTCAGAAAATTACCAACTTAAGAATATTTGCCAGATTGAGCATTCGATACATCGCAGTCCCTTCAACTTTTTGGTCAATCTGCTCGCTGGATTAGTCGCTTACACCTATCACGCAAAGAAACTATCCTTAGATTTAAAGGTCAAAAGCTTAGCTGCTTTGCCTCCTGCCATCTTTTCATCTCATCGAATCCACGTTAACCAAACACCAATTACAATTACTTAAACTATTTTGTTTATTTATTAGCCCTTTTTCAAGAAATAGGATTGAGAATGATTTTCATTCTCAAATT
>JBCDAG010000710.1:0-1972 GCA_039186165.1 Cyanobacteria bacterium P01_F01_bin.53
AAAAATTGGAGTTCCTGAAAAACGACTTCACAGTAATTACTACTTTGTTTGTTGTATTATCTGTGCTCTCCTTGCATTGGGATTGTGGTAGGGCAACGTCCTTGGCAGCATCTCTTTATACAGTTTCCTTCACACAGATCAAGAACACAGGCTCCTCTGGTACTGCCAGGGGAGTTTTTTTTACTTTGGGCAATGCAGACGTTGGTGGAGGTGGGTAATGGGCTGTTGACTTTCCAGCCTGTTCGGATGGCATCAGTAGGTTGGTCATCGGTCATGATTCAAGCAAATCATAAAGATTTTCAATCTGCACTACAAATCGATTTAAGCTAATCAGAATAGGGTTTTGAGCGGAGGCAAACAGCGTTCTAATGAGTATCAAGTTGGCTGCTAGGGTGCAGCAAGTTACCCCTTCGATGACTTTGGCGATTTCAGCGAAGGCAAAGGCAATGAAGGCTGACGGTCTAGATGTGTGTAGTTTTAGTGCGGGTGAGCCTGATTTTGATACTCCGGAGCATATTCGTGCTGCCGCTAAACAGGCGCTAGATGAGGGAAAAACGCGCTACGGTCCAGCCTCGGGGGAGCCTCGATTAAGGGCGGCGATCGCAACTAAGCTTCGCAACGATAACCATTTACCTTACGAGGCTAACAATGTCATTGTCACCAACGGCGGCAAGCATTCGCTCTATGCCCTGATGATGACCACCATTGAGCCGAGGGATGAGGTGATTATTCCAGCTCCCTACTGGGTGAGCTACCCTGAAATGGTTAAACTGGCCGGGGGCACTCCAGTGATGATTTCTACCACGGCCCAAAGTGGTTACAAAATTACCCCCGAGCAGTTACAAAATGCCATTACCCCTAAGACAAAATTTCTGATTTTTAATTCGCCGTCTAATCCCACCGGGATGGTTTATACCCCAGAAGAGGTGCGTTCCCTGGCGGAGGTGATTGTTGCCAACAATATTTGGGTGGTGGCGGATGAGATTTATGAAAAGATTTTGTACGATGGGGCTGAGCATTTGAGTATGGGGGCGGTTAGCGATGCCATGTTTGAGCGCACCATTGTCAGCAATGGGTTTGCGAAAGCCTACGCCATGACCGGTTGGCGGCTGGGGTATTTGGCCGGTCCGGTGGAGTTGATCAAAGCGGCGAATACGTTGCAAAGTCAGAGTACGTCTAATGTGTGTACGTTTGCCCAGTACGGTGCGATCGCGGCCCTAGAATCTTCCCAGGACTGTGTGACGACCATGCTCCGTGAATTTGCCAAACGACGACGGGTGATTACGGATCGGGTCAATGCCATTCCAGGGCTAAGCTGTGTGATTCCAGATGGCTCGTTTTATGTATTTATTGACATTAGCCAGACGGGGTTGCAGTCCCTCGATTTTTGTACCCGTTTACTCAATGAAAAATATGTGGCGGCGGTGCCGGGGGTGGCTTTTGGTGCCGATGATGGGATTCGAGTCTCCTATGCCACCGATATGGCCACCATAGAGCGCGGCATGGAGCGTATCAGTGACTTTGTTCAAAACGTTACTTAAAGAGACTGTTAAGCTCGGGGGTAAAACTTTGTTGTAACAACAATCTAATGTTCCCCGCCGGGATTTGTGTCAAAATAAAGCCCCCGCATAGGGCCGTGGGGCACTGCATGCAAACGTCCGAAAGCTAATGGCTTTCGGACGTTTGTGAGTAAAGCAGATGATGAACCTAAGCATATCCCCTTGATAAAGCCGGTCAAGCGGCCTTATCAATGGATTAATGGGGTTTCAATGGTAATGAAATTGGAGGTTCGCGTAGAGTTTGGTGCTCCAGCGGGCAGATATCACTTGGTAGATTGTCGTCAGCATTGTTATCCTGCATTGCAGGTTGCTATGAATCTTCTACGTGGTTTTTAAGGCGTTCCCGGAAGATTGTTGTAGAGCTCCTTTAGGACTTTATCTGGTGCGGAGGGCTTTTGTTTCTAAATGTTGGA
>JBCDAG010000711.1:0-1945 GCA_039186165.1 Cyanobacteria bacterium P01_F01_bin.53
CCCAGGGATTATACCTATGAAAGGAGCTGATCTCAGAGAAATAGATTTTAGTAAAGCAAATTTAGGTAGGTCAAAGTCCATTAGGCATAACTTGAATGAAATAGATTTAGAGGGTGCTGAATTGGAAAAATCAAACCTTAAAAATGCTGACCTAGAAGGTGCTAATTTACGGGAAGTTGATCTAGAAGGTTCTAATCTAGAGAAAGCTAATTTAAGTGCCGCTGATCTTAGGGGGGCTGATCTACAAGATGTTGATCCCAAGGGAACTATTTTGCAGGGAGCCTACTACAATCAATCAACGACTTTTAACCCTGGATTCAGTCCTGATATTGAAGGCATGGTACTAAAACCTTAACAAGGACAGAATTTAAAACCCAGGCCTGGTGCCAAAGTGTTCGCCACTGCTCAGCTACACGTTAACTATAGCAAGCGCTGAGGTGTTTGAACATAATCTTATAAACTTAACTGGTCAACTGATAACCCTGATTGACTGACAAAAGTTCAGTCAGGCTTGAACTGGGTGGTAAAGACCTGAAATTCTAACTGCAAGGAACGCTTCTCATGCTGCCAGCGAGAGGCCATCGCCGGTTCAGGGTCCGTGTTAGACGAAAACAAAACACGCTGCACTAGCTGCCAGCCGTCAAGTAAGGCCGCCTGAATCCAATCGAGACCAATGCGAAAATAACTGTTGCCGCGAAACCAATGAGTATCCACCCATCTTCGCTTGCCTGCCTCAACGACAGCAACGCCCTGGGCGGTTACGTAAAGTGTTGCGAGCGCTAAGATAAAACATAAGCGTGAAAGGTCACAAACCGAACGAATCTCAGACTTTTGCAAATTCCAACCACTGGACTGCTCATCCTTGAAAAGTTCCTCGATATCGAAGCGTAAGCCATACTCCTGCAATGTTTTGAGCGTCGTGGGTTCATCGCTAACAACGACCCAGAGTTCGCCATTGAGAGGATTGCGACCGATAATGACATGGACTGGACCATACCACTGGCGCTTGTGCAGTTTAACCGTGTGGAAACAGCGCACGTCACCAGCCGCCAGATGAACTGAGTTGGGTTGTATCCAGCCTCCGGTAGAACGCCATAACCACGTGTTGCTCTTGAGTCGAATGCGATAGTGCCAGCCCAATTGTCCCAGGGCTTCCATTGCATCCGTGTGAATAAATCCTCGGTCTGCCAGCAGAACCACCTTCACGGTCTTTGGCAGGTAGCGCGCCGCATGAATTAACATCTCGTGATACTCACTGAAGGCAACGGTGGCACTCGAATGTCTGAGCACATGCCAAGACAGCGGGAGCGCACGTCCTCGGTGAACCACAGCTAACCGAATCAGACAGTACTCATCCCAAAACTGGGTGGTGTCCAAGCTCACATACATACACTCGTCGTCCCAATTCGCCAACGCGGCTTGAATGATGGGCTTGTACAACCGATGCACATTGATACGTGGATTCCCGAGCCAACGACGAATACGACGTTGGCGACTTTGGGCGTACTGCCCTCGGCAGGGAATATACTTAGCCCACTTCGTCAGGTTCACTTCACTGGTAGAAATCAGTGCGACGACCATCCATAGACACGTCGTTAAATGAGTGAGATGTACCCAGTTTTCACCTTGACCTAGCCAGGCTTTCAAGGCATCGTAGAGGCGGGAGTTTTTTTCACAGCGTTTCTATAATTTGAGTGGTATCTAATTCTAGAGTGTTGGACTCCCACTTCCTTTTTTATTTTCTACAATCCATAGCTGACAGTCACTTCATCACTAGAGACAGCATCTTTTGTCAGTCAATCAGGTGCCTCATATACATTATCGATAATTGATTCAAGCCCTTATCACCCATTCTTGCACTAATCGCCATGACCACACCATCAGGAAAGTTAAGAGATACATACCTTTCTGGAGATATCTTGGTCGTAGACGATGTTCCTCCAAA
>JBCDAG010000712.1:0-1933 GCA_039186165.1 Cyanobacteria bacterium P01_F01_bin.53
GATAAATACCTCGCCTCGCGGCACATCATCAACCTCGGCCAGATTGAAAAAGATGTGCGGTACGCCAACAAACGGATGTACAAACTTGAGAAGCAGCTCCTTAGCCAGGTCAAGAAGAGTATGACTCGGCAATCATTTCGTGTTGCTTTCAGGCATATACGATCAGCAGTGCTAGAGCATGGGTTAACTCCAGAGCAGGTTAAAGCACTGCATGAGATAACGGCCAGGGGGCAGATTAAGGTATTAAGCGGTATTTCTGGAACTGGTAAGACTCATACGCTCGGTGCTGCTCGCCAGGCGTGGAAAAACCAGGGGTATACGGTGATTGGGGTTTCACTCTCTGGCAGACAGACGCAGAGGTTAGCCGAGCAAACCACAAAGCAGCCAAACCTCATATCGGAGCTGGTTGGCACGAAAGATCAGAATATGACCATTTCACGGTTGCTCTGGGAGATAGAGCGAGCAGAAAAAAGTCAACGTCAGTATGGCAGTCGTTCAATCTTTAAATCCCCTCTTTCAAATAAGACCGTGGTGATCGCTGATAATGCGCAAGCTATCGGCGTTACCCAGATGAAGCGCCTGGTCGAAGCAGTACGCAAGGCTGGTGCAAAATTAGTGCTGTCGGGTGATGTTTGCCAGCCTCAAGCCTATTCTCACAGCGGGTCATTCAGCGCCATTGCAAAAAGTGTCGGTGCTGCAAAACTAACTCGTATTCAGCGACAAGAGCAGGCAATAACTAAAAGCATAGTTAAAGAAGTAGCTCAAGGTGATGCCTTCTCTGCTTTAGAGACACTGAACGAACAACGGCTTCTCTCAATATCTGAGACCAAGGATCAGGCCCTGATGGAAATTATCAAAGAATGGAGCGTTCGAGGGATGCAGCGCCCTCATGATCATTTACTGGTAGCACATACCAGTGACGATGCCGAGAAGCTGAACCGATTAGCCCAGATAAAACTTATCGATGCCGGAATACTGAAACAGACGGGTACGAGAGTAGGAAGGGATTTTATCCGCAGTGGTGACAGAGTGCATTTTCAGGAGTCCGCCAAGACGTATGGAATTTTGCGGAATAATCGCGGTACCGTGCGTCATATCGATCCGGTAACAAAGCTGGCAATAGTCCGCTTAGATACCGGAAAAACACGGGCGATTAATCTCAGAGTTTATTCCGGCATGACGTTGGGATATGCCGTCACAACGCCTCAGTCGAAAGATGTAGAAGTCAGACATGCATATCTGCTGGCAGAAGGTTCTGGACGTGATAGCGCACTGCTACAGGTATCACGGGCGAAAACGCAGACCAAGGTATATGCCTATTCGGTGGAAAGCGAGTTAGAAGCCCAGTTGGAATTGGCCCAAAAAATGAGCTGGTCAAAGCAGAATGAGCTGTCGGTGATGATGCGTCATGAGTGGGAACAAGAAAGATAACGAAAAAATCACACATAATCAGAGTCAGAGATAAAAATTGAAGCATTTGAACTGCTCTCGCCGATAAAATAATGTAAGTGCTGAAAGGCAGACTAATAAGGTTTGAGAAGGTTAGAGGTGTTTCAAGTTGGGCCTTGATTGTTTTTCGGAGCAATGAAAGCCCAACTTAGATCATCAACATTATGACTAACAATCGTTCAAACACAGACCAATTTGTAATTCCACGCTATATCAAAGAGTGTGAAAGCCCATTCTTTTCTCTCAAATCTCATTCATTTACTGGGAGAGATGCTGAAATAGCAAGGGGATGTCCAGCAACGCACTCTATGGAAGTTTTTGTACTTGCTACGATATTTTACAATTTCGGTAAAGTTGTTCGACAGAATAGACATGATCGAACTACTCTCCTGGTACATTTTACGCAAGTAGGGGCTTTGTTAAATCCTGAACAATGGCTTCGTTATTTTATATTCCAGGAATACGAACTTGGTCACGACGACGC
>JBCDAG010000713.1:0-1911 GCA_039186165.1 Cyanobacteria bacterium P01_F01_bin.53
TATTAAGCAAAATCCGTAATAGCCCTTCGCTACAGCTTCGCTTCAATCATCCGTTAGAAATACTATCGGCAAGAGAAGCAACCTGCACTAGGAAGGCCGATTTTAAGGACATATATATACGAGGATCCTGCATATACGAGGAATTCGCAATGTACTAGTTACACATTTCACTAGTTTTTCACTTTCTTGTAGTTAGATATACTTACGAGCTTCCACTCTCCCAGCGAATTTAAGATTATGATTTTTACCATTTGCTCTCGACTTGATACATATCTCCGGCTTTGCTCTCAGCCTGATTTCACCGGAGTATTCGAGATCTGTAATAACAGCGGTGCTTCATGGAAGTTGCGCTTTCTGTCGGGGCAGCTGGTGGCCGATGCTGGCGGTATATTTCCTCTTCAACGCTGGCAGCGTCAAGTCAAGCGATATCTCTCGAACGTCCCCTTAGAGCAGTTTCACTATCCACCCTCGCTCGCATGGAATTCCCAGGCTCTGAACGAGTTGATTTCATCTAATGTGATATCGCAAAAGCAAGCGAGCAAAATGTTAGGAAGTAGCGTCTGTGAAATCTTATTTGAGGTCGCACTGCAAGAACTCAACCAGGGCAGCGATATTTCCATTAATAACTACCGGGCGAATTGGAAATCCGTATCAAGTTTTGAAGAGGCTCCCCTGGTTTCGCTCGACATCACTAAGGTTTGGCCTGAGGTTATGAAGCTCGTTGAAAGATGGGATCAAAGCGGCTTGAAAAGCATCTCCCCCAGTTCTGTACCACTAGTCTTAAATCGCGAGCTGTTGAGCCAATTGACCTGCGATACTGATTTTGATCGATTAGTGAGTTTATTGGATGACAATTGTACTCTTTGGGAACTTGCAGCACGGCTCAAGTGCTCGATTTACTCCATCACTCGGACTATTATTTCTCTAGAGCAGCGCCAATGCATAAAATTTGCAGAAGTGTCAGCACCTAGCGATAAAGAAACTGTTATTCAGGAGATAAAAAACTCTACTAGTTTGGAGAACGGCTTTATTGGAGTGTCAGCACCTAGCGACGAAGAAACTATTATTCAAAAGATGAAAACCTCTACTAGTTTAGAGATCATCTTTGCCGGAGTGTCAGTACCTAGTGACGGAGAAATATTTATCCAGGAGATGAAAACCTCTACTGGTTCGGAGGACATTCCTACCGTTATCGCATTATGACGAGCGGCCTTCATTGCCTCTTATCTGGAACGATGCCGGCATCTTGTAGGTGGATACGCAATAGAAAGGTTCGAGACCCCAACCGCTCACCGCTAGCTATTCCAAAACCGAGGCTGGTCGAACTCTTTCATCTGAAATTACCCGGCACACACCTGTAAATTATTCAGGGATGAGTGGTTGGCACAGTGGGGGGGAGGAGTCGATATTTAAGAAAGTCACTTTAGTCGGCAGCCCAAGCCTTTGTAGCAAATCTCTAAATACCACGCCATATGACCATTCTCGAATAATTTACAGGTGGTATTGCAGTTGTCGGGACAAGTCGAACTCGAGTTTTAGAAGAAGAGATGATAGTCTGCGATCTGATTCGACTCAGACTTTTCAGTCGCCAACTGGATGAAACTGTCCAATAAAGTATCGATGACTAGGGATGCGCTACTTGCAATGGAGTTCTGAGAGCTTGTTGTTAGCTTCTAAAAGGTGGCTGCTACTAGGACTAATTTATCAGTCAAGAAGCTTGTTGATCCATGTATTCAGTTCTGAGAAGGTGAATGGTTTAGGAAGGAAAGCGTTGGCTCCAAGCTCGTAGCAATTTTGCTCGATATCAAGATCGCTGAGAGCGGTTAAGACAATGATGGGAGTCATAATTTCTTGCTGACGCGCCTTTTGAAGAACACCGAAGCCATCAATATCTGGGAGCATTAAATCCAA
>JBCDAG010000714.1:0-1904 GCA_039186165.1 Cyanobacteria bacterium P01_F01_bin.53
CGGAAACTGAGCATAGCTGGATCACGGTAGCTGAGCGTAGTCGTAACGCCAAGGCGTGGCAAATCCAACACGAAGTGTTTCCATAGGAAATAGCTAATCATCCTCCCAAACTTCAAACGACTCTACATCAATCGTTTCTTCTACTTGATCTCTTTTCGTAAACCGTCCCAGCTGCTTCCCGATTGAGCGACCAAAAGAGGTCCTCCCTAGTTTCTCTTCTAGGCCGCTCCGCTCAATCTGTTCTTTTGCTTTTTCCTGTGCTTCCCTCGCCTTCTCCTGAGCAAGCCTTCTGGCTTTCTCTAGCCGCTGCTGCATCTGTTCTTTCGCTTGTTCTGTCTTCTCTTGTAGCTGTTCTGTAATCTCAGGTAGTGAGCCAGCTTCTCCAAACTCTCTTTCTCTTAGCTGCTCATCGGTTAGCTTTTTGGCCTGTTGCTTCACCCGGCCTGCGACCTGCCCAGCCAAGGTTTGGCCTTTTTGCAACAGCTCATGAAAATCTGTCGGCATCTCTGGCAAGGTTTCTGGCCGCCATTCTGGATTTAGCCCAGTCTCAGACTTTTTCTTAGCCAAATCCAAAAGATGCTCGTAGGGCTGCGATTGCTGTGCATATTCTTCTGCAATCATCATTCGCTTACGGCCTGCACTAATAATCGCCCCCGGAAGAATCTTGTAAGCCTTTACCTGATCTTTTGGCTCCGCAGAAACAGCATCAACCGCATCCTCACTCAAAGACTCAATATCTTCTTCTCCCGCTTCTTCACCAAAAAGTGCCGCTGTTGGCTCACCAGCCGCCACCGCTTCGTATTCCTTGGGAACATACAGATACTGCTGCACTGCTTTACTTGCCCGGTCAAAGCACACATCGACGACTCGGCCAATATGATCGCCTCCATCTGTCCACACTTCTAAATCGGTAATATCTTGAGCTGACGACAGCTGAGAGGACTCTGCCTCAGCAGCTTCTATATGGATAACAATGCGATCGCCTCCAATATTCACTAGCTGCTCCCAGGCAAGGTCAATTTTTCGCCCCATCAACCCTGGCGTCTTACAGCTGAGCCCTACAACCTTTGCCGTCCGCACGTCCACCAGCAGATGCTCCACCGAGCCCACTTCCTCAGTCGTCTCGTAAGCCATAATCCCTTTGCCCACCAGTTCACCTTGCCGAATAATTGCGCTATCCATCTCAACGACTCCTCATGAAACGCGTGGAACAACCGTGCAAAACGCTAATTAAAGCGTCATCTTGACCTAACTCTGTTTTACTCAATTTAGAGCAAGTCATGGTTCATAAGTCGTAGGCCCAACGATGTTTCCAAACTTCACCACCCAAAAAATCACTGGCAATGGCATTACCCTCCACACTCGTATCGGTGGCAGTGGCCCACCGCTTCTACTCCTCCACGGCTACCCACAAACCCACATCATGTGGCACAAAATCGCCCCGACCCTCGCCCAGCACTTCACCCTCATTTGCCCAGACCTAAGGGGCTATGGCGACAGCGACTGCCCCCCATCGGACCCACAGCACCTCGCCTACTCTAAGCGCACTACCGCTCAAGACCTTGTTGATCTGATGACTCATCTCGGCTTCGACACCTTTATGGCCGCAGGTCATGATCGCGGCGGTCGCGTCCTCCACCGCCTTCTGCTCGACCATCCCCAAAGCGTCACCCGCGCCGCCGTCATCGATATCGTCCCAACTCACCACATTTTTCGCACCATCAATCAGCAGATGGCTACCATCTACGAGCATTGGTTTTTCCTTATTCAGCCTGCCCCATTTCCAGAAACGCTGATTGGCCACGACCCAGACTACTACCTCACCACCAAACTCCACCGCTGGAGCGCTGATCCCACCGCCTTTACACCCGCAGCCATGAGTGAATATCTTCGCTGCTTTCGTC
>JBCDAG010000715.1:0-1890 GCA_039186165.1 Cyanobacteria bacterium P01_F01_bin.53
CGAGACTGCCGAAGGTGCAACTCCCGGTCGTTTCCCCCAGGTAAGCGGTCTAGAGTTTAGCTTTGACCCCAGCGCGTCTCCCAACGACCGGGTTCAGTCTCTAGTGGTTCTAGACGCAGACGGCAACGACGCTGATGTGATTGTGGAGAACGGCGAGCTGGTGGGCAACGCCAGCCGCACCTTCCGGATGGTCACACTCAGCTTCCTGGCAGGTGGTGGTGATGGCTATCCTTTCCCTGACCGCGATGTGGTACAGCTGGCCCAAGAGGACGATGCAGCTCGTACTGGTGTTGCTAAATTCGCTCCCGATGGATCTGAGCAAGACGCCCTGGCTGAATATTTGGCGGCTAACTTCGGCACTGCTGAGACAGCCTTTGGCGATGCGGATGTATCTCCTGAGGAAGATACTCGCATTCAGAACCTGGCCTTCCGTGAGGACACTGTAATTGACGGTGGCAACAATGGTGGCGGCGGTACTGATGGCGGTACTGACGGTGGCGACGGCGGTAAACTTGAAGGCGATGTAGTCGGTACTACAGGGGATGACACCCTGGCCGGTGGTGAGGGCGACCAAATCATCAGCGGTGGTGATGGTGACGACGTTCTACGTGGTGACCTGAATAGCCGTAGCCCCCAGGGCAGCGCAGGTGGTAACGATGCCATCTTTGGCGGTGCTGGCAATGACCGCATCGGTGGCAAGGGCGGCGATGACTTGCTATTTGGCGATGAAGGTGACGATCAGATTTGGGGTGACGATGGCGATGATCTACTAACAGGTGGTCTTGGCAATGACACTCTCACTGGCGACAACTTCTCCGGTGGTCAGGGTGCTGATACCTTTGCTTTTGCAGTAGGGCACGGTACGGATGTTATCACTGACTTTGAAGTGGGTATCGATACCATCGGTCTGCTGGATGGCTTGAGCTTTGGTGCTATCACTCAAACTCTTCAGGGCAGTGACCTGCTGTTGAATACGGGTGGTGAAACTCTGGCAGTGCTAGAAGGGGTGACTACTACATTAGAAGAGCCTTCCTTCCAGCAATTCTTTGCTTAAGTATCTGGCCCAGGTTTAGGGCGGTTTGCGTTAATACTAGTTTCTGTTGAATGCTAATTGCTCTGAATGTAGGCAGAAAATAACTTTAAAGTGGGTTGGTGTAATATTCACCAACCCACTTTTTGTCTATCACTTACGTTCTCTCTCTGTGGTGATGCTCTTCGCCTTAACTTGATTGATATTCGAGCTTGTAGAGGCGCTCCCTACTGCAACTTTTACTACCCCATCGATAGTTGTTGGGCACGGCACCGCATGCTCATGAATTCCTTGAAACAGCCGCCTGCAAAAGTCCCACTAGCTTCTAGGCGGTCGCTATTTATGGGAAAATAAGGCTTCGAGCAGGTTTCTGGTGCACAACTTTATTTTCAGCGTACACAAACTGTAGTTTTACGGCTGTGTAGGCTATATGTTTTATCCTGGATATGGTTCAGATTCTAGGCCCTCTGCTGTAACGCTATGGTCAGTGTAGTCCCGATTATTTCACAGCCGGTTCCACGGCCCGTTGGTGAAAAACGATTTTTGTTTCGCTCCCTTGACTGGCACCGTTATCAAACTCTGCGGCAAACGCTTAGTCGAGAACGCAACGTTCGTTTTACTTACATGCACGGGACGCTGGAAGTGACTATGCCGCTTGAAATCCATGAATTTTCTGCTCGATTAATTGAGAAATTCATTTGGATATTGGTTGTGGAGTTGGGAATGAAGGTGAAAACGATGGGCTCGACTACCCTGGATCGGGAGGCATTGGATAGGTCGGCTGAACCTGATGATGCTTACTATATTCAGAATCAACCTCTGGTTGCAGGTCGGGATGTTGATCTAGATCTAGATCAACC
>JBCDAG010000716.1:0-1884 GCA_039186165.1 Cyanobacteria bacterium P01_F01_bin.53
AGAAGCCGCAGAAAGGTATTCCGACTGTAGCCGTACCCCAGCCTGTAACTTAATCGAGCGGCCGCTGATCCTCCCCAGCAATTCTCATTATGAGGTCAGCTAGTGTCAGTAGGCACTTTAAGCTCCAGACCTTCGAGCATGAAGGTCAGCAAATGATCCCAATTATCAAAGCAAACGTAACGGGTTAAGGCCCGTAAATCATTGAAAAAGGTTTTTCGGGTCGACAGATGTGCTCTGAGCAATCGATACTTTGTATCCGTCAAAGCGAGCAGGGTATGAAAGAGCAATGCCAAGATGTTCAAGGTGGCCAGGAAAGCCGCTAATTGATTTTGCCCGTGCCCGAAGTTATGCTCAAGGTTATAGCCCTTGGTCTTAAGGGTGTTGTTATTCTCGTTTTCGACCTTCCATCGAGTGCGCCCAGCCGTGACCAGGGCTTCAACATTGTCATCCGTAATCAGGTGGTTGGTCGCGAAAGCGTTCTGGTAGAGGATTTTACCCTTGGCATTGGTGATGACGAGTTCGCACCAGTTTACGAGCAGCGCATCGTCGCCATCTCTGAGTGGGACTTGGTTGAGATAGCGGTAGGTATAGGTTTTCTCAACTTTTCCCGTCCACTGTTTTTTGATGACACTTGGCAGTTCTATCCCTTCTAAGTGTTCGTAGAGCGTTTTATGTGACTTCGGCAGACAGCTTAAAATGAAGTTGAATTGCTCAGTGAGCAGCCGCTCGCACAAGGGCTGACGACAATACAGGTCATCGCCGAGAACCGTGATGCGCAGGTCTCGATACCTTGGCCCGTATTGGACAAACCAGCGTTTGGCGGCAGCATTTTCACAGTCTTGCTTATCATGACCATCCTGAGGTACGACGAACTCCGGTACTAACGGAATCACCTCAGAGCAACCTGGGCAAGCAATTACAGGGGTGACAACTGAATGAAAGTAGCGCGTCTCGCCTGATTTAAGCACCCTCGTCGAGCAATGCGCACAGTGAATTTTCGTTGAACTGAAGTACTCGGTGCCATCTAGCGGCATCAGTAAATTATCGGCAAATGACCGAAACGATGATAGCTGCTCTGTCGCTTGAAGCAACTGAAGAATATCGTCAAAGACTGGATACAGCACCGGGGGCGATATCCCATCGAGCAACTCTCGGATGTGATTATCGCTGGGAACTTGATGCACCCCAAACAGCGTTTGCGCATTGCTGCGACCCTTCGTATCGGCCATCTTGCGCTGGTGCGCCAGAAACGACGGCGTTTGCGTGAAGAACACACTGAATGCACTGAGCCCTGCATCCAACATCTCGTAGCGGGTGTTCTTGCCTGTGCGCTTGTCCGGCAGTGATGACAGCGTTGCTCGAAATGAATCGACTACGGTGGCAAAGCTCCCTTTCGTCATTGACTAAGCCTCATGCCACATCTCCACAATAGGCTGATAGTAGACGATTGAATAGCCATTCTTCATAATGAGAATTGCTGCTGAAATTAGTTGTGAGATGAGTATCTCAATAGTTTTTCGTTCAAAGAACCTATCTCAGTTTCGTGAGGTGGCGTTCAACAGGATTACTATGTGTATTAGTAGAAAAGCGACCACTATTTAGGCACTGTTTGCATAAACTATGGGACTACTTGTACTAGGCAATCGATTTGTCCGGGATTTGGAAAGCAACGGTGCATTAGCAGTGCGCGTACCGTTGGAAGGGGGCTTTGAGGGCCGCTATCAGCGACGGATGCGAGCAGCAGGTTATGAGAGCTTGCATATGACAGCCCGTGGATTGGGAGATTTATCGGCCTATTTGGGAGATGTTCATGGCGTTCGCCCACCTCACTTGGGCAAAAAAAGCATGGGGCAGGCGGCTGTTGGCGAGCGCTACTTCATACCT
>JBCDAG010000717.1:0-1872 GCA_039186165.1 Cyanobacteria bacterium P01_F01_bin.53
CAGTAATGCCGATCAGCTGAGAAATGGTGAGTCGCTTTTGCTCTAAGCGGTTGAGTGTGGCGCTCGTTCTCTCGACTTCCTCTGACGTTATCTCTTGCTTTTGGGTAAGGAGATCAACTTCAGCGCGTAGTCCCTGGTTTTCAGCGAGAATCTGTTCAATCTGGCTGACCAACAGATGAATGTTGTGATGATTGCGTTTGAGGTCACTATCGATTTCAGGCAGGAGCTGTTCTAGCTCGACAAGACGCCCGAGCACATCGCTGTACATTCGGTGGGTTACCCGGTTTGTAGTTTGCAGATCGATGTGAAGGTCTCGCTGTTGCCCCTGGAGCAAGGCTATTGCAGCAAGAGGATCGCCATTGGCCGCCTGTGCCCCCAGGGCTGGGTGGGAGACAATGTTGCTTGTTAGCTCCTCATCATTTGGTTGTACTCGCCGTTGAATCCGGCGAATGCTCGTAGCCAGCTGCGAGATGCGATCAGGGTTTTGAGAGTTAGAGGAAGTCATGGGTTTGACCTCAGGGGTGAGGAGGAAGTCATGGGTTTGACCTCAGGGGTGAGTGTGGCCGTTATTTCCAAAACTGGAGGGTATCGATAACTGAGGTGGTGACGATATCAGCGCACGCTTTAGCATCCATGAGTGGATCGGTGTGTGCCCGAGCTTTCCAGCCAAGCCAGAGACAGGGAGCGCCCGAAAGAACGGCAATTAGCAAATAAGGAAGGAAGCGAAGCATAGCTAGTGGTGGGATTTGGGGGCTGCTAGGACAGGTTTTGTGAACGATCGCGGCTAGGAACGAATTGAAGCTCCCTGAGCAGGCGCTCCAGGGTTTGCAGCTCTGCTAAGGCAGAACTAACGGCCTCGGATAGATTCCGATCCGGGTATCTGGTTAACAAGTCGCTGTAGACGCGATCGCGGATGGAAACTTTGGCCATATCGGTTTCGGTTAGGGGAATGTGGACGAAAAACTCAACCAGTTGGACTAAATATAACAGTATTTACTCAATATTGAATCAAAAAAGATCTATAAAGTATTTTTTTTACTCAAATATGATTATTTTCTGTGATGGTGATCAGCACATATGCGTTTTAGTTGATTTTTGACTTAAAAATGATTCGATTTTGATACAAAAATGCTGATAAAACAGGAGTAATCAATCCGCAGATAACAATCAGCCATGGCTAAACGCTTACAAGTGCCTTTCTTGGGCGAGTACTATAACGATCTCCTTGTTATAGAAGCCTGGCTGAAAGATCGTTCCACTCCCGCTGAGGCACAAAGCTTGCTACGCTCTGCCCTAATTGAGCGTGAAGCGACTAGGTCTGAAATCATTGAGCGCCTAGCTCGAAAGCGTGGAATATCTGCCGATGTCTTAACCGCTGACATCCTCGCAGGCACTGCCGAACACTTGACCTCGGAAGAATACGCCACACTCCGGGACCAGCAAGAGCAACAGGCAGATGACGAATAAATAACCCCGGAGTCAAGCTCCAGGTATCGGCGGGAGATCGAGCATGCCAGCCACACCATAGATATGGAGCATCTGACGGAATAGCTATTTGCAAATAAGCAAAAGCGCAAAGCATAGCGGTAGCTTTGGGTACGGTTTTGGCGTGGTTTAGAACCCTATGGAACCACGTTGGACCAATCGTATACCATTTTGGCTATTTGTTACCAAAATGGTAAATTAATTTTCTTTCTGGTAATAAGCTCCATTACCTAAAAGTGCTATCGTGACACCTGTAGGTATTCCGTGACACCATTGTGGTAAACCCATGGCCACACAAGGCACACCACTATTTGAAGACTTGGAAGACGGCGGTCTGGAGGTATCCCTTAAATACCTCTACGCCGATGATGTGTACTGGGAAAAATA
>JBCDAG010000718.1:0-1867 GCA_039186165.1 Cyanobacteria bacterium P01_F01_bin.53
ATCTTGGTCTGCAGCCCATTCGTCAAATAAATAAATGGGACGATCTTCTAAATAGGCACTCAACAAAGCCAGTCGTTTACGCTGTCCTTGAGATAGTTCAGTTGTAGAAAGTTGCCCGTCCTTAACAGAGACTTTTGTCTCCAGTTCCAACGTCTTCAGATAGGTTTAGGCTTGATTGTCTAGCGCATTGTTCTCAACACTCACCAAACGCTCAAACAGATAAAAGTCTGAGAAGATCGTAGAAAAATGTTGCCGATACCACTCACGGTTAGTGTCGATAATGGGGGTACCATCCAGATGCAATTCTCGTGATTCAGGGATATAGAGCCCGATGATTAGTTTAGCCAGGGTAGATTTGTTTGGCCGAATCATCCCATCAGGCAGAACCAGTGTCGATATCGTTCGTCATTCCTAGGCTTGTTAGATTAAGGGTGTTCTCGGCTTATGACTCAGAGACATCTGGAAACTTAATACTTTGGAAACAAAGTTTTCTTCCATTTCAGAGAGTCTTATCTGCTCGAATTTTGACATAATGTTTTTGAAATTTTTCGCGGGCATCCTCGATCGAAAATTGCCAATTGATGCGGATACGCTGGTCATGCCGTTCTTGCACTAAGGCGAGCACCTCTTGCTCTAATTGGTCTTGTGTGGGAATGCGCTGGTGCAAACAGCCTCTAGCCAGTGCAGAAAACTCGATCTCAATCATATTGAGCCAACTCGCTGACTTTGGGGTGTAGTGAAACTCAAACCGTTGGGCTAGGGCAAAGGCCTCCTCAGCCGTCAGGTATTCATAGAAAGAACTGACATTATGGGTGTTGAGATTATCCTGCACAACCTGGATTTTGGCAGCATGAGGATAGCGCGCAGCTAAAGCTTGAAAAAACAAAGTGTATTCTCGTTTGGTGCGTCGCGTATGGACCTGAGCCAATCGCTCACCCGTGAGCGGCTCAATGGCCGCAAGTAATGAACAAGAGCCATTTTTTTCATAGGCATAATGTTCTTTTGCAACCTGCCCAGCTTTGACGGGGAATGGCCTCATCACCTCACCAATTAAAAAGCACGGGCGTTCATCAAAACACACCACTGGATAGCGGGGATCATAGGGACGAGCATACAGCGCCAACAGATGTTCCATTTTCGCAATAAAGATACTGGTGAGCGACCCAATGCACCACGTCTTTTTGAGATGAGGTTTTAAGGCGTTTTTTTAAGAATCTCACGCACTTGAGTGTGGGAAAGGTGCTCACAGTAGTTCAAGTCAACGGCTCTGTTTGCTAACAGGCGTAACGTCCAGCGCGCATGACCCGTCGGGGCGTCACTGCAGGCTAGGGCGGTGACCTTAGCGCGTTGACCCCCATCGATTTCAATAGGACGACCGGGACGAGGCTTATCCCTCAGCATGGCCAGTCCCTCCTGTTGATAGCGGTCACGCCACTTTCTGACCGTGACTCGGTTCACTCCCAAGGTTTCGCAGACTGACTGAATCGTCTTGCCACGGTCCAACTCCAGCAGACCGGTTGCGCGTTTGAATTGTCGTGCGCCCAGTTGACCTTTGCTCAAAAGGGCTTCTAGTTCGTTACGGTCCGTAGCGGTTAACTCAAGATGACGCTTGTTCATTGACCTATTGATAGGAGCAGGAGAGTTAATTCAGCCTATCGAAACGAACTACAATATGGCAATAAATTTAATTTCCAATGTATTTAAGTAAGAGAATTTAAGTACTGAACGCAGCTGAGTATGAATCTCTTTCCTAGCTGCATTTGTAGGGTGCTGATGTTTATCGGCAAATTGAATCTCAGAAGAACAGTCAGTTATCGCTTGTTTTATTTGAGATAACCTATCTATCAGTAGTCTTAAAGCTTCACAG
>JBCDAG010000719.1:0-1861 GCA_039186165.1 Cyanobacteria bacterium P01_F01_bin.53
GGGGATTTTCGATACCGGCTAAGAACTGAAAATACTTGCGATTGTCATCATAGTGCTGTGGAACCACAACAGCATAGCCATGGGATGCTAGGTGTTGAGCCAGATAGCGTAATGCCTGACGGCCTGAGGCAACACCGTGTGAGAAGACAATTATGGGAACTGATGCTGCCGCATTCACATCCGACAGCGGAGCCGTTTGCGGTAGATAAACATCAAAGGGAATGTCACCGTCCCGCAACGGATTTTGAAAATTGAGAGTTTCCTGTTGCCAGGAGTACGGACCGGTTTGAGTAGGTTGTAATCCTGTGGTCAACAACGGTCGGTTTCTGGTATCGTCTATGGTCCGCAATTGAGCAACTGTGGTCTCGCGGTTTGCAAAGAAGCGCTGGTATTCTCGAATAATTTGCTGCATTAGGGGGAAGTCCAACTGGATAACATCCAGCGGATACTCCTGGAGTAGTTCCAACACAGTGATACTATCCCCATCCGCTGCTGCTGCAATGAGCACTGCTCGCAGGGCACGTGAACCATTGAGAAAGTTATCAGTTTGAACGACTTGTCCCATACGGTCTAAAAACCGTGTCATCAAATCTGTCTGCCAGACCACTAAAGCGTTCCGTAACAGTGCCATCTTGGGCGAGCACCTCTAAATCCTCAACCCAAATCGTAGGCTCAAATGGACCCACAAAAAACTCAATCCGTTCGGCCCCAAACCCGGCTGATGCTGATGACAGCACTATTGCTGTTCCTATACTTGTTGCTGTCCATAGTTGTCGCCACCAGTGACAACATGTTATCTCCAATACCTGAAAGAAACCCATTAAACCCCTCCTGTTAACCCATTATTTAGCTAGCAAACAACCAGCCCTTAAACCACCGCGTTAGACGCGGCATAATCACATAGGACAGCAGCACTACCGTGATGGCAACACTCACCGCCACCCGCAGAAGCCAGGGCAAATATTGCAGCACGGGAGCCAGTAACGGCTGCACAAATAGGGACACGAGCATCACACCTACCCAAATTAAAATTGCCTATTTATAGCGCTTTGGTACAGGGGCTGCTGCTTGTTTGGGCAGTTGAAACCAGGATTCTAATCCGGTCAACACCTGTACTGATTCTTTTTCTTGAATTAGCGGCTGGACCCGATCAATCCAACCTTTGCGAATATCTGAATTAAGCCAGGCATTGAGGTTGGCGCAGGCGTCAAACTGAAGCACAATCACGTAGTCGGAGCTCGCCCCCGGCTGTGGCCGTAAAATGTTAACGCCTAGATGCCCCTGAAATTGTCTAGCATCTGCAGAAATGCCCTTAATCCATTCTTCGTAACCCTCGGTGTGTCCTGATTTTACTCGATGGATGATCACAGCAGTCAGACACCACCCGCATGAGCAGGTGGCTTGATGAATGTGGCCACCCCAAGGGTGGGCGACCTATATCAACCTCTCGGCTTAGAACCGACCACTCGCGTCATTTCCCTCCTGTTCTCGTATATAGCGGCGTACAGCCTCCTCTTCAAACCCCACGGTTGATACTGCGTAGCCTCTTGCCCAAAAGTTCTCACCATTGAAATTTCGTTGTTTTCCATTGAATTGACGCGCTATCGCAAGCGCACTCTTGCCCTTCATAAACCCGATCACTGACGACACAGCGTGTTTTGGCGGTATCGAGATACACATGTGGACATGATCTCGCATCAGGTGGCCTTCAACGATCAAACACCCCTTCTGGCGCGCTAATTCATGAAAAAATTGGTCCCAGATGCCGACGAATATCTCCAAATATTGCTTTCTTCCGATAGTTAGGCACAAATACCACGTGGTACTTGCAATCCCACTTCGAATGTGAAAGGCTTTGATA
>JBCDAG010000720.1:0-1860 GCA_039186165.1 Cyanobacteria bacterium P01_F01_bin.53
CTGCCTGGGGCGTTTTCTTGATTTTTGCGCGGGAGTTGACCATCGCTGGCTGGCGGGTAAGCCCAACGATGCAGCAGGGCCGCGTACCCGGGGCAAATCTCTGGGGCAAGGCCAAAACGGTGGTGCAGATTGGTGCGAACGCACTGTTGCTCTCCCCCCTGGCTGCTCAAGTGCCGCTTTTGGCCGCAGTCTTATTTTGGCTGGCGGTGGTGTTGACTTGGGTGTCGGGGGTGATTTATTTGTTACCGAGTAGAGGGTGATTTGGGTGGAGTTCTAAATTTTGTTAGTGTCCCGATTTATTCGCCAGTGCTGGGCGGTCATGTTTGGCATGTTCTAGCTGTTTGACCAGGAAGAAAAGAGCCAGACAGCTTTGTTCATTTGGGAAGGCCCCGACTTCATCAGCTTTGGCCCGAAATTCGCGGAAGAAGCGCTCGAGCGGATTGGTGGTGCGGATAAAGCGATGCCAAGATTCATCGAGTTGATAAAAGGTAAAGGTTCGCTTGAGTCCCCACTCAAAGGCATGGATGGCATCGGGTTCAAGGTCTTTCCACTGGTCGATAAAGGCCTGCTTACGCTGCAGAGCTTCTTCATAGGTGGGCGCATCATAGATGTCATAGGCATCGTTGAACAGGGCGGATTTACGCTGTTGCTTAGCGGTTTTGGGGTCAAGGGGTTGGCCTTGCTCATCGGTGGTGGGCAGCTGCTTGTATTTCAAATAGGGGTCCATGCCCCGCACCTTATGGGTGATGCAGCGTTGCTGTTCTGTATGGGGAAGGGTTTGGGCCATCGCGGCGAGTAACCCTTTAGCCCCATCACTGACCACGACTTTAACCGAGTTGGGATCTAACCCACGGGCGATCAAGTGCTCAAACAGGCTCTGCCAAGCAGCGGTTTCCTCTTGCTGGGCAATTTCGTAATGCAGCATTTCATGGCTGCCATCAGGCCACACCGCCATCACAGCCAAGATCACCCGGTCCTGGGCATGACGGACCTGACGCTGATGACCCGAACGGTCAAGTTTGACCTCCCCGGTGGTGTACTGAATCTCCACCCACACCCCATCGACGATGAGGACACTGGGGGTCTGCTCAATCCGAGATTGACGCTCTGATTTCATGCGTTCTTGAACCCTTAAGGTCACTTGATTGATAGCATTGCGAGACAACACCTCATCCAGCTGCCAGTATAAAAGTACTTGCAGGTCTCGTATCGAAAGCCCCAGCACATATAGGTAGCACACCCAATCAAGAAATCCCTGAATCCCTCTTTGATAGCGTTCCAGGATTTTCCAATCCCGTTCTCGGTTGCGCCCTCGCAATTTCGGCACCCGCAGCTGAGCAATACGACCATACTGAGTGTCCACCACTCGAGGGTAATAGCCGGAACGACGCGGTCTGGCCTCTCCAAAGTCCTCTAACTGAAGCTTCAATTCCTCCACTAAGGCTGATTCCAACACCGTCTTCACCGTCTTCACCACATGACTGCGCAGCTCAGCGGCTAGCGTCTCGTTCAGGGATTGCTGAAACGTTTTACGTTGAATGCGTTGGATTTCATCGGTACGTTCGGCGATAGTCGGCATGGTAGAACACCTTCTTTCAGCGGTAGTCTACTTCTACAGCCTTTTGCAATCGCTGTCGCTTGTGGCGAATAACTAAGGACACTAACGGATTTTGGATTAAGTATTGACCAGTCACGTTTGCTCTGTGATGGTGCCGGTTAGAGGAGAGCTGGCGCTGGCGTAGGCTTTGACGGGAATGCGTCCGGCAATGTAGGCGAGGCGTCCGGCTTCGGTGGCGAGGCCCATGGCGCGCGCCATAGCGATGGGGTCGTTGGCTTTTGCGATCGCAGTATTAATCAACA
>JBCDAG010000721.1:0-1812 GCA_039186165.1 Cyanobacteria bacterium P01_F01_bin.53
CTACATGACCACTTGGGGTGAATGGCTTGATGTGCAACAGGGGGCAGACTTGCGGTTTCTGGAAGAATATACGAACGAACCAGAACCCAGAAGATTCATCACGACTCCCCGCGATCTGGCAACTTATGTTCACTATGATGCGCTGTACGAAGCATATCTCAATGCCTGTCTGTTGATGTTGGGAGCTGAAGTTCCTTTTGACCCAGGTCTTCCTTTTCAGCGCCCCGATTCCGATGATCGCCAACAAGGTTTTGCCCAATTTGGCGGACCTCATATCCTGTCTCTTGTGACTGAGGTGGCGACTCGTGCTTTGAAAGCAGTTCGTTTTCAAAAGTTTAATGTGCATCGTCGTTTACGCCCGGAAGCGTTGGCTGCGCGCTTGGCTCGTGCAGGTGAATTGGGTGTTCAAGAGCTGAACGATATGTTTATGGAGAAGAAGAAAAGCAAGAAAGGAAAAGAAGAGCCAGCACCACCGCTTGCTGAGATTTTGAAGTGGGTTGCTGTTAAGAACGGTAGTCGAGATCCAGAGCTTAAAGACAAGAACTATCTGCTGCCAATGACCTTCTGTGAAGGTTCACCGATGCATCCTTCCTACAGTGCAGGTCATGCCACAGTGGCTGGAGCTTGTGTCACGATTCTGAAGGCATTTTTCGATCATGCTCACCCCATTAACTTCGCCCGCGAGGAGGACGAGAAATGTAAGGGTAGAAATGCTAAGGCTAATCAGAAAGATAAGCAAAAAGACGGGGAAAATTGCCCACAAAAAGCTTTTGTTCCTACATCAGATGGCTCAAAGTTATGCACAATAGATGTGACCGATGGCGTACTGACTGTGGAAGGTGAGCTTAATAAGTTGGCGTCGAATATTTCGATTGGGCGTGACTGGGCTGGTGTTCACTATTTCTCGGATTACATCGAGTCGATTTGTCTTGGCGAAAAGATTGCGATCGGTATCCTTGAAGAGCAGAAGCTGACTTACTCTGAGAACTTTTCAATGACTGTGCACTTGTTTGACGGCGGCACGATTAGGATTTAAATCCCGGTCAACACAGAGTTTAAGAGAAAATTGTGATGTTATTCGCTTTCTCTTAAACCCTTGCTTCTATTCTTTACTCTAAATCGCCACCTGTTTATGAGCTCAACAGGTGGCGATTTTATTTTGAAAACAATTGATGCACCACTCCTCAGATAAACTCACGCGAAATTCTCGCTACATAGAAATTAGAGAAACATTTGTCTTCAACGACTACATTTGCTGAAGACAGATGTTTTCTTAGAAGTGGGTAATGAGGTCTATGCAGCCAATTGAGCCTCGATCGCCCCAGTTAGCTCAGCACTTTCGGGAGTAACGCCACTCTTAAAACGACCTACGATTTCGCCGTTTTTGCCAATTAGAAACTTTTCAAAGTTCCAGCCCACATCGCCTGCCGGATCAGCATTCTTGGTCAAGCTTGCGTATAGAGGATGCTGCTCAGCGCCGCGTGTAGAAACCTTGTCGAACAGGTCAAAGGTGGCACCGTAGTTTTCAGTGGCGAACTTCTTAATTTCTTCGTTAGTTCCAGGCTCCTGAGCGCCGTAATCATTGCAAGGGAAGCCCAGAATCACAAAACCCTGGTCCTTATACTTTTGGTACAGCTCTTCCAAACCGGAATACTGCTTGGTGTAGCCACACTTGGACGCCAAATTTACAACCAATGCCACCTTGCCGTTGTAAGCACCCATGGTGGTATCGGCACCGTCAATAGTCTTTACGGCAATATCGCTAACGTTCGCCATTTTTGAACTCCTCTTGGAAAATTTAAGTTACTGTCC
>JBCDAG010000722.1:0-1811 GCA_039186165.1 Cyanobacteria bacterium P01_F01_bin.53
AGGTTACTCGCAAACATGGGACCGAGCGGGCCTTTAGTGGTAAGTACTACGACAATAAAGAATCAGGTATTTACGACTGTATGTGCTGTGGTGAAGAGCTCTTTTCATCTGAAACTAAGTACGACTCTGGTACAGGCTGGCCTAGTTTTTGGGCTCCTAGTAAACCTGAGAATATTGCCACTAAGCGTGATTTCAGTCTCTTTATGGTGCGCACCGAAGTGCTTTGTGCCGTTTGTGATGCCCACTTGGGACATGTTTTCCCCGATGGCCCTCAGCCAACGGGGCAGCGCTACTGCATGAACTCAGCATCACTGGATTTTATCTCCAAGGAAGACGTTTAGAAGGTGTCCTGAATCTTGATGGAGCTAGCAGTTGAGTGTTTTGGTCAGGGTGATATTCCCATCCTTTGCCTCCATGGCCATCCGGGAACAGGGCGCTGTATGTCGGTGTTTGCCGAATACCTATCTCCTTATTTTCAGATCATTGCACCTGACTTGCGTGGTTATGGCCGTAGTCGTACGGCCGATCACTTTGAGATGGAGCAACACTTAGACGATTTATCGATATTGCTGAGCCGTTTGGACCAACCCTGTTTATTGCTGGGTTGGTCCCTTGGAGGCATTTTAGCTATGGAGCTAGCCCTCAAGTATCCTGAGCAGATAGCGGGGCTGGTGTTAGTGAGCACAGCAGCTCGACCTGTAGGGCGTCATCCAAAGATTACCTGGCAAGACACCCTAATGACGGGCGTTGCGGGTGTGATTAATTGGCTAACCCCTGGTTGGTTATGGAATATCTCTACATTTGGTCAGCGATCTTTATTTCGTTATTTAATCTCTCAGCATAGTCCCCAGGCTTATCGTTACATTGCCCGGGAAGGGACACCTGCTTTTCTCAAAACATCTGCGTTAGCCAATCAAGCCTTAAGTAAGGCACTGAAGCAGGGATATAACCGTTTAGAAGACTTGCATCATATTGTTCAGCCTTGCCTCATGTTGGCTGCAGCCAACGATGTTCATATCACGCCAGAATCCAGTCATGAGACAGCGGTAAACCTACCCAATTGCGATTGGCGTTTATACGAAAATGTTGCCCATTTGATGCCTTGGGAAATTGGACCGCAGCTATGTGACGACATTGGCCATTGGCTGCGTAGATACGGATTTATCTAGCTCTAAAAGCCTGTCGGCTAAGACCGAGTAATATGCACCATCATAATTTTGTTATCTGACTGAGTAAGCTTCCAAAAGTCTTTATTTTCAGAAAAATTTAACAAAAATGATGCGATTAACGTCTTAGTAG
Source organism: Cyanobacteria bacterium P01_F01_bin.53 (assembly GCA_039186165.1). GTDB lineage: Bacteria > Cyanobacteriota > Cyanobacteriia > Phormidesmidales > Phormidesmidaceae > Phormidesmis. The sequence goes on from JBCDAG010000722.1 coordinate 1,300, forward strand.
AGCAGGATATTCTACTTAAGTCATAAAAGGTGTCTGCTACTATGCCAAACACCTTTTTATCCAAACCTATTGAGTAACTTTCTTCAGGGGTCTCTAAGCCATTGCCTAATTGTTGTAAACAGGCGTTACTTTGCTAGGCTCTGTATACTCCACCGTGAGATGTGCCGGTTCTGCACAGCACTTGACAGTGACATCAATCTTCTGAGCCCCTTCTTGCTCTAAATCTTCGATGTAGCCACCTTGATATTGAATGGCCTCACTTTCTGTGTCGAAGGGACCGAAGTAATAAAGACAACGGGGTTGAGTTGTGTAAATCTCAACCCACCAGGGTTTTGAAAATGAGCTGAAAAGATTACTCAAAAAGTTTTTCATAAAATGTGTACCTGTTATTAAAGAGGCCCGGTTATGAACAACCTAAGATTATGCCTATAACATTTATACAGCGTGATTTTGATCCCCGCCAAGATTAATGGGTGGTAATTTTTCTAACCATCGTTGTCGATAAATTTCAT
>JBCDAG010000723.1:0-1806 GCA_039186165.1 Cyanobacteria bacterium P01_F01_bin.53
CGTTGATTCAAGCTGCGATCGCAGCCCTCACCCAAGACAAAACTCTGATTGTTGTTGCCCACCGTGTGGCCACCATCACCCAGGTTGACCAGATTGCTGTGCTAGATCAAGGTCGCCTAGTGGAGTTGGGGAAACATGAGCAATTGATCGCCGCCAATGGTCTGTATGCCCGACTATGGTCTCGACATCAAGCTGCCCAAAATTGGGGCTTAAACATGAAGCAGTCAGTACGAACGAACGTATAAGTGAATATTTAGGCAAATAACAATGTTAAACACCTATCACCGCATGATGGATGCGGCAGGCTCCCATCGGCCCCAACTACAAACAGCTTTGCGGTTATCGGTGATCGCATCGATTATTCAAGGCATTATTTTTGCCCTTTTCTTTCCATTGCTATCCGCCCTGATGGCATCTCCTCCGGATATGCAGCAGGTTTGGATCTTACTGGTACTGTTTACATTCCTGGTTATGATTGAAGGGGGGCTACGCTGGCGAGAAATGGATTTTGAATGGTTGACCTCCGCTGATATGGCCCATGAGCTGCGGTGCCGGTTGGCAGAGAAGTTGCGACAAATGCCCTTGGAAGAACTCAGTCAGCGACAATCAGGAGATCTCAATATTGTTATGAGCGGCAATGTCAGTGAGATTGTCCTTTGGATTGGCAGTTTGGCGACATTGACGATTCAGACTGTGATTGTGCCGTTGATGACGGTGTTGGTTACTTTTTTTATTGACTGGCGACTGGCGATTTCGTTATTGTTAACATTTCCGCTGGCCATTCCCATTTATCGCTACACCCGGGATTTAGTCAAAGTTTCACTGCGAGAGACCGCTGTTGCCGATGCACAGGCCGCCTCACGAATTGTTGAGTATGCCCAAGGCTTACCGGTGCTCAAATCGACTGGGCAAGTGGGGGCACGTTCAGAACTTTTGCAAACAGCCCTGGAGCATCAGCGACAGGTTCAAACTAAGGGGGAACGGTTGATGACACTGCCCCTGGTGTCTGTGTCAACGTTGGTAGAAGCGGGTATCTTAGTGCTGATTAGCTTAGGGATTTTATTTATTTTTCAGGGCAGTCTTTCCATTCCAGTCTTGCTTGCCCTGATTGTTATTGCCATGCGCTTTACTGAACCCCTCTCCCTGCTACTTGGCCTGACCAGCATCCTGGATTTGATGGAAGTCGGCATCGAACGGGTTCAAGCTATCATGGCGATTCCTGCTTTGCCCATACTCGCCCCGGCCACCCAGCTAACTCAGTTTGACATTGTCTTTGATAATGTATCCTTCCATTATGCTCAACAGCAAGAGTGGGCGCTGAAAAATGTGTCTTTTCAGCTGCCACCTAAATCTTTAACAGCTCTAGTGGGGCCGTCTGGCAGTGGTAAAACTACCATTACTCGATTAATTACTCGATTTGCCGATGCCCAACAAGGGGCGATCCGCATTGGCGGTGTGGATGTGCGTCAAGTAGATCCGAGCCATTTGATGCGAGCCATTTCAGTCGTGTTTCAGGATGTGTATCTGTTTGACGATACTATCCTCAACAATATTCGTATGGCCAAACCTGAGGCCACTGATGTGGAGGTGGAAGCAGCCGCTAGAGCCGCTAACTGTCATGATTTTATTATGAGATTAGCCCATGGCTATGACACCCGTATTGGTGAAATTGGCGGCACCCTGTCGGGGGGAGAACGTCAGCGGGTTTCCATTGCGCGGGCGATTCTCAAAGATGCACCAATTGTGCTGTTGGATGAACCTACCTCGGCCTTGGATCCGGAGAGCGAAGTTGCCGTCCAAACCGCC
>JBCDAG010000724.1:0-1753 GCA_039186165.1 Cyanobacteria bacterium P01_F01_bin.53
GCTAAGTCAGCCCCTTTCAGGTTGGCTCCTCGCAAATCCACCTGCCACAGATGGGCACCACTTAAAATTGTTTTTTCACTACGCAGTTATTGCCGCAAGTTTGCTCCTCGTAAGAAATCGCCTGTTAAATTCGAACCGCTAAGATCTGCATTCCGCAGGTCTGCATCGGCTAAGTTCACATCAAACAAATCCGCCAGGGTGAGATTAGCCCCCCGTAGATCAGCCCCCTGTAAGCTAGCTCCGTGGAGATTAGCATCGCTGAGGTTTGTATAAACTAAGTTGGCCTGATTCAGATTGGCTCCACTCAAGTTGGCATGGCTCAAGTTTGCCTGCTGCAAATTAACCCGACTCAAGTAGGAAAACATTAAATCGGTCCGTTCTAGATCGGCTTTTGAAAAGTCAGCACCAATCAAGTCAGACTTACTTAACTGTAGGCCTGCTAAACAAACACCTTTGAAGTCGCTGTGTCCCTCTTTGTATAGCTCCAACAATTCGACATTATCCATAGGATGCTTGCCTCGCAGTCATGGTGGCAGAAACAGCAGCAGCGGGACCGTTCTCTACTTGGACAACTGCTGAATGGGATGTTGTGGGATAGTAAGGTTGAATAGCCTTCAAAATTGCATTGACTACGGGCTCATGCTCATCAGTGTCCTCAAGACAGTGAATAATGATGGAAAGCTTGCTTTCCAGATCCTGAAAAGATGGGCAGTAGTCAAAAACCTCGCGTAAAAAATCTTCTAAGGTTTTGCTACGAAGTAGCGACCATTCGTGGGAACTTCCGGTAAATGGGCTGTACAACGTCGAATGTAGTAAGATTTTTGCTCGCAGTGGGTTGCAATATTTGATGATGTCCAACCTGAGTTCAAACAGATCCTCACGATCTTTTACTCGGCTAATATCTCCCATTGCAGAGCCTTCTAAAGCCTTGGCAGAGAAAGCCACTGTATTTTCGGGATGTATTCCCTCCGGTAAATCGCCAAAACATGTTTCGGGACTGTCGGTGTCATTCACATTGGGTAACCCCGGTGTTGACATGGGAATTAGCTCGGTGCGAGCACTGTACAGAGGTTGAAATGCTTTGAAAATAATATTTATGATTTTGGTATATTTAGCTTTTCGATTTAAGTGATGGAGCAGGTGCCGTAATCGAAACTTTAAATCGTTGGGGCTCGGTGTGAGCTGATAAAGCTGTTGTACAAGAACAACCGTATCGACCTGTTCGATTTTCTGAATATCGCTTTCCCAAACTTTATGGCAGAGGCAGTAGAGTACCTTCTTAATACGGATAATTTGAGAATCACGTTCTAGGTCATCCGCTACTTGCTGATAGCGATCTTTCGTTTCATCTGCAATTTCTTCTATAGCGTTATCTTTTTGTGTTGTGGGTTCAGCGGATAATAAGTCTGCTGAGCGTTGTAAATATAGGGGAGTAACGGCCTGTAAGATTACTTCTGCCACATCGGAGTAAATCTCTTTGTGGTTGAGGGTGGCAACAATGCGATAGAGACTAGCACGACAATGCTCCACCGATGGATTACGCTGCATCAATGATTCAATCAGATGGTGTAACGTAAACTGATCTAGTACAGTCGACTCGTTTTCCCATAGATTTTGGCACGTACCAAAGATGAGCTTCTTAATACGTATGTGTTCCGTATGATCACTGAGAGTTTGCAGAGCTTGGTCTAGGGGGCTATCGAAAACGTAGCCCTCCACACCTTCTGCAAAAAAGGGTCGGGTCATTTCCGCA
>JBCDAG010000725.1:0-1732 GCA_039186165.1 Cyanobacteria bacterium P01_F01_bin.53
CGTTGGACGAGATGTGGAAGGCATTGTTGAGGTGATGATTGATGCAACCAGCCAGTACGGTCAGCTGCTGACAAAAGATCGTCTATTTGGATGGCATGCCGCACTTTTCCCGACAGGGCGAAGTGGCATGCGGACCATCACCGTCGGAGATTGGCGACCTGAATCCGCTGGAGCCATGCAAGTGGTGTCGGGCCCTATTGGTCGAGAATGGGTTCATTTTGAAGCCCCTGAGGCTACCCGCCTTGAAACTGAGATGAATGATTTTCTCGCTTGGTTCGATGACACCGTAGCGATCGATCCTTTGATTAAGGCCGCGATCGCACATCTCTGGTTTATTACCATTCACCCCTTTGAAGACGGCAATGGTCGTATTGCCAGAGCGATCGCTGATATGGCACTTGCCAGGGCTGATGAGATGAGCGAGCGCTTCTATAGTCTGTCTGCTCAAATTGAGGCCGAACGCAAAACCTACTATCAACAACTCGAACGACAACAACGAAATTCTGTTGATATTACTGGATGGTTAGATTGGTTTCTTGACTGTCTTGGCCGGGCACTCAGTACAGCAGAAACCATGCTCTCAGCCGTACTGCACAAAGCCGAATTCTGGCAGCTTGCCAATCGCTATGGTGTTAACGAACGCCAGCGCCTGATTTTGAACCGCATGCTAGATGGTTTCAAAGGTCACATGAATACATCTAAATACGCCAAGCTTGCCAAGTGTTCAACAGACACAGCGCTAAGAGATATTCGCAACCTATTAAATAAAGGGTTGCTCGTACAAAATCCTGGTGGCGGGCGTAGCACTAGCTATCGTCTGCCAGAGATAGAAGAACTCCGAACCTTAAGAAACTAAAGTGAATCGGTAGCAGCATTCACCGTGATACTCCTTGTTGGTAAAGTGTTCAGTCGACCATGCCATCGGCTAAGTTTTAACTTGGCTAGGTTGGACAAGGGGATGTATTACCGCTATCACATTTAGCCATGGGATGCATGGGCAAGCCCTTATGACGTCGGCAGTTAAAATGAAGGCAACGAGGTGAACTCAGCTGAGAGAAGCTTAGAGGTAGCAGCACAATGACCACCGCAGTAACAGCAGGCACCAAAACTTACACATCTGAAGAATATCTGGCGTTGGAGATAGCTTCAGAAACGCGCAGCGAGTTCCGCAATGGGGAAATAGTAGCGATGACAGGTGGAACGCCAGCACATAATGAGATTGCAGGTAGCTTTTTCTTTTTGCTCAAATCTGCTTTAAGACGGCAGCCGTACAGTATTTTTATGACGGATCAAAGGCTCTGGATACCAGGGGCGAATTTGCATACTTATCCAGATGTGATGCTGATGCCTCGTCCTCCAATTTTGAAGCCAGGGCGAAAAGATACCGTCATGGATGCGGTTTTGATAGCAGAAGTGCTCTCCGATTCTACGGAGGCTTATGACCGCAATAAAAAGTTTGAGCATTACCGTACGATGGAAACGCTTCAGGAGTATGTATTGATTGATCAGTATCGGTCTCATGTAGAGCGTTACGAAAAGCAATCTGAAAACCAATGGATATTTACTGAATACAGCGGGCTAGACACCAGTTTTGCCTTATCTTCTGCGCCAGTAGAAATTGAGATGTCTGACCTATACGAGGCAGTTGAGTTTGAGCCGTCAGCGGAAAATTAGAACTCATGAAGTTTTAGCAACAAGACTTAGGGCAAAGGTGCTAAAACTTACACGTTTA
>JBCDAG010000726.1:0-1707 GCA_039186165.1 Cyanobacteria bacterium P01_F01_bin.53
CGGGCAAGTGGTGCGGGGAACCGGCATATCGATCTCAAGCATCACCCTTCCTTTCGGATCGAGGCGAAGCAACTTGCCGCCGGCCACAAGCGAGCACCAATAGCAGTCCTCAGCATCGACCGTGGCGCCATCAACCATGCCCAAGCGATCCGCAGTCGAGAAAAACGGGCGACGGTTTGAAAGTTGGCCATCGTCGGGGTCCAGGTCAAAGCACCAAACCTGATCGCCAATCGTGTCAGAGAAGTACATCGTTCGGCCATCCAGGCTGAAAGCTGTTCCATTGCTGACCTTGAAAGTAAAATCGTGCGCATGACGCGTCACCGTCCAATCTGGAGACAGGCTATAGATTGCGGCAGTTTTGGCATAGATGTTTTTGTTCATACTGCTGCACCAGAACCGGCCCTGGCGATCGCATTTGCCGTCGTTGAAGCGATTTTCCGGGTGAACATGTGTCGGAGCTACTCGAGTATTGAAGGTATTGCTAGGCAGATCGAATTCCAGAAAGCCTTTGTCGGACGCACCGACCATGCCACCATTCCGTCGCATTGCGAAGGAGCCAATAGGACCAGGGGTGTTCCAAACCTTGACGTTCCCGCTCGTCGCGTCCCATCGCGACATGAGATAATTCACATGGTCTGACCAGTAGAGCGCTTTTTCTTCTTCGACCCAAAGAGGGGCCTCGCCCAGTCCATTCTGGCTATCGATGAGGCAGCTGATTTCGTATTTCATGGCTAGTGACATCTATAATGTGTTTAAAGATAAATAAGTCTAGCTCGGATAAGGTGTCAAAGTCACGGAGTATCAGTGTGGCGAGCAATTTAAGGTACTTCAGTCAAATCGAAATCGGTGCAGTCAATTGCGCTCGCGATCTATGCCAATGATCTAAGGGCGCGTCAATTTTTATATTGAAGATAGTGGAGATAGAAAACCTAAATAAGCATAATAATTAGCTTTCTCGCGCCTCCCTATATTCAGGCTTGCACTCAAACGTAGCGGTCATTTCGTCGTTAGTCCAATTCTTTTGCCACTCTTGCCCAAGTTCCATGCACACATCATGGTTGCGAATTCCAGAGATACTCATGATGCCGTATGTCAACGGATTATGGTCACTATAAGATTGCACGAATAAGTGCCAACTAATTATTAATGCTCCTATTTCATTCATTTTTTTACATCTCCAGCATTATTATTTGACCTGTTTTGATATTTTGAAATTGATTATCACTTAAAAGTCATTTGTTGTCTTTGCAAGTCATGTAGTGTCTAAACTATCACAAGAGTAGTTTTACAACAGCGTTGATTTATTTGGGTTTCATTAGGCGAGTGTGGCAATGGGAGGACGTATCGCCCATGATAACGTTCACCCACTTAGGTAATTTTATATGTTCGCTAATAACTTCATCTAATGACATCCATCGGCCTCCACCAAAAACAAAGCTAAGAATTAAGACAGACCAAAGTACGGGATATTCCCAGCCGCCGCCAGTAGAGGCCCAAATAAAGCCCAGCGTGAAATGATGGCCCATCACGGTTGCTACCATCAAATAAATTACAGTCGATATACAGGCTAAGCGTGTGAAAAGGCCTAAGCCAACACCTATAGCCGCAGAGAATTCAATAATGCCGGCAACAATTACAAAGTCTGCAGGATCTGAGATTCCCAGCGCTTGAAAAGCTTGGATATCACCACTGCGAGGTCCAGCTCCA
>JBCDAG010000727.1:0-1696 GCA_039186165.1 Cyanobacteria bacterium P01_F01_bin.53
AATAGGACAAGCTACTGTGAATTTGAAAAGTCTATTGAAACCCAAAATGATTTACACGACTTCTTAAAATTCATCCAGGACTTTATCTTACTCACATAAGTACTCTGTAAATTAAATTAAGCGGCATATCTTGAGCAGGGTTCAGGCAGGTAAAGTACCCTCAACCGTATTGAGTCAAGCCATGCCGAAAGAGCCCTTAGCGTTAAACGAAAGAGAGCGAACCTATCTCAAAGCCCTACTGAAAAAAGGACAGATAGGAGCAAAACAATTCAAACGAGCCACAGCCCTCCTCGAGTTGGATCGAGGAAAGACCATTACAGCAATTACTGAAACACTAGATGTTTCACGCAGCGCCGTCAGCAATTGGGTGAAACGCTACCGAAAAGAAGGATTGCAAATGCTGCATGATAGACCAAGGTCGGGTCGACCAGTAGAGATTGATGGAGACCAACGAGCGAAGATCACAGCCCTAGCCTGTAGTGACCCACCAGAAGGCCACAGTCACTGGAATCTGAGGTTACTGGCCGACAAAGCGGTTGAACTCAACTACTGCGAGCATATCTGCCATACCCAAGTCGGTCAGATTCTGAAAAAAACGAATTAAAGCCTCATCTCAAGAAGACGTGGTGTGTCGGCAAACTTGACAGCCGTTTTATTGCTCAGATGGAGCAAATTCTATGGCTATACACATTGCCCTATGACCCTCAGTATCCAGTTGTTTGTTTTGATGAGCGTCCGTGTTTTTTGATTGGCGACATTGTTGAACCCATTGCCCTCCAAACCGGACAAGTTCGAAAGGAACACTATGCCTATGAAAAGCTGGGCTCTTGTGCACTATTGGCAGCAATTGAACCTTTGAGTGGAAAACGTCTAGCTCAGGTTCATCCTCGACGAACAAAGCGCGAATATGCATTGTTTTGTCAGGCACTTATCAAGCAATATCCTGAGGCACTCAAAATCCGCTTGGTGCAGGATAACCTCAATACCCACAATGCGAGTTCTTTCTATGAGCACTTGCCTGCTCCGGAAGCCTTTGCCTTAGCACAGCGTTTTGAGTTTCACTACACCCCTAAATCCGCCAGTTGGCTCAACATGATTGAAATTGAGTTCTCAGCGCTAGCACGAGGTTGCTTACATCGGCGCATTCCCTCACTCAAAGAGTTAGAGCAAGAAGTGTTGGCCTTGGTTGCACAACGGCATCAAAAACGCATTCCTATCGACTGGCAATTCTCTATTGGGAAAGCACGGCACAAACTTCATCGTCATTATCAACAGATTAACTCAGATAATGAGGCTTTCTCATGCCCTAAAACTTAATTTACGCTGTACTAAGTTAGCCGTCAATCTCCCCCCCAGCAGTTCAGCTTTGGCACCGATTTCAAATTGCTCTCCCCGTTCGGGTTCTAGAAATTCACCCTGAACAGTGGTGGCTGAGTTTGGCGTAAACGAACGGCTAAAACTGCCATACAGAGACAACTCTTCAACGGGTTGATATACCAGACCAAATCGGGGGCTCAAGGCCTCATCATTTTGAATAATTTCAGACCCGTTTGGAATAAAAAATGTGGGAGCATTAATGATTTCTTGCTCAACGATTTCATAGCGCACACCCAGCAGTAGCTTCAGATTATCCAGCAGATTGATCTGATCTTGGACGTAAAGGCCCAGGGCATCAAACTGACTATCCGCATCAAGC
>JBCDAG010000728.1:0-1675 GCA_039186165.1 Cyanobacteria bacterium P01_F01_bin.53
AAGAAAGGGACGCTGCTTGGGAAATGGAACCAACTCATAGGGCTTGTCTGGTCCCTCATCCTCTGCTGAGTTCTTTTTAAGAATTGGGCGATTAGGGTTAGCCATATTATTTCACCCTCAACGCTGTAAATTGTACTGTTGCTGTTGCACTATCGATAAAATAGCGCTGACCAATATCAAGTGCATCAGAATACGTTAACCCTTTTGGGAATCGAGTTTCTGCAGGAGGATAAAAATTAGCGTCGCGATCCTCTGCTGTCCAACCGTCACCAACATTTTTCAATGTCTCTTCACTTTCAGAACTTGTAGTAACAGACAACAGCAAAACACTATAGTGTTCACCTTGACGCTTCCAACGTAGTTCACAATCCTGATTAAACACTTGACCTTCTCGACATGAGTAATCAATTGATTCTCCTGGCTCAAGTAGTTCGACCCTATCTGGCCATCTGAGAAAACGCCACGCTTGCTCACTTACGTGTTGATCAATCAGTGACTGAAGAACACCTTGCTCGATATTATTTGCTGTCCTTACGAAAGCTGTCCTTTCACTCATGCGGCTACCTCCAATCGCTGTCGCCAGGACGTGACTGCCCGTGTAAATAGGTCCCCGACTTGATCGCCTTCCCAGGTAAGTTTTACTCCCAGACCATAGTCCATCTCCTCAGCTGCGACTGGCGTCTCTTGAATATCATCGGGAGGAAAGCCATACTTTTGACGCTCGGTGTTGTCTAAAAAGGCTCCTGCTCCAATCAGTGATGTATGGGGCCACTTTTGGCTACTGCCTAGCAGGCTGATTTGCTCACCCTGTAAAACACAGCCTGGATACTCAACGGTAGCTTTTTGGAGATTGACCTCTACTAACCCCATACCGCGAGACTTGGCAAACCCTAAACCAAACCAGCCGTCGTTCAGGTCTCGTAATACTAGACCAATTAGCCCTAGCTGCTCTAGACTAAAATTCTTCAGGTGTAGCTTGGTGCGAAACTCTCCCGCAGTACAAACCTGATAGTTAAACGGACCCACTGCCACAGAACCAAATACTCGGTCAATGGCCACCCCATTGCGTTCTTCCGTTTTGACTTGTTTAGGATCTACCGGGTAGGCATCCTCAATGCGCAGACGGCTAGAAATCGCAATGCTGCCAAATAGCTGATCGGTAAACGACGACCAACGATAGACTTTCTGAGTATCCTTTTCTTTTTCTATATAGCTATAGCTTTTCCGATCTAGAGGATCGGTGGCCCATAGAGGTCGGGGAGTATCGGCATCACCAGTTGGCAAATCTCTGGGCCGTTCACTAGAGCCAATGGTGCGAACAATTCGCTCTGCATGGGCACGAATCGCTCCTTTAAGAGAACTGCCGGGAAAGTAAATCGAACGTCCACCGTTATGGAATGTTTCAACAAACTCCATGTCTGGTTTAGTGGGGTCCGCACCTTCCTTACCAGACTTGATCAAGACTGGCCCTTGGGGCGTCAAGCTGAGTTCAATGGTGCAATGGTTTACAAATCGCTTATGCATAGGTCAGATTCTCAGGCCTCCACTGCGGTAGTTGTTAGATTTTGAGATTCCCAGGAGAGATAGCTCACCAGGGCACTGGTCCAGTTTTCTTTTAATCCTTCAAAAGATTCGTATTCATAATCATTCAGCTCACCTGAAGCCAGGTGCTGCA
>JBCDAG010000729.1:0-1605 GCA_039186165.1 Cyanobacteria bacterium P01_F01_bin.53
CACCAAGATTTCTAGCTTACTCAATTTTAGGCGTCACGAATCCAGTTTTTTCTGATCATAATGCCCAAGAGTTGCTCTACACCATATATGCAAAAAGGATATAAGAGGGCATGGCTCAAACCAGGGTTACACTTTACGCTGAGATCAAACAGTGCTGGACCGCGATCACATAGACTGGTCGTCGCCAGCCCCCTTCAGTGATCGCCCCACATGAGTCCAGCCCTTTCAGTCGCCGCCAGCCTGTCTCCTGATGTTCGCAAAGACATCGGCATCCAGGCAATTGCTCGCTCACAGCCCGTTAGCTACTTAGCTGCGACGCACCAGGTGAGTCGAAAATTCGTCTACCAGCAATGAGAGCTATTATGCCCTTCCTAGCGTGCTAAACCCAAACCATCTTCATTGACCGGCCCCGACCCAAACCTCGTGCGTCTCATAAAAACTACCGCGCTGCTCCAGCGAAAATCCACCTAGCAGCGCCGCAAGCCACACCTCCACCATTGGCATTTTCAACTGTACCTGAATATCAACCAAGCGTTGTGGCACATCTGATTGTCTAGCCGATAGCGCCTTCACCCAGTCAGAGACATTTTCCGAATGGGACACGGCCATTGCCTGCGCTTTTAAATCCTCATCCCCTAAAGCGTCGAGCATTTCCAGAACGGCAGTCTTCTCCGCTGCGCCAATAAGAGACTCATCGCTCTCTTCAACCTGAGTCGACTCACCTGTTCGATACGACCGCTGTACCAAATCCGAAAAATCCAATTCCTGAGTCTGACGGGTCATTCCCTGCAACCAGTCACTGCTCATTACAGGGCCATCGGCATTGTGGGCATCCTGCCAATCTTCCCAAAGCAAATCAGCTTTCGTCTCACATAGCCCAGCCAGCTGCATCAAAATATCGCCCGCTACTCTAAGATGCTCTCGCCGAGGCAACCCAGCAAGATCATCCTCAAACAATGTCCAAATACTAATGAGATCCGCCTGCTCTGGCACTTCATTAGCCTCATCAATCGCCACTTCTAAATTCAGCTCTAGTTGCCGAAGCACATCAACCATCGCTCACCGTTCCCGACTCCAGACGGTCACTAAAAGGACAACCCTCAATCCGACACTCAATGGGTTCTAGCCGAATTTCCTCAGCAAAGAAGGTAATCCCAAACCGGGCATTCAAATAACCCATCACCTCTTTTTGTACATACCGTTCAATCTGACGTTTTCGATACCCCGCACAGTGAATAGGGGCTACTTCTAGCACCTTGGAACCATCCTGAAACACACTGGCCGCGATCGCATGAATCGGCGCATCCTTCCGCTTCTCCCGCCAGATGTACAGATTGGCATACGGCACAGAGTCTTCAGCAACCGATAGCGAGACGGTCTCGACATGGCTCCCAACGACTTGCTCACCTGCGACCTTCTGCCGGTACTCAGCCCGACGCCTTTCGTTCCCCTCTCGCCGTTTCCGGTAATAAGTACGCCTGCGATGGCAAAGCTTCTCGTCCCAGCAGCCATCCTTTTTCGAGCCATGCACTTGCCTTGCCTCTTGCGTACTGAGGGTCGCACACTCGATACATTTTTTCTTAGGTTTACGGGGCATCGCTCAAG
>JBCDAG010000730.1:0-1572 GCA_039186165.1 Cyanobacteria bacterium P01_F01_bin.53
CATCCTCTAAATAGTGCTGTGCTAACAGCAAACTAAAGGCTGATCGTACTTGGCAAACGCTAGGATCAAGCTCCTTATACAGATAATGACGGCGGACTAAAACATGACCGTCATCTAGTAGATCATTGAACCCAATGCGGTTTGGGTAATCACTAATCGCAACTTCCGCGATCGGTTTATAGCCCCCCAAGTCCGTATTGCTAAGTTCCCCGGCTTCTTGTTGTAGTATGGCTTCACCTGCAGTTGCCTTGCAGATGCCAATGATATTTTCCGTGCTTCGGAGCCGTTCTGCCAGTTCAGGGTTGTTAGCAGGAAAATCTCGATAGAAGTCTAACCCAATGAGTCTTGGCTCGTGGGCTTCCAATACTTGTAACCCTTCTAGCAGTGCCTGATCAGGGATGCTGCTGATGCCAGGCTCATAATCTCCTGTGATGAGTTTGCCACGTAAATAGAAACCACTGGTGCGATCAACCTTTACGATCAAAAATCGATCGTCCACCTCTTCTGCGGAGCGCTGTCGCAGGAGATGTCCGTAAGCAGCTAACTCTACCGGTTGAAACATGCCGAGAATGTTGGCAACACCGACGACCAGTGTAGCTGCAGCTCCCCATAAACCCACTGCCAATGGACTGACTCTGCGTAGGGGTTGTTCGCGGCTAGCGCGGATATATCGTCGTTGCAGGTCTGTTGGTGGGGGGGTGTTGTTTTCAGTGTCCTTAAGCCATGTTTCTGCGGATGCTAGCGTCTTTCCCCTCAGTAAAAAACTATCGTCGTAGTCTTCCTGCTCCCATTCGTTAGCCCGCATGGATAGGCGAGTGTGTTCACGAATATGTTCTGGATTACTTTCTAAGGCTCGATAGAGTTTTCCAAAGTTACTTAAAAAGTCTTCGTCCTGCTGCCTAAAGTCAAAAACAATGGGCTCTTTGATTACTTCTGATGGTTGAACTCCATGGGTTGCCGCATATAAAATCACCAGGATTCGTTTATTTGCAGCCACTGCATCATTGAGCATTCCCATACATTCTTCAGATGCAGCTGAATCAGGCGACAGCAGGAAAACAAAATTTTCAGAGGCGGCAATGCTATTGGTAATTTCTTGACTAGAATCAGCTGCAGTGAGTAAACTCTCCTGCTCAAACCATGTGGACTGTCCTTGAATCTGGAGGGTTTCGTTTAATTTTCTAGCAAAATCGATATCTGCCGAGGATGATGCAATAAACACATCCACGGTCACATCGGGGGGCTGTTGGGTACTCGCTTCTACAAAGTCTTTTTGGAGTTGCGTGGGTCCATGGGCTTTTCGTTGTTGAGCTAACTTAAGCCAGGCTGTATAGTGCCTCAAGCTATGATGTCTTAGCAGAATGCTAGGGTTATCTTCTTGCCGTGCCCACTTGAGCGCCTTGACCAAAAGTTCTTTGTGTTCCCAATGGTAAGGAGCATCCCTTTTCAGAGTCTCTAAAAGTTTATCCTCATCAGCCGTGTAATCTTCCTCTGCAAGATTATCGGTTAAGTCAATCGACTCAATGTACTGAATCTGTTGAATCTCTGGTGGAATTTTGTCTGGTGCTGTAG
>JBCDAG010000731.1:0-1545 GCA_039186165.1 Cyanobacteria bacterium P01_F01_bin.53
AGATTTGTTGCGGTCAGTAATTAGTGCATTGGGTCAGGACACAGCCTTAAGTCGCACCAGCTCAGAAAGCTGACGCGGGCTGTACCTATTAATCGCAGGGTCAAATAGGTCGTCTAATCGGCGACATCAGAAGCTAGAGAACTCCTTGAGTGCATGCAAAACAAGGACGTTGCAAAAGATATATAGAGATTCCTGCAACAGGGCTCTTTGGTGGATTGCAAAACCTCAGTGCGATTATTGAGAATGAAACTCAGTAATCGCACTGAGGCAACCATACTACGGATGGCCAAGCGGCAGGTGGAAAACGCCGTTTCGGAAAAGAAAAACACCGTCCTGGACAAATTACAAATTTGGTCGATATTATCAATAAGGCTGGCTAATGACAGTTGATAAATGTGAAAACTGTATGTGTAAGAGCGAACGAGCAGTGCGCTAACGTTTGGAAGCCAGCGTTTAGCCTAAAGAGGCTTTTTTCTGCTATCTACCTTCAGCATCATGACTATTTCCCTAGACTGGCTGGAATATGAAGGGCAGTTCCAAGAATCAGACCAGGAGGAACTGCATTTTGATGCCACTGACAAATTGGATTTCACTCGGCATTACCCAGGACGATTTACCGATGGATGGATGCGGTTGATCTCGTTGCGCGAAGGAATATGGCTGTTTATTGAGAAAACGCAAAATCAAGATCGGCTTATCGTAGAGCACCCTACTCGGGTGCGGCTATTAGAGTGGCATTTTATCCTTTTCGGAAAACAAAAAACTGTAGACTTTACCTCTGGCAGAGAAGCTAGCTTCTCGATCAATAAAGGACAATTTTTTCTGCACGGTAGCGGCCTCATAGACCGAAACACTGAAGATTTTACGGATACGGGGCCATTCCTTTTCGTGACGATTTTTGCTCGGCCAGAAGTGCTGCGTTCTTTCGTTAGCGATGCATCAGAAGAATTACCACCAGCGCTTGAACATTTGATTAGACCCAGCGAGAGTGCCTGCTACAAGCGGGTTGGCGAAACATCATTAATGATGAACGCCTTGCTGCAGCAAATTCTCCAGTGCCCTTACAAAGGGTTGACCAAGCGGATGTATTTAGAAAGTAAGGCGATAGAGCTGCTAGCGTTGCTAATCGAGGAAGAAGCCGATATTCACCAGGACAAAGCTCAGGCTAATTTAGCCGGTCTCGACAATCGAGATCGCATTCATTACGCTCAAGAAATCTTGATGAACAATCTCACTAACCCACCCTCACTGATGGAGTTAGCGCGTCAGGTCGGGATGTGTGACTACAACCTTAAGCGGGGCTTCAAAGAGGTCTTCAACACCACTGTATTTGGCTATTTACGCGATCGCCGCTTAGAAAAAGCTCAGCAGTTACTGTTAGAGCCGTGGATGACGGTGGCTGAGGCAGCGCGTACCGTCGGCTATGATAGTCACGCTTCATTCACAACGGCCTTCAAAAAAAAGTACGGTACAAGTCCAAAGGCCTATCAGATGTCAGCCCGAAAGTAACCATACCTTTCTCTTCGGTTGACATAAGAAAATCCG
>JBCDAG010000732.1:0-1538 GCA_039186165.1 Cyanobacteria bacterium P01_F01_bin.53
AAAGGAGTCGAGATGCATCAGCTATGGTACTTTGAATTTCGCCAATTGTGTTTTGTTCGTTGGCAAGAGACAGAATAGGGTCGAAAGGGAAATATTCAGGTTCGCCGTCTGAGGTTTGTTCGTCGATCCCATACACTCTGGAGATTCCCAGAAAATCGGCAAGGCGATACCCGACCTGCACCCTTTCATTGCGGTTTGTTAGCAACATTTGATTGTTGAAATCTGCGTAGAACGGATCAATGAAATCTGGCGCGTCAGTTACCCGTTCAAGAATTATCGCATTTGGTTTGAATCCTGCTAATACGGCAACGAGATCATCGAATTCACGCTGCCGTTTTTCGGATAAGGTATCTGCCAGTTCCACGCTAATTAGTCCGCCACCTCCTCGAAAATGGAAGGTTCCAACAACCATGACTTCAACGTCTGCTTCGGTTTCTGAAAGGTTTTGAGCCTGCGTAATTTCAAAACAGCTGACCAAGGTTAAAGCAGCCAAGACAACTGGGGTAGTCTTAATTAACCGCATACGCGAAGCCTTCGATGAAATATGATGAAATTTGCGAAAACACGATTAGTATCATTTATACTAGTTGTCAAACACTGTTAGATATTGCGGACCTGAGATTCAACTCTCAGACTGGAAACGAAAAAAGAGGATTTGGTTTTGCGATTGACTAATGCGGACCTTGTCGTGCTAAGCGTTCTCGCCTACGAGGGACCAATGCATGGTTATGAGTTGATTAAGACTCTGAAGCAGCGCCACATTGAGAATTGGGCGCAAGTATCCAGACCTCAAGTTTATTATTCGATCCGCAAATTAGCGAGAGAGAGATTGCTGGAACGCGCTGATAAGAACAGCCCTTCGCAAGGCCCTGAAAAGACTACTTATATGGTCAGTGCAAATGCGCTTCCGATGATTGCGGAAAAACTGTCCGAACACTCATGGAGCCAGCAGAGATTACCATCCGTGTTTACTACATGGTCAGCGCTTGCTTTGCTATCTTCACCCGATACTATCAGACTACAACTTGCTGATAGAGCCCGGTTTCTAAAAGATGAAATCAAAAACGATCTGCAAACCTTGGAAATCCTAAAAGAGATAGATAGATCCGATGCCAGGCTGGCTCACGTGCTGATCAAGATGAGCATTGCGGGATTTGAGACCGAGTTAGACATGCTCTCAGAGCTGGAAAGCGTTCTGGTGGATGGTGCAATAAATTTCTCACCAAATGTATCTAAAAAATGAGTACACGCACGAACAAGATGTCGGGCGGGAATTGTCAGGGAAAGGGGATTGTCAGCGGAAAGTGAGCTTTAACCGCCCTTCTCTAATCTCGGCTTATGTCCAAGAACCCGTTCCGCGGTATTGTCTGGGGAAAGTCATATTTGGACAATTTAACCGAATCCAGAAACCAAAAACATGGTTGTTCAGGTGGTCGATCTTCTCGGCGCTGTAGGTGCAAAGAAATTCTTGTATCAAAAGTTGGAAACAAGATTGAGGGAATTGTCAGCGGAAAGTGAGCTTTAACCGCCCTGCTCTA
>JBCDAG010000733.1:0-1536 GCA_039186165.1 Cyanobacteria bacterium P01_F01_bin.53
GAAAATCATGCCGCAATTGCTGACGCAGCAACGCGAGGCGATGTCGAAAGGATGGGATTTGCTTCTTGCGCAAGATCCCACCAATTCTGCCGCCAAAGTCAAAGAGCGGCTGAATACATTTCTAGAAAAGCAAAGCATCTCCAGTGCATTGGAAGTATGCCCGGATGAAGACTGGGCTAATTTGCTTCCGATTCCGCGTATCGCAATGGAAAATGGGAAAAAGGATGACGCCGTCGCCATGTATAATGTGCTGCAAGTCTTACGCCCAGACGAACCACAACCTTATGTCGGGAACTTTACGATTGTGTGGGAGCGCGCCGGTGTTCAGGTGGCCGCTGACTGTTACCGTTTGATGATGCCATTCGTTCTAAGTCCCACCTATTTCTATTACGCGGCAGACTGCTTTCAACACGCCGGTGAAATTGAAGAAGCTAAGGAAACTCTACAAGCAGCCATTGACTTGCTGGAAAACGAAGAATTGGGTTTTTCTATCGATCCTGAACTCAAGGCAGATATCTATGCTTTTCGCGACGAGCTTAAAGCCCCTGCGACCGGTCAAGATCTTGCTTAGCTCAAGATTTACCATTCATCATCCAAGGTAATTCTGTCATTAGATCGGCTTCGCCAAAATTTTAATAAAGTTAAGACATCAAGAGATGTGTTTGAAGCTCTGAACTCCAAACTACTCAATCTTCAAAAAAACTCCCGTGCTTTTCGTGTCGGCAAGAGGCATTACGATTTAGGTAACGACCTTTTCAGGCTCATGTTGGACCGGCGGCTTATCTATAGTTGTGATTGGGGAGGGGCTGCTAAATTCACTGCTGTACGCTATCAGCGTCACAGTTCTCGGTGTCACTGTTTCGAAAGAGCAAGTCTCGGTTGCGCGAGAGACCTACAAGGGTTTGCCGGTAGAAATTCGATTGCAGGATTACCGTGATCTTCACGGGGAGTTTGACCGGGTCTTTTCCTTGGGAATGTTTGAACACGTCGGTTACAAAAACTGGCATCTCATTCAAGAAAGCTATGACGAGGGTTTTTATAGAATGTGGAAATATTATCTATAGTCTTGCGCTGGTTCGTTTCGAGTAAGAGAGATCCAACTCTGGCAGATCGTTCTATCACCAAATGGCATTCCGGGTGGCTGATGAGTTAACTTGAGATTTTTGCAGAAGTGGAAGTGTTTATAGTTTGGTAGTTTTTCTGTAGGGCGAGGATGTTGCTGCAAGCAACTCCTTGCCATCGGATGAAGGTGAGACTTACTTCGTTTCGAACTTAGACATCCTAAGTGCATCCGCGGCAAGGAATGGCTTCGCCATATCCTCGCCCTACAGAAAAATTTCCTTCTTGTATAAGTCTCAACTTATATCAGCGCTTTTAACTTCTGGACGGAAAAATAAGCTAGCGATGACCGATACCATAACGGTGCCTACCAATAAAAACATCCCTTGTTGGTAGGTTGAAAAATCAGGTTCTTTTGAAAAAATACTGCTCAGAAATTGGTGATACTTCACAGGTATCTGTAAGGCCCAACCGATC
>JBCDAG010000734.1:0-1518 GCA_039186165.1 Cyanobacteria bacterium P01_F01_bin.53
ACAGGTGACCTTTGATCAGGAACAAGCCCCCTGTGAGCCCACCGATCTCCACTGTGAGTTTATTACTGAAAGTATTAAAAATGCCAACAACTTAATGACCCAGGTCTTTCTTTCCTATGCGGAAGAGGAAGACTCAGCAGAGATGGAGAAAATTCGCCAATCTTTACGACGCCATGGGATTACAGTTTGGACGAATAAAACTGATATTCAAACCAGTGAGGATTTTAAGAAGGCAATCAATCGAGGAATTGAACAGGCTGACAACTTGGTGTATCTATTGTCGTCTGCATCTTTAAAGTCGCACTACTGTCAGCAAGAAATAAATTACGCGCTATCTCTAAATAAACGAGTCGTTCCCATTTTAGTGAAGCCGACCCCTGTAGAACAGATTTCTGCCACCCTCAGAGACCTACAGTACATCGACCTGACCGACAACCAGGATGAGGACGATTATGCCCTGGATGAGAGCCGATTGCTGAATGTGCTTTACCAGGATAGTGGCTACCATGAACAACATAAGGTGTTGCTAGCCAAGGCCCTCAAGTGGGAACGCCAAAACAAAAATCCCAGCATTTTGCTCAGGGGCTATAATCTACTCCAGGCAGAGGCGTGGCTAAAAGTCGCACAGCAGCGCACGTTACATCTACCAACGACTTTGCATGAGACCTTTATCTATGAAAGTGCACAACAGCCTGAAAGCGCTACTGCCGAGGTGTTTATCTCTTACTCTCGGGCAGATGCAGATTTTGCTCGCAAGCTAAATGAAGCGTTGCAAAACCAAGGAAAAATCACCTGGTTTGATCAAGAAAGTATTGCATCGGGGAGTGAGTTTCAAAAGGAGATTTACAAGGGCATTAAGAACTCTGCCAATTTTGTATTTGTGATTTCGCCTGATTCGGTTAACTCCCCTTACTGTAATGGCGAAGTAGACTACGCTCAAAGTCTCAATAAGCGGATTGTGACCGTACTCCATCGGTCGGTTGATGGGGCGAAGTTACCGACCACCCTAAGGGATCTGCAATGGGTTGATTTCAACCAACATCATGGTGACTTTTACGCTAATTTTAGTGAGCTAATTCGTACATTAGATACGGATCGAGCCCATGTTAGTAGCCATACTAAGTGGTTGCAGCGGGCAACAGAATGGGAACAAGAAGGTAAAAGCAATGATTTATTACTACGGGGTAGCGAGTTTGCAGTAGCTGAATACTGGCTAAAACGGGCAGAAAACGAAGAGAAATATCCCCCTGCTACGGAACTACAAAAAACGTTTCTGCAGGTTAGTAAGGATGCGCTCGCAGCCGCCGAGCAACAGGAAAAACGTCAAACTTGGATTTTGCGCGGACTCCTAGGGGTCGCCAGCACCGTAGCCATCCTAGCTGGCGTCACTAGTATTGTCGCCTTTCGTAGTCAGAGAAAAGCAGTGGAAGGTGAAGTTGCGTCTTTGGTGGCTACTGCCGAAGCCCGGTACACCTCTGGCCAAGAGTTTGAGGCCCTGTTACTGGGGCTGGAAGCTGC
>JBCDAG010000735.1:0-1500 GCA_039186165.1 Cyanobacteria bacterium P01_F01_bin.53
AGAATTTGCGCCATGACAATTCGCATAGAAGAAAACATGCAAAAAATTCAGTAGGGAGAAATACATTACGAACAAGTCTGGAATTACGGTGGCAAAACAAGTGGAGCATAACTGTTTTTCAAGTGTAACGTTATTGTATGTCGCAGAGCAGGGCATTGGGCTATGCTAGGCATCGAGCTTCGCAGCTGACACCACGCAGCAAACGCTCCACAGCTTGTGAGCCACTGGAAAATTCTCTTACACCGAATGGGGAACTTTTAAAAAATTCCATCAGTAATTTATTGTGAAATTTGGACCGATTCAAAGATATCCTATAATTGGCTTTACAAACAGATATATCAGGTAAACCTGCGTTTCGTACCAAGGGGGTGGCTTATCTTATTGCTTTTATTAGAACTGCATGGGTAACAATTGACCCCGCGACCATAGCTTAAGTCAAGATGATACAAAATCAGTGGGAATAAGACGAACTATCCCGTCCCTACGCGCCGCGGCGACGTTTTCAGACGCTCGAGCGGGAAAACCTGCGGTGATTTAATACGCCTCGGCCGTCTACGCGGAAATAATACCGCCAGCATGACACGTGTTATCGAGCTGCGAGGCTTGCACTAGAATGGGTAGAAAATCTGGGTACCCATCATCGTATCACACATACTCATCTTCACTGATAACTGTTCCTCCTCAGAATATTGACTTGAAAATGCTATATCTTTTCAAATCCCGACACCATATCTGTGACACGGTATTTGCTCAACTTTGCCGTTTCTGTGGCTGTTTAATTAGCGACGCAAACCTACTCAAAGTCTTCTATCTTTGGAGACAACGGACCAAGCAAAATAAACAAGAAAAGCTCTCTGTCCTGATGTTTGCAGCGCTCAGACAACCTGAGATACAAACGTGTTCTTAAGATGCGATGGCCCAGTTAGATAACCACTCAGATTCGATCCACGCACGATACAAAGCTATTGCTTCGTTGACACGAGTCCCAGCTAGACTCCTCCGCCTGCAATCTGGCCCAAGCAGACCTTACGATATCGGGCTTTCAAGCGCCTGCTCTCCGCGAGACTGGACGGGGATCCGACACTGATAATAAGGCGTCAATTGACCGAGATTCGTCTGAAGAGGTGGAGAAAAATCGTCGTCGCGGTTCCTTCCTATGGGGTCTAAAAGAGCAAGGTAAGCGGTTGGGGCAATATGGATCCAAGATGGCTAGTGTCATGTTTTTTTAATTTGTTCTTTGCTTTTCGTTTGCTACTTCCAAGCATATTCTTTGCTGCCCTCGTTCTTTAACATTCGAAACTTACCTATCTAAATCAGTTTGCGCTACTGACCCATTTATGTGCTGGAACGAGCGTTCCAGCTTCGTTCGAATTCGAATTGAGCCCAGGTACGGTTCGTTCACCGGTTGTTTCGATATAAGGGACATCGGGAATACAAATCTTGAAATCAGTGTTTTTTAAGAAAAACGGAGAAGATTGATGAGGAAATTCCTAATTCTCA